>JAKAXA010000075.1 GCA_021816775.1 Pseudomonadota bacterium
ATCGAACACCGCACCGCCGGCGTTCGCCAGCACTTCCTGGTTGAACTGCGGGTTGTTGGCGCCGTGGATGCCGTAGGACAGCTCCATCAGCAGCCGCGGCGGCACCGTCAGGGCGCGGGTGGACAGGGTTGCCAGCAGAGCGTCAATTGCCGAGTTCTGCTCTTGCGCGCCGACCGGCCTGGCGAGCGGGTGCGGATGACCGTTGATGGCGTAGTTGTAATCGACGCCGCCGACCAGCTTGGCCGCAGCAACCGCCTCATAGCGCTGTAGCAGCCACACCAGCACGAACTCGCGGCGCAGATCGGCAAGCGGCTCGTTCGGCAGCAGAACCCGCGTCCCGAAATCCTCCAGCGCCACCCGCCGCACCGCCATCATGTGCCTGAGCGCGGCCACCGGGTCCGGCCCGTCGTCCCAGAGACTCGCCCACGGCGTCGGCGAGCCCGGTGAGCGCGCATCGATATCGGTGATGTAGCGCGTGCCCGAGGCGACCATCGCATCGGCGAGGCCGCTGTCGTAGTGAGCCAGGCTCACCCCCGGCGGCGGCGTGCTGTAGAGCCACTTCACCGTGAACATGTCCCAGCTGCCGAGCCCCGTCGCATAGGCCCGGGACAGGTCGATGCGGCCGTCCTTCAGCAGGATGCGCGGTCCGGGGTAGTCCATCACCGAGGCGCGATGCTGGGTGCTCGCGGCGAAATTGTGACTGAAGCCCAGGGTGTGCCCGACTTCGTGGGCGGCGAGCTGGCTGAGGCGCATGAGGGTCACACGCACCGGGTCATCGGGACCGCCGGTGTTGTCGTACGTCGTGCCCACCAGCGCGTGGAAGATCCGGATATCCTGGCGCGTGCGCAGCGAGCCCAGCACCGCAACCCCGCGGATGATCTCCCCGGTGCGCGGATCGACGATGCGCTGGCCGTAAGACCAGCTGCGCGTCAGCCGGTCGTCCCAGAACACGACGTTGTAGCGCACATCATTGGGGCTGACGCCCCTCGGCAGCAGCTTGACCTGGAAGGCGTCGATGAAACCGGCCGCATTGAACGCCGTGGCCCAATAGCGCACCCCGCGCAGCAGCGCCGCGCGGATCTGCGGCGGCGCCGCGCGATCGATGTAGTACACGATCGGCTTGCGCACGCGCGAGCGTGCCCGGTTGGGGTGAATCTTCTGCAGCCGCAAGCGCGTGGCGTACTCGTGGAACACGCGCTCGCCGAGCGGCGTGGTGTAGTCGTACACCCCGATCGGCTCGCCGCCGGCGCGAATGTCGTAGGGATGAGGCGTATAGCCCGGTGGCGGCAGCTTGATGAGCGAGGAGCGCACCACGAAGCTCACCTTGTGCGCATCGGGCGCGACGCCGCGCACGGCAGCGCCGGGAGCCGCTGACGCGAACGTCTCGAGCGTCGCGAATGCGACGTTGTCCGGGAAATCCTGCACCGAGCGCAGCAGCGGTGAACTCAGGGCCGCATCGAGCTTGAAGGGCGCCCCGCCGCCGGCATCGAGCTGGCTCGCCAGGTGCATCACGTCCTGCGTCAGAAACGAGGCGATGTCGATCACCACGCTGCCGCCAGGCTTGATGGTGACGGGGCGCCTCATCCACACGACGTCGATGGGAAAACTCTCGCGCACGCCGGCGCGCACAGCAGGCGAGCCGCCGGCGGCGCGAAAGCGTGTGTTCTCGAATGCAATCGCCACATGAGTGCCGATGCGGCGGAACTCGAGCAGCTGCGTACGGCCGTCGAGCCCCCGATCGAGGGTGATGGCGGCCGAGCCAAGCCCGGTCTGCAGAGATGTGGCGTAGAGGTAGCGACCGTAGATGCCATGCTGGTTGGGGGGCGGCAGCGTCAGCAGGATCCGCCCGTGCACGGTGTCGACGCGCACCGGCAACAGCCCTTTGGCGAGGGCCGGCGCCGCATGAAGCGCCACGGCGGCAAGGGCTATCGCCACACAACGGCCAAACGCCGCGCTCTGCTGCTTCATTTGCTCGCCCCCCGGGGATGACAGTCCCGACGATGCCGGTCCATCGGCGCGGCGCATTTAGGCTCGATTATGGTCAGGACGCCCGCCTGCCGTGACATCTTACCTCGGCACTATACGCCGAATGACCCTCTCGCCGGCGGCCGCGCAGCGCCTCAGGCGCGTACGGCATTCGTGAGCCGATAGCGCAGCCACACCGCGCCGCCCTCGAGCACCTCGCAGCTCGACAGCTGCATCCCGCTGAGCGGCGCACGCCGCTGCGACTCGGCCGTGTTCGAGTCGAACACGCTGGGGGCGCCCTGCGCGCCATCGACCGCGGGGCACAGCGCAAGACTGATCTCATCGATCAGCCCGGCGCGCAGGAACGCGCCGTTCACATGACCGCCCCCTTCGATCAACAGCCGCTCGATGCCGAGCTCGTGATGGAGGAATTCGAGCGCCGCGTGCAGATCGAGCGCGCGCTCGCCGGCGAAGAAGTACGAGACCCCGTCGCGCCGCAGTCCCTCCAAATGCGCATCCGTGACCTCCTTGGTGAGCACGACCACAATGGGATCGCCGCCGATCTCAGCCCGACCCCAGGCGATCTTGCCCTGCGCATCGAGCACAATGCCGAGCGCGGCCGCCTCGCGCCGCGCAAGCCAGGGCTCACGCGGGTACGTGCGCTCGGCCTGCGCCGCGTACGGGCTGCCCTTGGCGAATTCCTCTCCCGTCACCCGGCCGATCAGCCAGGCATCGCCCTTGAGGCGCTCGTGCAGGCGCTCGAACAGCGCACCGCCGTCGCGGGTCTCGGGCCGCCAGCGGCTGTGCAGGATGCGGCCATCGACGCTGGCGACCATGTGACAGATGACGTACGGCTTCATGTCTGGTCTCCTGAACTCACGCACCGGGCACAACTCCCGCAGCGCAATTAGATCTGTCGCGGTATGCCGACGCAACTCCTGCCAACCCGGGCGGTTCGGCCCGCGCGGGCGGGAAAAGTGCTATCGCGCGCACAGTTCCACATCGTAACACTGGCACTGCGGCGCAATTGGTCGTAAGAGTGCGCGGACATCGGTACGCGCACGCGAGGACAACTGGGGTTGACCCATGATCGGCGTCTCGGTCTTTGCCGCCATGACGGTGCTGCTCGCCAGCTACGCGGGCGCGCTGTACAGGGCCCTCCTGCGGGCCCGCCTGCGGCTGGCGCGCGCCTGGTCCAGCCTCGAGTTCGCGTGGGACCGGCGGGAAGGGGAGATCGCCAGGCTCCTCGAGCTGTGCGAGCAGGATAACCCGGGTGCAAGCGAAGCCAGCGAGCGTGCCCAACGCGCCCGCACGGCGCTCCATGCAGCACGCAGCCAGCAAGACATTGCGGCCGTGAACGCCGCGGAAAGCGCGCTGCGCGCCGCGCTCGTCGAGCTCTACCCCATCGCCGCGCGCCATCCACGGCTGCCGGCCGACACGCTGCTGCGCGCCCTGCGCTTCCGCATGCGCGCTCATGAGCGGGCGATTGCCGCCTACCGCGAGGGCTACAACGATGCGGCGAAGGCGCTGAACGCGCGCATCGAGCTGCTGCCCGACTCGCTCATCGCAGGCCTGTGCCACTTTGCCCCAACACCGCTGCTCGAGTTCAGCGCGACGCCCACCGCGGACATCGATCTCGGGCTCGCCTTCAGCAAGTGAGCGCGCTGCGGCGGCGATGAGCGCGCGCGCCGCTCATCATGTCCCGGACTGCCGCTGCGCGTGCCCGCTGGCGCCGGGCGCAGACCTGACCCCGAGCCGCCCCCACCCTCCCGTCGGCGAGGCGCCGACTCGAGCGCGGCAGCGTGAGCCGCCATCGGTGGCGGGCCGCACCGGCGGTGGGCAGTCGACACCCGCAATGCGACGGGAAACGAACAACGCCCCGGCCGGCACTTGCAGGCCGAGGCGTTGGTCTCGGCTGCGCGCCGACCGGGGCTGATCAACCCCGGTCGCGCGCGATCACGGTACGCCGTGCCGGGCGGCCAGCGCGCCGAGCTCTACAGCTCGAATCACTGCACTCGAGGGACCCCGCTAGCCGCCACCCCAGCCGTCAGCGCCACCGGGCCCGGTCGCACAGCCGTGCGCCGAGTTACTGTATTCCGGTTGAATGGCATACCGGTGCCCGTTGAGGCTGACGTTGCTCGGATCGAAGTAGACGCTCGATGTCGGCTCCGGCACCCTCGGCGGCGGCGGCGTGATCAGCAGGAAGCTGCACTCGTCGCCGATCTCCTGCCCGAACATCCCGTTGTTCAGCTCGTTCCACCAGCCGGTCGGCCAGGCACCGGCCACGTTCGGGTCGGTGATGGTCTCGATCGTCTCGTGCGAGAGCACGTTGTTGGTCGAATCGACGAGCGAGCCGTTCGGCGTGTTGGGCCTGACCGAGCATCCGCCGACGTTCTGGTACGGCTCGACGGTATAGAGCGTCGGACGGGCGGGCAGCTCCGAGGTGCCATGATAGGCACAGAAGTAGAAGGTCGCAGGATCATCAGGCGAGTAGCACACTCCCGGGCCCGCGCACTCGTCCTGCCCGGGCGGCAGGAAGATGTCGTAGATGGCGTGATAGCCGCTCGGCAGACCCAGCACGGTCGTCACGTAGTACACGATCGTCTGCATGTCGAGGTCGGAGTACTCGCTCGTCCCCGTGTACGGGGAGGTCGCAGGATAGGTCAGCTCGATCGCTTCGCCCGACGGCCGATAACGGTCGCCGTCGCGGGCGCCGACATACTGATCGACGACATGGATGAAGTTACTGTTGCCGAGGTCTTGCAGGAAGCCCTGAGGATCACCCCAGCACGTCGCGACCGTGTTGCAGGTGCCGTTGGTCGCCATGTTCACGTAAATCAGATACTCCTTCGCGGAGCGCACGACGGGGCCGCCGTGATACTGCAGATCCCCGGGATAACGGGTCCCGCCGCCCTCCGCACTCTGATCGCCGCCCCCGAAGGACTGTCCACCATCGCCCATGCTCATGTTGAAGCGACCGAGGCGCTTCGCCGCGAGGCCGGCGGGCGTATTCGCCGGCATCAGGTGCACGGCGCCCTTCTGCGCGTGACTGGCCACATATTGTGTGTAGCCTGTGGGACTCACTGTCAGCTTGATCACGCGCTGCTGCTGTGCGTGCGCCGCCCCGAGGGCGAGGAACGCCGCCAGCGTGCCTGTCGCCGCAGTGAGGGCATGCCGTCGAAGACGCGAAGATCGCATGATGCCAGTCCTCCTCATTCGTATTGTTGGTGTCCAGCCTGATGATGCGCGACTTAACGTTATTATCAGGACAATCCGTCGTGGGGCAGACGTGTTGGCGCAGAAACCCGCATCACCCCCCGTGCATCTGCGCGCACTTGCCGCGGATGCAGAATAGGGTCGCGTCTTGAAAATTGTCAAGCTTCGACGCCGCTCGCGCCATCCCGACATGCCCTGCAAAATGCACTCCGTGACGGTATCCGGCGCGCAACAGACAGTCGGTGCGCCGGCAGATGCCCCGCCCGCAGCGTCACCCTCGGATTGCGGCAGTCGAGTGCGAACCGGCTGTGCAGGACAGCGGCGGGCCTTCGTGCCGATCCGGCGCCGCTCACGCTCGATGCTCGGATTCGGTCGCGGCGATCGCGCTGCACGGAGTCCGGCCGTTTTGCGCTCGCGCCATACGCGCATGCGGCAACGGTCAGGGCTCCGGCGAGGGAACCCGAATGACGGTATGGAGGGGCGCAACCAGCTCGCTTCCATGAGCGCCGCGGACCTGAATATCCA
>JAKAXA010000043.1 GCA_021816775.1 Pseudomonadota bacterium
AGACGCTGCATCGCCATGCGTACCGCCTGCACGTGCCCGTGGGGCAAGGAGCGCACCACCTGCAGCCGCTCCCCTACCGGTACGAAGGTCTCCCCGCGCAGCGCGCGCCGGATCACCTCGATCAACGGCTCCGGAAGATGGGAGAGGTTGCCGACGGTCTCGTTCTTGACCTTCTCTCCCTCTCGGTAGCTTCTTCTCAGCAGATGCGTCGCGTACACACGGCCTTTGTAGCGGCGCCGTGTGGTGACGACATGAACCGCGCCACCTCGTTGCGACATGACGACTGATATAGCACATTCACAGTATGAATGCAACTATTTAGTGACTACATTTCGGCACCAAAATCTACTCGCCCCATCGCACGAAACCTCGGAAAAATCAGTCTATGCTGATTACCCCACGCCTCGGCGAGGGGGAGAATTTCCGTTTAGTTATCAGTTACTTATGGCTCCCCGGGTTGGACTCGAACTGGCGTGTAACTCACTGATCGGACAAGCGGTTTTTCGCTAGCCCGGCAAGTTACCCCTAAAGCTATCTTGGAAATCGTGTGCTGCGGTGATATGCGGTGATACGCCGTGATACGGCCTGAGCATGCATCTCGCCGGAGGCCAGGCCCGCGCCAAGAAGTGAAGACGCGCGGCCAGGTAAGGCGCTGCGACTCCTGGCGAGAGACGCCGGGGGTCCGCCGAGATCATCGGCGCAAGTTCTGGGATAATGCCTGGGGCACACGAGCAACCTCGATCTTTCGGGTACAGGCATTATGGATATCGACACTCTCGAACGCGAAGCGCTAAAGCTTCCTGCCGAAGATCGGGCACGACTGGTCCGCGATCTCCTCGACAGCCTCGACGAGCTCTCAGCGGAAGATCTCGACCGCCTGTGGCTCGAGGAGGCCAGTCAGCGGGCAGCGCAGATCGATGCCGGCGAAGTCGAGTTGATCTCCGCCGAGGAAGTCGATCGGAAGGCACGGGCGCTGTTGCGATGACCTATCGCTTCCACCCGGCGGCGGAAGCGGAACACCTCGGACAGATCGCCTTCTACGAGTCGCGGCGTAAAGGCCTCGGCGGACGGTACCGAGATCACTTTCTGAAGATAGTCCAGGGAGTCTGTGAGCGGCCGGCGCAATATCCGATCGATCACCCGCCAGATATTCGCCGCGTTCGCCTCCGACCATTTCCTTTGTCGCTCATCTATCGTGAGCGGGACGGGGCCGTCGAGATACTCGCGCTGGCTCATTACCGTCGCCGCCCGGGCTACTGGTTGGGTCGAGCGGCGGAAACCAAGCAGGAAGGAGCTTCGAGTCCCGTCAATCGTGGATGACGCGCCAGGGGAACAGGATCGCACGGTTGGCAATTGGCCGGACCGGTCCAAGATGGCCGGACGGTTCCATTCATCGGGGGATCTTCCGTCCCTGCCGAACGTCGGTACAATCGGCGGCGTATGAGGATACTCCGCTACGCCAATCTCGACACCTCAGGACTTGCCGCGCAGTACGCGCGGACCGCGCAGGCGATCAGCAGTGGGGATTTCCGCGCCGCGCAGGTGAAAAAGCTCACCGGTCATCAGGGTCTCTACCGGGCCAAGCTCGACCATGCGGATCGGCTGATCTTCACCCTGGTGAAGTACGGCGATGAGCTCTCCGCCCTGATGCTCGAGGTCGTGCGCAATCACGACTACGGCAAGTCCCGGTTTTTGCGCGGCGCCGCAATCGATGAGGCGAAGATCACGGATGCCGATGTCGTGCAGGCGCGTGCCGAGGCACTGCCCGTGCGGTATCTGCACGCGGAGCGGCCGGTCGTCCACTTTCTCGATAAGCCGCTTTCCTTCGACGATGCGCAGGATGCCATCTACCGCATCCCGCCGCCGCTCATCATCGTGGGAGGGGCCGGGAGCGGCAAAACGGCGCTTGCGCTCGAGAAGCTCAAGAGCGCGACGGGCGAGGCGCTCTACGTGACCCAGTCAGCCTACCTGGCGCGCCACGCCCGCGACCTCTACTACGGGGCGGGTTTCGAGCACGAGGGTCAGGACGTTGCCTTCCTCTCCTATCGAGAGCTGATGGAGTCCGTTCGCGTTCCTGCGGGACGCGAGGCGACTTGGCGCGACTTCTCCGGGTGGTTCGCGCGGGTCCGCCAGGCCTACAAGGGGATCGACGCTCACCAGGCGTTCGAGGAGATTCGCGGCGTCATCGCGGCACAGGCAGGCGGGATTTTGAACCGCGAGGCTTATCGGGTACTCGGGCTCCGCCAGTCGATCTTCCCCGCGTGCGAGCGGGATCGGCTCTACGATCTATTCGAGAAGTACCGGGGCTGGCTCGTGGATGCGAAGCTTTTCGATGCCAACCTGCTCGCGCACGAGTGGCGCGCGCTCGCCGCTCCGCGTTACGGCTTCGTGGTCATCGACGAGGTGCAAGACTTGACCGCGGTTCAGCTCGCATTGGTCCTCAAGACTCTACAGGAACCGAGCCAGTTCGTGCTCTGCGGCGACTCCAACCAGATCGTGCACCCGAACTTCTTCGCCTGGAGCCGTGTCAAGAGCCTCTTCTGGAGCGATCCGGAGCTCGCTGGCCGGCAGGAGCTCCGGGTGCTCGCGAGCAACTTCCGCAACGGCTCGGAGGTGACGCGTGCTGCGAACGGCCTTCTCAAAGTCAAGCACCGGCGGTTCGGCTCGATCGACCGGGAGAGCAACTTCCTGGTGCGGGCGGTGGGGGAGCTCGCCGGGCACGTGGCGCTCCTGCCGGACAAGGATGGCATCAAGCGCGAGCTCGATGTGAAGGTCCGCCAGTCGGCGCGGTGCGCCGTGCTCGTGATGCGCGAGGAGGACAAGGCCGAGGTGCGCGAGTGCTTCTCGACGCCGCTCGTCTTCTCCGTACAGGAGGCGAAGGGACTCGAGTACGAGAGCATCGTGCTCTACCGCTGTGTCTCAGGATACAGGCGACAGTTCGAGGAGATCGCCCAGGGAGTATCGCGGGAGGATCTCGCGACCGATGTGCTGGAGTATGCCCGCGCGCGTGACAAGAGTGACAAGTCGCTCGAGGTCTACAAGTTCTTTGTCAACGCACTCTATGTGGCGATGACGCGGGCGGTGGAGAACCTGTACCTCATCGAATCCGACGTTGAGCACCCACTACTGAAGCTCCTCGGGCTCTCGATGAGCGGCGCCCTCGACGTTGCGGCTCAGCGCTCGAGCATCGAGGAGTGGCAGAAGGAGGCCCGTCGACTGGAGCTCCACGGGAAGCAGGAGCAGGCCGAGGCGATCAGGCGCACGATCCTGAAGACCACCGCGCCGCCTTGGCAGATCTTCGACGAGGGGCATCTGCGCAATACTCTCGATGCCGTGTTCCGCGATCGAGCCCCCGGCGAGAAACAGAAGCAGCGCCTGTACGAGTGGGCAGCGGTGCACGATGAGCCGGTGCTGGCGATGCGGCTGGCGAAGGAGGTCAACTACGGTCCGGCGCATGCATTCCGGGACAGTCGGCGAGCAGTAGCGCGCAAACACTGGGTCAAGTACTCCGCCAGCTACTTCAAGGACATCTTGCGGGAATGCGAACAGTACGGCCTCGAGCACCGCACGCAGGCGAATCTCACGCCGCTCATGGCAGCGTGCGCCGCCGGCAACGTGCCGCTCGTCGAGGCGCTTCTCGAGCGCGGGGCGGACCCGGAGAATACTGACCATTACGGTCGCAACGCCCTGCACTGGGCGATGCGCACGGCATTTGACGATCCGAAGTTTGCGAAAGGACCGTTCCCGGCGCTCTACGAGCGGGTAGCACCCGCCTGTATCGATTTGAAGGCGGGGGAGCGGCTGGTGCGCGTCGACCGTCACCAGTCGGAGTATCTGCTCTTCCAGACGCTCTGGGTGCTGCTCAAGGACAGGTTCACCTCTGCACATCGCGGGGCAGGCGGGGCCTTCGATTCGCAGTCGGTGCTCGAGGCCTGGGAGCATCTGCCGAGGAGCCTGTTGCGAGGTGAGCGTAATCGACGACAACACGTCTCGGGTGTTCTTGCGCGCAACGAAGTCAACCGCGACTACGCCTACAACCGTGCACTCTTTCTGCGCGTATCACATGGTTTTTATCTGCTGAGCCCCTCGCTCGAACTGCGCATCCGAGCGGGTGAGGGGGAGGTCTGGCGTCCGCTCGCCTCGATACTCAACCTCCCGCTCGTGAGAGAATTCACGATCGAACATTACAGACCGGCACTGGATCGCTATCACAAGGTGTCAGGACTTCCGTCCTGCCCGGTAGAGGTGCGGCATGAGCGCGCTGAGATCTCCGATCGCGGTGCGCAGGCGACAAAGATCGACGCGCCGCGCGAGGAAGAAGTGGGGGAAAGGGAAAGTCCGCGGGACGAGCTCGAAGCGCCCGATGAGCCAAGATGGGGCACTCCGGCAGCGCGGATGAGGGAGATGATGCGTCTGCAGCGCCGGATCGAAGAGCTGAGAAAGCAGAAGAAGGACAATTGACTTTGCCCTCTGCGAAGGTCGCGTCGACGCTGGCCCTCTCTGAATCAGACCGGCAAGCCGGAGTCCGCAATTTTTCAGGCCCGCTCGGCGGGAGTTCGGCATCGGCTAGGGGACGGTCTCCCGCCTCGAGAGCGGACAGATATGCTCGTCTCGACACCCGAGGACCTAACAGCCGCTCAGCGGGGTCAACGGGGTCTGCTGGGGTACGGCCACGCGTCGCTCGCTAACACGTGGGGGTACGGCGCCTCATTGGCGCGGGCGTACCCCCAAACGTACCCCCACGACCACCTCGCTGGAAAAGAGGTAAGGAGTACCATCAATCGGTTGCGATCCGCGGTCGAGGTGTTGGAATGGCGAAACCGAACCGGAATCCGCGTTCGGGACTCGAATTGGCGCCCGACCGTTCAAGAGCTTACTTGATGCGATCCCGAAGCAAGATTATGAAATAGCGATAAGCTATTGATTACAAATGGCTCCCCGGGTTGGACTCGAACCAACGACCAACGGATTAACAGTCCGACGCTCTACCGACTGAGCTACCGGGGAACCGGTTCGCGAGATCCGCGAAAGGCCGCGAATTTTGCGGTGCCTACCCGACGCTCGTCAAGAAATCCGCAGCAATAAATTTTGCATGCGATGCCAGGCGCTACCCTGAGCGGCGCGCCGCCGAGAATGCCTCAGCGATTCTGCGGCGAGCTGCCCAGCGACCCTGCCTTGCGTCGCACCAGCACCCGCCCATAGGCAATCGCATTGAGGCCGAGCAGCGCCGCTGCGAGAAGCCACTGATCGGGCCGGGTGAGGCCGGGCGGGTAGAGGATGGGCAGCAGGTAGTGGTGCATGAAGCCGCCGTGATAGCCGGCTTCGCCGGCCAGATGGCGCAGGTGGTTTTCGAGATAGGTGAGGGGGCAGATTTGACCGGAGATCTCCACCCATACTCCCCAGGTGAGCGCCGGGATGTGGGCGAAGATCGCCCGCGGCCACCGCCACACGAGGAAGCCGCCAAAGATCACGAACGCGACGAAGGCGAGGTGCAAGACCACCACCCCATCGGCCAGTGCCCGCCACATCATGGCGTCACCGGCGGCGGGCGGCGCTTCCCTTGGCGAGCACGGTACCGATGCGCTCCATCGCCTTCTTCAGCGTCTCGAGGCTGCAGGCGAAGGACAGCCGAATGTGCCCCGGGGCGCCGAAGGCCGAACCCGGGACCACCGCGACTTCGCCCTCGGTGAGCAGCATTTCCGCGAAATCGGTGTCCGAAGTGCACCCCACTGCCGTCATGGCCTGCGTCACGTCCGCAAAGGCGTAGAAGGTGCCAGCGCCCGGCAGGCAGCTGACTCCCGGCAGGCGGTTCAGCGCCTCGATCACGTAATCGTGGCGCGCCTTGAAGGCCTCGTTCATGCGTGCGACGCAGCTCTGATCGCCGTTGAGCGCCACCGCCGCGGCGTGCTGCGAGACGCTGGAGGCGTTCGAGGTCGATTGGCCCTGGATGGTCGCCATGGCCGAGACCAGCTCCTTCGGGGCGCCGCAGTACCCGATGCGCCAGCCGGTCATGGCATAGGTCTTCGACACCCCGTTGATGGTCACGGTGCGGCTGTAGAGCTCGGGGACCGCCGTGAGCAGGCTGCAGAAGGGCTCCGCGCCCCAGTAGATCTTCTCGTACATGTCATCGGTTCCGATGACGATGCGCGGCTGATCGATCAGAACCTCCCCGAGGGAGCGCAGCTCCGCGCGCGTGTAGGCCGCGCCGCTGGGATTGCACGGACTGTTGAGAATCACCAAGCGCGTCTTTGGCGTGATCGCTGCCGCGAGCTGGCGCGGCGTGATCTTGTAGCCCTGCGCGGCGCCCGAGGTGAGGATGACCGGCTGCCCGTCGGCGAGCAGCACCATGTCCGGATAGGACACCCAGTAGGGCGCCGGAATGATGACCTCATCGTCCTTGTCGAGAATTGCCATGCACAGGTTGTAAATGGCCTGCTTGGCGCCGGAGGTCACCAGGACCTGCGAGCGCTCGTACTGGATGCCGTTGTCGCGCGCGAATTTCCCGATGATGGCGTCCTTGAGCTCGTTGGTGCCTTCCACGTGGGTGTAGCGCGTGAACCCCTTCTTGATCGCTTCGATGCCGCCTTGGGCGATGTGCTCGGGCGTGTCGAAATCCGGCTCCCCCGCACCGAGGCTGATCACATCCTTGCCCTCGCCCCGCAGACGTGCCGCACGGGCGGAGACGTTGAGCGTGGGCGAGGGCTTGACGCGCTGGACGCGCCGCGAGACGGTTACAGTCACTGGGATTCCTGTGATGCGCCAAAGCAACTGGCTCGACTATATTAAGCCATCGGCGTCATCGCCACCATCCGGCGATACCACCCTGCGACGAGGTCCGCTTTGGCGTGGAACAGATTCCATTCAAACTTCAAGCTGAGTTTCAGCCGGCGGGGGACCAGCCCGAGGCGATCGTCAAGCTCATCGAGGGGCTCAATGACGGTTTGAGCGCGCAAACGCTGCTCGGGGTCACCGGGAGCGGCAAAACCTACGTCATCAGCCAGGTTATTGCGCGCGCGCAACGCCCGACGCTGGTGCTTGCGCACAACAAGACGCTGGCGGCGCAGCTGTACGGAGAGTTCCGCGGCTTCTTCCCGCACAATGCCGTCGAGTACTTCGTTTCGTATTACGATTATTACCAGCCCGAGGCCTACGTCCCGTCCTCGGACACCTACATCGAGAAGGACGCCTCGATCAACGAGCACATCGAGCAGATGCGCCTGTCGGCGACCAAGGCGCTGCTCGAGCGGCCCGATGCCATCATCGTGGCGACCGTCTCGTCCATCTACGGCCTGGGCGATCCGCAGGCCTACCTCGCGATGATCCTGCACCTGGTGCGCGGCGATCGCCTGGACCAGCGCCGGCTGCTGCGGCGCCTGGCGGACATGCAGTACACGCGCAACGAGCTCGATCTCACCCAGGGCACTTACCGGGTGCGCGGCGATGTGATCGATATCTTTCCGGCCGAATCCGAGCGCGAGGCGGTGCGCGTGGAGCTGTTCGATGACACCATCGAGTCGCTGGCGCTGTTCGATCCGCTGACGGGCGCGATCTCGCGCAAGGTGCCGCGCTTTACCGTGTACCCGGGCACGCACTACGTGACGCCCAAGGAGCGCCTCCTCGGGGCCATCGATCAGATCCGCGAGGACCTGCGGGTGCGGCTCGGGGAGCTGCGCGAGGCGGGCAAGCTCCTCGAGGCGCAGCGGCTCGAGCAGCGCACCATGTATGACATGGAAATGATGCAGGAGGTCGGCTACTGCGCGGGCATCGAGAACTATTCGCGCTATCTCTCGGGCCGCGCCCCGGGAGAGCCGCCGCCGTGCCTCTTCGATTATCTGCCGCGCAACGCACTGCTGGTGATCGACGAGAGCCACCAGACCATCCCGCAGCTCGGCGCCATGTATCGTGGCGATCGCTCGCGCAAGGAGGTGCTGGTCGAGTACGGCTTCCGCCTGCCCTCGGCGCTCGACAACCGGCCGCTGAAATTCGAGGAGTGGGAGCGGCTCGCCCCGCAGATGATCTTCGTCTCGGCCACTCCGGGGGCGTACGAGGGGCGTCACGCCGGACAGACCGTCGAGCTGGTGGTGCGCCCGACGGGGCTGGTGGACCCACAGGTCGAGGTACGCCCCGTCGGTACCCAGGTCGACGATGTGCTCTCGGAGATCCGCACGTGCGCGGCGCGCGACGAGCGGGTGCTGATCACCACGCTGACCAAGCGCATGGCGGAGGATTTGACCGAATACCTGAGCGAACACGGGGTGCGGGTCCGGTACCTGCATGCGGACATCGAAACCGTCGAGCGCACCGAGATCATCCGTGATCTGCGCCTGGGCAAGTTCGACGTGCTGGTGGGCATCAACCTGCTGCGCGAGGGGCTGGATATGCCCGAGGTGTCCCTCGTGGCCATCCTCGATGCGGACAAGGAGGGGTTCCTGCGCTCGGACCACGCGCTCATCCAGACCATCGGCCGCGCGGCGCGCAATCTGCATGGCCGGTCGATCCTCTACGCCGATCAGATCACCGGCTCCATGCGCCGTGCCCTGGAGGAGACCGACCGGCGCCGCCGCAAGCAGCTCGAGTACAACCTCGAGCACGGCATTACCCCGCGCGGCATCCGCAAGTCCGTGGCCGACATCATGGAAGGGGCGCGCAGCGCGGCGCCGGCGGCCCGCGGCCGGCGCGGGGCCGGAGGCAAGGAGCGCCGCGCCCCGGCCGCGGCGCCCGAGACGCTCGAGCCGGCCGCGCTGGCGCGGCAGATCAAAAGGATTGAGACCGAGATGCTCGAGCGGGCGCGGAACCTCGAATTCGAGGAGGCCGCCCGGCTGCGCGATGAGATCGCGCGCCTGAAGCAGCTCGAGCTCGGCTTCGCCTGATCCCGCCCGGGCGCCGCCCCGGGGCGTAAGTTCTTGGAATGGCTCGGATTAGCTTGCACGGCCCGCGGCGCTCTTGTATCGTTCGCGGCCCTCCTCGGGGCAAATCCTGAGTTCAGGCGCGTAGCTCAGTGGTAGAGCACCACCTTGACATGGTGGTGGTCGGTGGTTCGATCCCACTCGCGCCTACCAGTTCTGACGGCGGCCGTTTCCGGCGGGGACCGGAAGCGGCTACCGGCGTTGCGCAGCGGATTCCGATCGGGAGAGCATCGACATGCCTGTGGTCACATTGCCGGACGGCAGTGAGCGCCGCTTCGATCATCCGGTGACGGTGGACGAGGCGGCGGCGGCCATTGGCGCGGGGCTGCGCAAGGCGGCCCTTGCCGGTCGGATCGACGGCAAGCTGGTCGACACCTCTTATGTCATTGATCGCGACGTCTCTCTCGCCATCGTGACCGACAAGGACCCCGCGGGGCTGGAGGTGATCCGCCACTCGAGCGCACACCTGCTCGCCCAGGCGGTCAAGCAGCTCTTTCCCGAAGCCCAGGTCACCATCGGGCCGGTGATCGAGGACGGCTTTTATTACGACTTCGCCTTTGCTCGCCCCTTCACGCCCGAGGATCTCGCCGCCATCGAGGCGCGCATGCGCGAGCTCGCCAAGGCCGACCAGAAGGTCAGCCGGCGGGTCCTGCCGCGGGATGAGGCGGTTGCCTTCTTCAAGGGGCTCGGCGAGCACTACAAGGCCGAGATCATCGCCAGCATCCCCTCGAACGAGCCGATCAGCCTGTACGGTCAGGGCGAGTGGGTCGACCTGTGCCGCGGGCCGCACGTGCCCTCGACCGGCCGGCTCAAGGCCTTCAAGCTGACCAAGGTGGCCGGCGCCTACTGGCGGGGCGACTCGCGCAACGAGATGCTGCAGCGCATCTACGGGACCGCCTGGCCGGACCAGAAGCAGCTCGAGGAGTATCTGCACCGCCTCGAGGAGGCCGAGAAGCGCGATCACCGCCGCATCGGCAAGGAGCTCGACCTCTTTCACCTGCAGGAGGAGGCCCCCGGGGCGGTTTTCTGGCACCCCAAGGGCTGGATCGTCTTTCAGAGCCTGATCCAGTACATGCGCGAGCGCCAGCAGGCGGCGGGATATCAGGAAGTGAACGCGCCTGAGCTGATGGACGCGCAGCTCTGGAAGCAGTCGGGCCACCTGGAGAAGTTCGGCGAGAACATGTTTCTCACTCAGACGCCCGATGAGCGCCTCTACGCCATCAAGCCGATGAACTGCCCCGGGCACATCCAGATCTTCAAGCACGGCCTGAGAAGCTACCGGGAGCTGCCGGTGCGCCTCTCGGAGTTCGGTAAGGTCCACCGCTACGAGCCCTCTGGGGCCCTGCACGGGCTGATGCGGGTGCGGGCCTTTACGCAGGACGATGCCCACATCTTCATCACCGAGGAGCAGATCACCGAGGAGTGCGTTGCGGTGACGCGACTGATCCTCGATATCTACCGTGACTTCGGTTTCGAGGACGTGCAGATCAAATTTGCCGATCGGCCGGAGAAGCGCGTCGGGGCGGACGAGGTCTGGGATCGGGCCGAGCAGGCCCTGAAGGCGGCATCCAAGGCCGCGGGGATCGATTACATCCTGAACCCGGGGGAGGGCGCCTTCTACGGGCCGAAGCTCGAGTTCGTGCTGCGCGACGCCATCGGCCGCGACTGGCAGTGCGGAACGGTGCAGGTCGATCTCAATCTGCCGGGCCGCCTAGGCGCCCATTACATCGATGAGAAGAGCGCTAAGCGCACGCCGGTGATGCTGCATCGGGCCATTTTCGGCTCCCTTGAGCGCTTTTTCGCCATCCTGCTCGAGCATCATGCCGGGCGGCTGCCGGTGTGGCTCGCCCCCGTGCAGGCGGTGGTGATGAGCATCACCGACCGGCAGGCCGATTACGTACGTTCCGTAATGGAATCCCTGAAAAATCAGCACTTTCGGGTCGAGCCCGACTTGCGCAACGAGAAGGTGGGCTTTAAGATCCGCGAACACACGCTGCAGCGTGTTCCGTATCTATTGGTCGCGGGCGACAAGGAAGTAGCCGCGAATTTATTGTCAGTGCGCACCCGAAGCGGCAAGGATCTCGGCACGATGAGCCTTGAGACGTTCAGTGAACGGCTCCGGCTCGAGGCCGAGAGCCGCGGGCGCCGTACTTTGGAGGATTGACGCATAGCCAGTGTAACCAAGCGGGTCCGGCGTAATGAGGAAATCAGCTCGCCGCAACTGCGCGTGATCGCGGCCGACGGGTCGCAGGCAGGAGTGATGTCCCGTGCCGAGGCGTTGCAGTTGGCATCCGCCGCGGATCTCGATCTGGTGGAAGTCTCGCCGACGGCGCAGCCACCGGTCGTGCGCATCATGGACTACGGCAAATTCCTGTTCGAACAGAACAAGAAGGCCCACTCGGCGAAGCGCAAGCAGAAGCAGATCCAGGTCAAGGAAGTGAAGTTTCGTCCCGGTACGGGAGAGGCCGATTACCAGATCAAGCTGCGTAATCTGGTGCGCTTCCTCACCGAGGGCGACAAGGCCAAGGTGACCTTGCGGTTCCGCGGCCGCGAGATGGTGCACCAGGACATCGGGCGCAAGCTCCTCGATCGGGTGGTGAGCGATCTGGCCGAGCACGGCGTGATCGAGCAGAACCCGCTCATGGAGGGTCGTCAGATGGTCATGGTGTTCGGTCCGAAGAAAAAGTGACGGTCTGCCGCCGAAGGACGGCGGCGGATCGTTCGCCCGTAGCGGGCGCCGAGCGGCGCCTTGTGACCGGGGCTACATTCACAGTTGAGGAGTTGACATGCCTAAGTTGAAAACCAACCGGGCGGCCGCCAAGCGCTTTCGCAAAACGGCGAAGGGCTTCAAGCGGTACGCCTCCAAGCGACGCCACAACCTCGGGCACAAGGACCCGAAGGTCAAGCGCCATGCCCGCTCGGGCGGAACGAGCCTGATTCACGAGAGCGACGCCGGTCGGCTCGTGCAGCTCCTTCCCTATCACAAGTAATTCCGAGCGAGGTTCGAGATGGCACGAGTCAAGCGTGGCGTGACGGCCGGGCGCCGTCACAAGAAAGTTCTGGGCAAGGCGAAGGGCTACTACAACGCCCGGCGCAAGGTCTATCGCGCCGCCAAACAGGCGGTGATCAAGGCCGGACAGTACGCCTACCGCGACCGGCGGCAGAAGAAGCGTGAATTCCGCGCACTGTGGATCGCGCGTATCAATGCCGGCGCCCGCGTTCACGGGCTCTCCTATAGCCGGATGATCAACGGCCTGATGAAAGCCGGCATCGAAGTCGACCGCAAGATGCTCGCCGATCTCGCCGTGCACGACGCGGAGGCGTTTGGCGCGATCGCGGCGCAGGCCAAAGCGGCATTGGGCGTCGCCTGATCCGGCCGCGGTCCGGCCGGCATGCAGGAGCTGTCCTCCCTCGTTGAGCGGGCGCTCGCCGAGGTGGCTGCGTGCGCCGGCCTTGCCGCGCTCGATGAGGCGCGGGTGCGCTGGCTCGGCAAGAAGGGCGCCCTCACCGAGCAGCTGAAATCCCTCGGCGGGCTGCCGGCCGCCGAGCGGCCGGCAGCCGGTCAGCAGATCAACGACGCCAAGGCGCGCGTGCAGGCCGCGATCGAGGCGCGCCGCGAGGTGCTTACCCGCGAGGAGATCGAGCGGACGCTTGCGGCAGGGAAAATTGATGTGAGCCTGCCCGGCCGGGGCGAGGGGCGCGGCGGGCTGCATCCGGTCACCAAGGCGCGGCTGCGCATCGAGGCGCTCTTTCAGCACGCCGGCTTCGAAGTCGCCACGGGTCCTGAGATCGAAGACGATTTCCACAATTTCGAGGCGCTGAACTTCCCGCCGAATCATCCAGCGCGGGCGATGCACGACACCTTCTACTTCCCCGACGGGAAGCTGCTGCGCACGCACACCTCGCCGGTGCAGATCCGCGCCATGCTCGAGCGCGGCGCGCCGCTCGCGGTGGTGGCGCCGGGGCGGGTATACCGCTGCGACTCGGACATGACCCATTCCCCGATGTTTCATCAGATCGAGGGACTGAAGGTCGGCGAGGCGGTGAGCTTCGCGAACCTGAAGGCCATGCTGCATGGCTTTCTGCAGGCGTTCTTCGAGCAGGATCTTGCCATGCGCCTGCGGCCATCGTACTTCCCGTTCACCGAGCCCTCGGCCGAGGTCGACATGTCGTGCGTGTTCTGCGGCGGCAAGGGTTGCCGCACCTGCAAGCACACCGGCTGGCTCGAGATCGCCGGCTGCGGCATGGTGCATCCGAACGTACTGATGGCGAGCGGCATCGATGCCGAGCGCTACAGCGGCTATGCCTTCGGGATGGGCATCGACCGGCTGACGATGCTGCGTTACGGCGTCAACGATCTGCGCTTGTTCTTCGAGAACGATCTGCGCTTCCTCGAGCAGTTCCGGACGCTGTGAAACCATGAAGGTTCCGTACTCCTGGCTCACCGACTGGACCGCCGTGCCGTGGGACGCCGCGGCGCTCGGGGAGCGCCTGACGATGGCGGGGCTTGAGCTCGAGGCGCTCGAGCCGGCCGCGCCCGAGTTCTCCGGCGTGCTGGTGGGGGAGATTCTCTCGGCCGAGAAGCATCCCCAGGCTGATAAGCTGCGCGTCTGCCGGGTGGCGACCGGGCAGGGCGAGCCGCTGCAGATCGTCTGCGGCGCCGCCAACGCGCGAGCCGGCCTGAAAAGCGCTCTCGCGGTGGTGGGGGCGGTGCTCCCGGGGGGTCTTAAGATCAAGGCGGCGAAGCTGCGCGGCAGCGAGTCGGCCGGCATGCTCTGCTCGGCGAAGGAGCTCGGGCTCGCCGACAGCTCGGATGGGATCGTCGAGCTGCCGGCGGAGGCGCCGGTGGGCGCTGCGCTGCGGGACTACCTGCGGCTCGACGATGCGATCCTCGATCTGAACGTCACACCCAACCGGGGCGATGCGCTCTCGATCATCGGCGTTGCGCGTGAAGTCGCGGCGCTCGCGGGCGGCAAGCTCTCGGGCCCTGCCTTGCGGCCGCTGACCGCAACGCACTCGGGCACCGTTGCGGTGCATCTCGATGCGCCGGCCGCCTGTCCACGATTTGCCGGCTGCCTCGTGCGGGGCATCGACAACACAGCGCCGACGCCGATCTGGCTTCGCGAACGGCTGCGCCGCGCCGGCGTACGCTCGATCAGTCCGGTGGTCGACGTCACCAACTACGTGATGCTCGAGCTCGGCCAGCCCATGCACGCCTATGACCTGGCCAAGCTCGACGGTGCGATCCGTGTGCGCTTCGCCCAATCCGGCGAGGCGGTGACGCTGCTGGATGGACGCATTGCGCAACTGAAGCCCGACGTGTTGTTGATCACCGACAGTTCAGGTCCGGTGGGCATTGCGGGCATCATGGGCGGTGCGCGAACCGCGGTCAGTGCCGAGACCACCGAGGTGTTTCTCGAAGTGGCGTATTTCGCTCCCGAGGCGATCATCGGGCGCGCGCTGCGTTGGGGGCTGACGACCGATGCGGGCCAGCGCTTTGAGCGGGGAGTGGACCCGAGCGGCCAGGAGCGCGCCCTTGCGCGCGCGATCGAGCTGATCCAGAGCATTGCCGGCGGAGCGGCCGGGCCCCTCACGCTCGCCGAGTCCGAATCGCACCGGCCCGTGCGCCCGCCGGTCACGCTGCGGCGAGCGCAGCTCGCGCGGCTGCTCGGAACGGAATTTGACGATGCGCGCGTGCGGGGCACGCTCGAGGCGCTCGGCATGCGCGTTGCGGCGCTGCCCGAGGGCTGGCGGGTCGAGCCACCCTCGCATCGATTCGACATCACCCTCGAGGCGGACCTGATCGAGGAGGTCGCGCGCATCATCGGCTACGGGGCGATCGGCGAGCGCGACGCGCTCGCCGGCGAGCGAGTGCGTGCGCTGCCGGAATCGGTGCCGTCGGAGCACCGTGTGCTCGAGGTTCTCGCGGCCCGGGGATACCAGGAGGCGGTGACCTACGCGTTCGTCGATCCGCAGCTGCAGCAGCAACTGTTCGCGGATGTGCCGGCGCTGGCGCTCGCCAACCCGATCGCGAGCGATCTGTCCGTCATGCGCGTGTCGCTGTGGCCAGGGCTGCTGCTTGCGGCGCTCGAGAACCAGCGGCGCCAACGCGAGAGGATTCGTCTCATCGAACACGGCGCACGGTTCGAGCAACGCGAGAGCGTGACGTGTGAGATCGACACGTTGGGCGGACTTGCATGCGGGCCTCGCATGCCCGAGCAGTGGGGGCTGCCGCGCGCGATGCGCGATGCGGTGGACTTCTTCGACGTCAAGGGCGATCTCGAGGCACTGCTCGCAGCGTTGTCCGTGCACGCGGAGTTGCGTTTCGAGCCGCAGGAGCATTCATGCCTGCATCCGGGCCGCGCCGCACGCGTGCTGCGGTCCGGCAAGCCCATCGGCTGGATCGGTGAGCTTCACCCGTCGTTGGTCAGGGGCCTGGACTTCGTCCACACACCGGTGCTGTTCGAGCTCGATTGGGGCGGATTGGCGCTCGATCGGCCCGCGTATCGGGAAATTTCGCGCCAGCCGCAGGTGCGGCGCGATCTGGCCGTGGTCGTGGATGAATCTGTGCCTTTAAGTCGGCTGGCCGAGCGTGTAGCCTTGGTCGCGTCGAGCCTGCTGCGCGATCTCCGAGTTTTTGACATATATCGGGGCCCGGGGATCGAGGAAGGACGAAAAAGCGTCGCTTTAGGCTTGATTTTTCAGGATTTTTCTCGCACGCTTACCGACGACGACGTGGCCCGTCTCGTCGCTGCGGTGGTGGCGGATTTGCGCGTGACCTTCAACGCAACTATACGAGAATAAACGATGGCTCTGACGAAGGCGGAGATGGCCGAAGCGCTGTTCAATCAGCTGGGTCTGAACAAGCGGGAGGCGCGGGAGCTGGTCGATCTGTTTTTCGAGGAAGTGCGCGCTGCGCTCTCGAACGGTGAACAGGTCAAGCTTTCGGGCTTTGGTAATTTCGACCTGCGCGACAAGAACCCACGGCCGGGCAGAAATCCCAAGACGGGTGAGGAGATTCCAATCACCGCCAGGCGCGTGGTGACGTTCCGTCCCGGACAGAAACTCAAGGCACGGGTCGAAGCGTATGTTGGAGCCCAGGAATAACGCCGAGCTGCCGGCGATCCCCGGCAAGCGGTATTTCACCATCGGCGAAGTGAGCGAGCTGTGCGGCGTCAAGCCGCATGTGCTGCGTTACTGGGAGCAGGAGTTCCCGCAGCTGAAGCCCGTCAAGCGCCGCGGCAACCGCCGCTACTACCAGCGCCAGGACGTGATCGTGATCCGCCAGATCAGAAGCCTGCTCTACGAGCAGGGCTTCACCATTGGCGGGGCGCGCAATCACCTGACCGGCGAGGAGGCGCGCACGGACGTGTTCCAGAGCCAGCAGATCGCCAAGCAGATCCGGCTCGAGCTCGAGGAGCTGCTGAAGATCCTGAGGCGCTGATCCTCTCCCGCTGGGTGCGGGATTCGGGGTATCATAGCCTTCCGCGCGAGACATCCCCGCTCGCGTCGTTCGCCAAGAAGAACAGCCCTTCGTCGGAGCGTGGCGCAGTCTGGTAGCGCACTTGCATGGGGTGCAAGGGGTCCCGAGTTCAAATCTCGGCGCTCCGACCAATAAAAGCAACGATCTCAGAGATGGTCGAATCAGCCAACTTCGTTATGGGGTACCAAACGCGGTGCCGATAGCGGCCTTTTTGAGTGAATCACGGTGCCTCATGGGGCGGCAGCGGGCCGATTCCACGTCGATGGCGCGATGCCGCAGACCGTCCGTATCGGCCGCACTCCGGGTGCCGACAAGGAATCGGATCCGCCGGCCGGGCAAGGTGGTATATGGGCGGCGATCGGAGCGCCGCCGCACGCGAATGGCGCGACGCCCGGAAACTCCCTGTGGTCGCCGCTTTGACCGGCGCGAATCCCGTCGCCGGGCGGTCAGGAGCTCCGGGACGCTCACGTGCACGGCGCCGGCCAAATTCTCCAGCGTGCCCAGGCGGACGTTCGGCTCGCAGCGCGCGATCGACCCGATGTCAGTCCGGTGCAGATCGCAAGCCTCGGCAAGCTCTTCCTGAGAAATCCCGTCCTTTCTCCGATAATTTCCAACGTCGTTCGCCAGGATCTTGCGAAGCTGTGATGTTGGTTTTCGCACGGTGGCGAGCGTGTCACGACCCGTACCAGTCCTGCGAACTTGATGACTCTGTATCTACAGGCTATAAGTAGCGCTTCAACGGGATTCTTGCCGTTCAAGCGTTGGGAACGTTATGCCATGAATTCGGTGACGCCCCGCCACCACCCCACCGTGCGCAGTCGTCCACCACGCCGTTACCGAATGCGGGGAATGAGACAGGAGGGAACGAATTCAGTGGCTTCGGCTCAACGATCCGCACGCACTTTCTGCGAGGGCTCAAATTGACCGTCCTCCGGTTCGCAGATGAAAAAACTCTCACCACAAGGGTGAGGGCAGGGGAATGCTGTGACTCGCCAGACGACAGGAGTCAATCTGCTCTCGGCATTGATCCATCCGACGGCTCGATCGTCTGCGGCGACGGCGCAAGAGATTTTGTCAGGCTTCCTGAATCCGGTCCTATCAACCTGCATTGTCGGCCAGTGTGTGTCGGAAGACGAGATCTGCATCATTGGGAGACAGACGCGCACGACGGAGTTTAGCTCGCGCATGGAATCGAATGAGAAGGTCAAGGAGGACTGGCGGGATACACGGTTTCTCTCTGAGGATTCGCATAACAGAACAGACAGCGAGGCATGGCGTTGCGTCAACCGAATCCGAAGACGCCTCGAAGAGTCGCCTCCGACAGCAACCTTGGGATGGGTTAATGCCGAGGAATCGCCGACCTCTGGCTATTGGTATTGCGAATGCATGATTCCGATTGACATACTGAAAACGCTTGAGGCTGATTTACTCACTTTCCGGGTACGAGACTTTGTGATACATGTGGAATGGACGAATGGCTTGGTCGATGGTGGCATGTATGCACCGCCCCGCAATGCGAAGTGGGGCTTGCTGACTTTCACGGGAAACCAAGGTCCGTTGCCGATGTACGGCCATGTTACCAGTATCGGATGGAAAATCGGCCCAGCCGTCACGCGCAGGAGACGCAGTCGTCAGGCAAATGATGGAATTCGGCGAGGTTCATTCGCATGAACTGGCTGGAATCCTACCTGTGTGACGCTCTAAAGCGGAACGTATGTACCAAGGTCGGATGCACTACCTGCGGAGCACGGGAATTTCGCAAGGGCCTTTTGGTCGAAGCAGCGAAACAGATGCGGCTCGCTCGACTCACGCGCCTGAATCGAGTCAGCGCAGTCGTCATTGCGCAAGCTCTTGCCGCCGTTAATTCGTGCGCTGTCATTCCAGCCGATAAATTTGAATCCGCTGTGCGGCTCATCCTGACGGACATCTGGGCACTGCTCGGAGAACCGAATGCCGAGCGGGTGATCGGGCCGTTGCTCTTCGGCTCTTGGGCAGGTGATCTGTTGATGCGGATGAAACTGCATCACGCGGCGGTGATGGAAGCGCACAAGCAGTTTGAGGAGCAGAACGACCCCGCGCGCGTCGAGGCCCGACGGGCGGAGAAGCGCCGGCAGCGGCAAAGAGGGCACGAGGAACGGCTTGCCAGAAAGCGTGAACGTGACGCAACCCGAGCGAAGAGGTAACCGGTACGCACAGTCGGGCATTGGTGAATTCTCATCAGCCCGACAGCCGGGACGAGGTCACTTGTCCAAAGGCGGGTCACTCCAACACTCGCGGACACAGGCTCGTCTCCGGTATTGTGATGGCTACAGTGCTCCCAAGCCGATCGTAGTAGCAGATCTTGTTGACGCCCGATATCGCGTCACTTTTGCAACAGGCTGTCCCGCTGATACCGCCTGCACCCTCTGTTCGGGCTGGAGGGTTGGTGCGTGGAAGTGGCGCTAGCGCGGCTTCGGGAGTGACATCAAATTGTGCCACGTTTCCGAGTGATTCGCCAAAATTCGCCGGAGGGTAGGACGTAGCACGACGAGATTCGACGATTCGGCGAATGTCCGCTCGATGAATCACCAGGGCTTCGGAGGGTCACGTGGCGTCGATTCTACGCGATGTAAATCTTCCCACGTAGCTCAGATGTGGCAGAGCCGTTTAGTCGGCGATGCGCAGCCCCGAGCTCGCTCCACGAGCTGCCACGGTAGTCTCGGTGCGCCGGCGCACGAAGCTGGAAAGTGGTAGGGCCACGTTGCGCACGTCCGGTGACCCCTCCCAGGCGGGCTGCGCGGGGAAGGGCGGCAGTGAGGCACAGAAGGAATGCGGAATGGGCGTCCGGCGTACCCGGGCACGAACTGTCGACCCAGCGTGCAAATTTGATAATATGCTCGTGAGCTTGGGCGGTGCTCTAAACAAATTCATTAGCGGGTCTCACGGGAGGGGCTCTCCCCAGTGGCGGTATTTTCCTGGTCGTTCGTCATTAGGGGGATGATCATGGTCGATTCCATCGACACCCGTCGTGAGCGCGGATAAGAGCGCGTGAACATCTCGGCGGAGCCTGTCGGCACCCTGGAAACCGCTCTCGCGCATGCGGACCGCCTGCTCGAGACCGAACCGAAGCTGGCCGCCGAGCAAGCGAGCGAGATCCTCAAGCGCGTTCCGCAGCACCCCATGGCGCGGCTGCTGCTGGCCGTGGCGCAGCGCAAGTGCGGGGATACGCAAGCCGCTCTCGCCGCGCTGCGACAACTGTGCGCCGCGCAGCCGGGCTGGGCGGTGGCGCACCGGGAGTTCGGTGAGTCGCTCGCTACTGCGGGACAGGTCGAGGCAGCCATCGAGACGCTGCGCCGCGCGGTCGCCCTGGAACCTGGTTCGCCGGATGGCTGGCTCGCCCTCGCGGGCGTGCTGACGGCTGCCGGCGATGCCCAGGAGGCCAATGCCGCGTATGGCCGTTACATCAACGCCGCCACGGCGGATCCGCGCCTACGGCAGGCTGCGGCGTGCCTGCGCGAGAACCGCGTTCCCGAAGCAGAAGCGCTGTTGCGAAACCGGCTCGCGCGTCATCCCAATGACGTGGCGGCGCTGCGTATGCTCGCCGAAGTGGCTGCCCGGTTGCAGCGGTACGGGGATGCGCTGTCGCTGCTCGAGCAATGCCTGGCGCTCATGCCGGGGTTCGATGCGGCCCGGCACAATTACGCGACCGTACTCAATCGTCAGGGCAGGAGCGCGGACGCGCTCGCTCAATGCGCGCAGCTGCTGGCTAAGGCGCCGCAGGATCCGGGCTACCGGAGCCTGCATGCGGCCATTTCGGCCAACCTCGGCAATTATGCCGATGCGATCGCGGCGTACGAATCGGTGCTTGCGCAGTTTCCCGATCAGCCGAAGCTGTGGATGAGCTACGGCCATGTCCTGCGGACCACCGGCAGGGTGTCGGCAAGCATCGACGCCTATCGGCGCGCGCTGTCGATGGAGCCGACCCTCGGGGAAGCCTGGTGGAGCCTTGCCAACCTCAAGACCTTCCACTTCAGCGACGTCGAAGTGACGGCGATGCGCGAGGCGCTCGGAGGCAGCCTCGCCGACGAGGATCGGCTGCATTTCGAGTTCGCGCTCGGCAAGGCGCTTGAGGATGCGTCGAGTTACGAGGACTCGTTCGCTCACTACGCGGCGGGCAATGCGCTGCGTCGCAGGCTGCACGGCTACGACCCCGATGAAAACAGCCGCTTCGTACGCCGCTCGAAGCAACTGTTCACCCGGGAATTCTTCGGCGAGCGCGCCGGCGCGGGCGCCGAGGCTCCTGATCCGATTTTCATCGTGGGCCTGCCGCGCGCCGGCTCGACGCTGATCGAACAGATCCTCGCGAGCCATCCGCTCGTCGAGGGGACCATGGAGCTGCCCGAGCTGCCGAGGATCGCCCGCGAGCTCGCGGGCCCGAAGCGCGAGGAGGAGTCAGGCGCCTTCCTCGAGCGCGTCGCTGCGCTGGCGCCCGCAGAGCTTCGCTCGCTCGGCGAGCGCTACATCGCCGAAACACGCGCGATGCGCAAGACCGAGGCACCGTTCTTCATCGACAAGATGCCGAACAACTGCTTCTACGTGGGTCTGATCCAGCTGATGCTGCCGAATGCCGTAATCATAGACGCGCGGCGTCATCCTCTGGGGTGCTGCTTCTCGTGCTTCAAGCAGAATTTCGCTCGCGGTCAATGGTTTACCTACGGACTCGAGGATCTCGGGCGGTATTACCGCGACTACGTCGAGCTCATGGCGCATTTCGACGAGGTGCTGCCCGGCAGGGTGGCGCGCGTTTATTACGAAACTCTGATCGCGGACACGGAGACGCAGATCCGCCGGATCCTGGGACACTGCCGGTTGCCATTTCACGCGGACTGCCTGCGTTTCTACGAGAACGAGCGCGCGGTGCGCACCGCGAGCTCAGAGCAGGTGCGCCAGCCGATTTTCCGTGCCGCACTCGATCAATGGCGCCACTACGAGCCGTGGCTGGCGCCGCTCAAGAGCGCCTTGGGAGATGTTCTTATCGAGTATCCGCGGGTTCCGGCCTTTTATGGCAGCGGTTCGCACCAGCGGGCGGCACCGAACCAGGCGACCTCGCCTTAGTCATGTCATGATCCACAAAACACGGGGGCGACCATGACTCGTAGTCGACGTAGAAAACTGTTACGTGAGCAAATGTCAGGCCGGGCGAGGCCGCTGCGCACGTTTGTGCGGGCGAGCCTGCCGATCGCATCGGTGCTGGTGGCCGCGATGCCAGCGGCCCGCGCGCAGCAGGCCTCGGGCGCAGCTCACCTGCAGACGATCGTGGTCACAGCGCAGAAGATCCGGCAAAACCTGCAGAACGTGCCGCTCAGCATGGAAGTGTTCAACAACCGCACGCTGCGACAACTCAACATCGTCAACCTCGACGACTACGTCGAAATGGCGCCGGCCATCTCCTACGTGCGCAGCCAGGGTGAGGGCGGCAATGGAGAGCCGGGCACCTCGCTGGTCTACATCCGCGGTGTGGTGAGCGGCGGCGACGGCAACCATTCGGGATCAGAGCCGAGTGTCGGCGTGTATCTCGACGAGGAGCCGGTTACGACCATCACCGGGGTGGTGCCGCTGCACCTGTATGACATCAACCGCATCGAGGTGCTGGAGGGCCCGCAGGGCACGCTGTTTGGCTCGAGCGCGGAAGCCGGAGCGATCCGCATCATCACCAACAAGCCGGATCCGGGCATGTTCTCCGCAGGCTACGACCTGCAGGAGAACATCATCGAGAACGGCGGGCCAGGCCATGTTTTCCAGGGCTACGTGAACATCCCGTTATGGAAGAAGGCTGCTATCCGCCTCGTCGCCTGGGATGTGCACGACGGCGGCTTCATCAGCAACGTCGCCGGCACCGATGCGAATGGCTGCATCTTCAATGGCATACGCTCGTTCCCGAGCTGGGCAATCCAGACGAACCCCGGCTACTACAGCACGAGCAGCTACACGGCCGGCAGCGGACAGTGCGCCCCGGTGTCCTCGGTCGGCAAGGGAGCGATCACCGCTGGGCCGTGGTTGAAGAATAACTACAATACCTCGGACACCTACGGCGGCCGGGTCGAGGCGCGTTTCGGCTTCGATGATCCCTGGGGCGACCCGTGGACGGTTACGCCGACATTCCAGGGCCAATCGGTCTCGACGCAGGGCTACTTCGGCTACGATCCAGCGGTCGGGTACCTGAAGCTGGTGCATTTCGGGCCGGAGAGCTCCCATGACACCTGGACGCAGACTGCGCTCACGATCCGGGGCGACATTCACGACTTCGATATCGTGTATTCCGGCAGCTACATGAAGCGCAATCAGCACTCGATCGCCGATTACAGCGATTACTCCGAGTTCTACGACAAGATGAACGGTTCCGGCGCGTACTACGTTGGCAACGCGGGAACGCCGATCATGCCGCAGCAGTTCGTGATCGGGGCAGGGGATTTCGAGATGTGGAGCCAGGAGCTGCGTGTCACGACGCCGCTCGATGAGCCGGTCCACGCGACGGTCGGCGTGTACCTGGGGCGTCAGATGCACAACATCTGGCAGCTCTACACCATGCCGGGTTTCGGCTGGACGAGTGTGTACGGAGGGGGAACAGCCGCGGGCAACCCCGACGGATTGGGCTATCTCGGCGGCTCGACGACCAACATGTCGGTGCCGGGATTTCCGAACGCCATCTGGCTTACCGACGAGCAGCGCGTCGACCGCGACCGCGCGGTATACGGACAGGCCACCTGGGACATTACGAAGCAGTGGCACCTGACCGGCGGCATGCGCTTCTACCATTATGACAACTCGCTGCTCGGATTCTATGGGTTCAACGCAAACTTCTTCAGCGGCGAGGGAACGGCGACGTGCTTCGAGCCATCCATTGTCAAGTATTCTCCCTGTACGGACCTCGATGCGTCGACGACGGGTAGCGGGTCGGTGCCCAGAGTCAACCTTACCTACCAGATTACGCCCAACAAGATGGTGTACCTCACCTATTCCAAGGGCTTCCGCCCGGGCGGCGTGAACCGCATCGCTGAGGCCGTGACAGCGGGCCAGAAGCCCAATCCCGAGCCCTACAAGGCGGACTATCTGACTAACTATGAGCTGGGCTGGAAGACCCAGTGGTTCGACAATACTGTGCGATGGAACGGCGCGCTGTTCTGGGAGGATTGGAATAACTTCCAGTTCTCCTTCCTCGGGCCGAACAGCGTGACGATCATCGCCAATGGCGGCGACGCACGCATCAAGGGCGTGGAGAGCAGCGTGCAATGGGTGCCCACTCACAACCTGATGCTGAGCACGGATTTCACGCTCATGGATCCGGTGCTGACCAAGAATTACTATGGCTGCATCGTCGGGGTCAGCTGTCCGACCCCACTGCCGCCGGTGCAGACCCCTGCCGGGACCAATCTGCCGGTCGCGCCGAAGTTCAAGGGAAATATCGTGGCGCGGTACTACCTGCCGCTCATCGACAACTGGAAGCCCTACGTCCAGCTCACCGGCATGTATCAGAACGAGACCGCTTCGGTGCTACTGACGTCGCAGGACAAAGTGATAGGCAACATGCCCGCTTATGCGCTGTTCAACCTGAAGATCGGCGCGAACGCTGTCAACGGGATGCATGTGGATTTGTACATCTCGAACCTCATGAATCGCCATGTGCAGCTGTCGCGATTCACTGAGAGCAATCCGAGCCTCGACAGTCAGGTGTATATCGTGCCCGCGCAACCGCGCACCTTCGGCATCGAGTTTGGACAGGATTTCTGAGTCCGAAAGCCGAAGAGAAGAGGATGGGTCGGGCGCTCCCGCTGGGTAACGGCAGCTGCCGTTGCGCACGGGAGCGTCCAACCACGACGAGTGCGACCGCCTGCGGCCGGCGTCCGGTCGGCGGGTTCGCGGTACGCGTCGGCTATCGACCGGGCGCGGAGTGCATGCAGCTGAGTATGGCCGGAATTATGGGGTCAGGGTCGGGTTGCCCGTAAATGGGGGAAGAACCAGTTTTGCTGGGTGCGTGACGACTTTCTGCACGTATGGTCTGAGGACGATTATTGCTGCCGCGACGCTTTCCGGATGCGTGTCGGAGTCGGTCAGGCAGATCGGGGCGAACTCCGTCAATGACATGCAATCGCAGTTCACCTGATCACGCATTCCCTGCGCAGTGGCGGGCGCGATCGCGGTGACGGGGCACACGCCGATTGCATTCCGTCAGATGACGCTTACCATCGTGATGAGGAATTCGCATTGGGCAGGAAGGGATTCCCCCTCTGCCCCGCATTTCGATGACGCCATGACGTATACCCCTGTCGGCGGACCGTATGTCCAGGTGCCGGTCGTGACGAGGCGAAACGGATCAGTTCAGCTGCGTGCCGCACATCATGTACTTCAACAGCAGCGGCCCGAGCTGCGCGTTCGGCAGGGTCTTTGCCGTCGCGACGGTCAGCGGGAGCTTCACGGGGAAGGCGCAGAGGCTCCAGGGCTCTCAGGGCAACGAGAACGAAGTCATGACGAGCGGCGACCAGGAGGCGTGGCTGATGCATTACGGCATCGTGCTCACGACCCGATCGGTGAGCGCCAACGGAGCGAGCACGTGGAAGGCCCTGACCGCGCGAGTGCAGTAAGCTGCAGTATTGTCCTGGAGATTGCGGGCCAGCCTCGATGTGCCTGGCCGGAATGGGATGCGCCGCGTGCATGGGCGCACCGTGTCAGAGGAACGCGGTGCTCGTTGATGCGGCGGGGGTGCGCATGAGTTGGGTCCACTGCCGCACGGGGGGGGTGTGGAGGATCGGACGTTTCCTGCGTGGCGGTTGAGTGCCGTTTCGGGACCTCCTTCGCCGTCTGGGCATTGAGCAAACCATGGAGCGTACCGCGGTGGCAGCGCGCGAGGTGATCGGCGACGGGCAGCAGTGGCCGCTCGTGGCGGGGTCTGTATTGCAATGGCGTGGCCCGCTCTTGCGGTATCCGGCGCCGGGCGGAGCGAGGCCGTCCGGAAGGTCCCCATTTACCTTGGATGATGAGGAATTCGGATCGAGATGACTCCACGGAAGGAGGGTCCCGTGGCGAGTTCTCACGAGGTCCGGGCACGGACAGTCGCATTTGCGATCTTTGGGGTGCTTGCCCTGATCTGGGGCTACAACTGGGTGGTGATGAAGATCGCGCTGTCCTACGCGCCACCCATGGTGTTCGGTGCGCTTCGCACAGGCGGCGCTGCGGTGTTCTTGTTCGCCTTGCTTGCCGCGTGCGGCAAATCGCTGCGAATGCCGGCGGGCTTCGGCCCCGTGGCGTTGCTCGGACTCTTTCAGACCACGGGGTTCGTGGGTCTCATCACGCTGGCGCTGTACCGGGGCGATGCCGGCAAGACCGCCATTCTCGCCTATACGATGCCATTCTGGGTGCTGGTGCTGGCGGCGCCCGTGCTCGGGGAGAGGATCACCAGGGCGAAGTTGGTGGCCGGCGCTTGCGGTCTCGCCGGTGTCGTCATGATCTTCTCACCATGGACGATCCACGGCGATGTGCTCGGCATGGCGCTGGCCGTAGCCGCCGGCCTCGCCTGGGCAGTGGCAGTGATGGTCGCGAAGCGCATTGCGGTGCGCGGGGTCTGGGCGCTTCTGAGCCTGAATGCCTGGCAAATGCTGATCGGCGCCGTTCCGCTCGGCATCGTCGGATTCGCGGCGCCCGGGCGGCCGGTCCACTGGACAGCGGCGTTCATTGTTGCGCTTCTGTACAGCGTGGTGCTGGGAACCAGCATCGCGTGGTTCCTCTGGCTGTTCGTGCTCTCGCGTCTCTCGGCGAGCGTTTCGGCTCTGGCGGCCCTCATCATTCCAGTGGTCGGCATCCTCGCGGATTGGGCCCAATTGGGCGCTCGCCCCGGCTGGTGGGAGGTTCTGGGCTCCGCGACACTCATTCTGGGACTCGGCATGATTGCCCGGATCCAACGCGGTACGGCATAGGCGCCACGCACCGGTTCGGCAGGGGAGCGGACTTTCGCGGGATTCGTGCAGCTCCGCGGGAGGCATCCGATTCGTGAGCCTCATCGGCCTCGAGCTACATGATCGGTTGCTGCACCGGAGAGTCGGGCGGTGATGCACCGCCCGCAACCTTGAACTTCAGAAGCTTGCGGCCGTAGTCGATCGAGACCCACTTGAAGGCACGCAGGCAATTCATGCCCACCAGCAGTGCGGGCTGATGACTCAATCCCCAGAGGCGGAAAACCGCAAGATCGGCTACGACGACCGGCGTATTCGTGAGGGTCAGCTCTCCGAGCTGGAGTGTATCGAACAGTACCACCCGTCCGACTGCCGTTCCCCCGGTCACCCCGGAGAGGGACACTCGCCCGATTACCGGCAGCGCAAGCTGCTTCTTCTGACAGTCGGCAAACAGTGCCTCGTTGCTCACCGTGAAGTCGGCGCCTGTGTCTACGAACGCCGCGGCACGCACGCCGTCAATGCGGCAGTCGGTGACGCGCAGCCGGCCGGATTCGCCCAGGGTGGGAATGCGCACCTCGTCGAATGCGGTCCACAGCGCCGCGAGAAATCCCTGGGATCCTGTCACGGTCAGCGTATGGGTGGCAAAGTCAAGGATCACCCGGCGGCCGTTGAGCACGTCAAGGCCCAGAATCCCATCGACGTGAAGCATGATGCGCGGCAGCGTCGGCGCATCGAACTCGCGGGACTCGAAGCGGCCGAGCCTGAGCCGTTGAATGCGCACCGTATCGGTGGGCACGGAGCGGACGATGCCCTCGAGCAGCGCCCTGGGGCCTGCCGGCAGATGTAGGCGCGAGGCAATTTCGGCCGCAACGACGGTCCGCTCGGCGCCGGTATCGATCATGAAATGAAAGGGTCGGACGCCATTGATGAAGACCTCTGTGGTCAAACGTCCCCCTGCGCTGTTGTGTGAGCGTACCGTGCCGGAGCCGCCGGGCTCGGCCGGCGCGTGGTCTGGACGGCGCACCGCTGAAGTGATGCGTGCAGGGGCCGCCCGGACATCCGCGCGGGCGAGCGCCGGGAGCAATGCCCTGCGGATCAGCCCGTGCACGAGGAACTTGCGCCGTGACCAGCGAGGCCGCGCATTTTTTCGTTGCGCCCCCATGCGTTCTTCCGGGCCGATGGATTGCGCCGGCGCGAATCACAGAACCATACGCCCCTCGCGGCCGGATTTCAGGTGCCAGGGGCGATATCGGAGGGTGCCAGATGAAGTCGCAGTGGCGCCCGGGCTGGTGGTGCGGGGGACCGAGCGGTCTTAGGTGCAAAATTTCCTCGGTTCGGACCCACCCGATTTCCTCGGTTGAGGACCACGTGATTTCCTCCGATCGGACCCACCTGATTTCCTGAGGTGAGGACCACCTGATTTCCTGGCAGGGGACCACCCGAT
>JAKAXA010000044.1 GCA_021816775.1 Pseudomonadota bacterium
CGGCGCTGTACGGCTCCGATGCCATCGCGGGTGTGGTGAACGTCATCCTGCGCAAGCAGTACCAGGGCTTCCAGGTGACGGGCGAGACCGGCACCTCCTCGCACTGGGACGGCACCACCGAGCACATTGGGTTCATCGGCGGCGAGGGCGATCTCGCCACCGACGGATACAACTGGTACATCTCGGGCGATTTCCGCCATCAGGACCAGATCCTGGCGAAGAACCGCAGCGGATTGTGGGATAACCTCAACTTCTATCCGTGGGGTGGCTTCAACCGCATACCGGGCGCCAACCCGAATCAAACCAACGGCGTCGTGTACCCGAATACGCTGACGGGATATCTGATCAACCCCAGCAACCCCTCGCTTTCGGCAGCCATCTTTCTCCCTGGCTGCAACTATGCGGCTCTGCAGCTCAACCGCTGCACGTACATGCCGCCCGGGGCACAGCTGCGGCCGTCTGGCACCAGCATCGACCTGCTCGGCAAGTTCACTAAGGAGCTGGCCGACGGCTGGGAGTTCGGCCTGCAGGCCTCTTGGTTCAACAGCCGCTCGGAGCAGGTCGAGAACTACAATGGTGGTACGGCATATGATGCCGGCGGCATCAGCAATTTCCAGTTCGGCCCCGGTGTCAACCCCAGCATCATCACGTATCCGATCATCACCGTCCCGTCCACCAGCCCGATGTATCCATCGGCGATGTGCTCAGGCAGCGGCGCCCCGACCTGGTGCGGGGAGCCATTGCCGCTCATCTACAACTTCCCCGAGCTCGGACAGGTCTCGACTGTCGTCGATACGAACACCTACCGGCTGTTGGCAACGCTGACCGGCACGGCCCTCGGCTGGCACATCAAGGGCACCATCGGGGCGATGTACGCCAAGATGGCGGACACCGGCTATGCCGCCATCGAGCCTGCGGCGCTACAGACCGCGCTGAACAACGGCTACATCCTGGGGAGCACCCCCGGCGGGACGATGCAGTTTGCGCCTCCGGCGGAGTCGACGCCGACCAGCAACATGGATCTGGTCGACATTCACGGCACGCACAAGCTGTTTGAGATGCCGGGCGGGCCGCTGAGCCTGGCCCTTGGTGTGCAGTGGGTCAAAGAGGGCCACAACGTGACCGCGCCGTCCACCGTCGCCGCCGGCATCCAGGAGGGTGATCCGACGTATGCGATCGGCAACGAGTACGATCGCGCCGTATTTGCGGAATTGCAGGGCAATCCGATCAAGCAGATCCAGATCGACCTCGAGGGCCGCTACGACAACTACCAGACCTTTGGTTCGGACACGACCCCAAAAATCGGCATCAAGTTCACGCCGTGGCACTGGATCGCGCTGCGCGGCACCTGGAGCAAGGGCTTCCGCGTGCCGACGGCGGCCGAGGGCATCTCCTCCGGTGAGGCGTTCGGAGCGGGTACCTATCAGGATCCGACCCTGTGTCCAACCAACGTACCTACTGGCACGGTTGCGGGTCCCGGAGACTTCCCGGCCACGTGTCAATTCGGTCTGACGGGTGTGCTGCTGGCAAACCCGAAGCTGAAAGACGTCACGTCGACCAACTGGACTGCGGGCGTCGTGCTGCAGCCGATTCAGCAGTTCAGCGCGTCCTTAGACTATTACAATATCAAGATCAACAACGACATCATTCCGGCATTCGAGGCGGGCGGGCGCTTCTCTGGCGACATCAGCCTGGTCCGCGGTCCGTTGGTCACACTGCCGTACTGTCCGACAACCTTTACCAATGGCTGCAGCAACGCGGATCTCGTTCTCACGCAGACCCCGGTGGGCAGGATTCTGTATGAGGCCTTCCCGTACCTGAACGCCAGCTCCACCATTGTGAGCGGATTCGATGTCGACCTGCAGTATCACTGGGACATGGGTCGCATCGGCCGCTTCACCGGTGAGGCGCAGTGGACGCATGAGATTAGCTACAAGCTGATCATCGGCGGATCCACCTTCCAGCTAGCTGGAACGCACGGTCCGTCGGGCGTGTCGGGTGACACCGGCAACCCGAAGGACCGCATCGATGCGCGTCTCAGCTGGAGCAAGGGACCGCTGACGGTCACGCCGAGCCTGGACTTCATCGGCCACTTCAGCATCACCGATCCGTCCTCGGGGATCCCGACCTGCGCCTCGGCGCTCGGCTACAACGGTGAGTTCCCCGGTGGATCGGTTCCCGCGAACCAACGGCAGTTTTGCACGGTCGGGTACTTCCTCGAGACGAACCTGTATGCCAGCTATCAGATCAATGACAGCTGGCAGGTGCACGCTTCGGTGACGAATCTGTTCAACAAACAGCCGCCCGTGGACGTGCAAACGTACGGTGGCGGGAGTCTCTTCTTCCCGTACGATCCGGCCCTCCACGAGGACGGAGCGGTGGGCAGGTTCATGACCATCGGGTTCACCTACGACATGGACTGAGACTGGCTGTTCGACCGCCTTGCAATGAGTGCCATCGAGCGCCAATCACGATGCGGCCACGGCGGATCTGGCCGGGAGTGATGGGAGGCGGCGCGCGTCGCACTATGGGGTTAGGCGATTCTGTGCAAGTCCATGATCCAGTGGGTTTCCCACGTCCGGCCGTGATTGACTGACAGTGCCTGTTCGCAGCGTGGCGCCTGGTCTTGGCGTGTCCATGTGTAGCGAATCTCCACGGGCGTGGCGTCGATGGTGCATGTGCCGAAGAATGTGCCGATGTGGTCTTCGAATTTTCCGGTGACCGGTGGTGCGAGCCGAGCCGGGGTGCGACCGTCATACCACCAGATTGACCAGCAATTTGCCGAGGTGTCGAAGGTGCGGAACCACACGGCTCGATATGTGCCACGCGGCTCGAAGACGATATTCTCGTCCATGACACCGAATCCACCGAGAATCTTGCGCACCTCGCTTCGGCCCGGGAATTCGTGCCAGGTTTTGGTGTGCGGCAGATGACTCTTGAGCTGGCGGTGATGGACCTTCCACTGGCCGATCAGAAAGTCGAAGTCGTTGAATCCGCAGGTCATGTGGAAGCCAAATCATGTTGCGCCGATCGAGGTGACAGCCAGCCCCCATCCGGCTTCGTTTCGTCAAACTATCCTAGCGCGCTGCACTGACACCACAAAGTGCCAGTCTCACAGTGATTTGTAGGCCCAGGTGCACGCCGCGGCAGTTTCCCCTCGCCAGACGCCTGTTGCGCGTCGGTCCGGTATGCGTGTCGCATCGCGCGTTGGCCGATATCCGACCTGCCGGGTGCGCCTCGGCTGAGCCGAGGCCGATGTCCTGGCCGGCAACGACCGCGGTCCGGGAAGCCCCGGGGGACTGAGCAACCTTGAGACTGCGGCGTGACAGCGGTCGCCTGAAGAGCATCCTCGAGTGGGGTAAGCGAGCGATGAAGGGGTGGCGCATCGAATGCGCCTCCCGGGAAGCATTGAGCCCGGCGGATGCACTCGATTCGCGCATCGCTCATGCGCTGCATGAGGGCACGTGACCAGCGTTTCCGTATTGCGCTGCCGCGAATGCCAAGCGTAAGCTTGCCCTTGGTTTACTGGTGAGTGGGGCGATGGCCGCAGAGACGTACGACGGGCAGCCGGGGGCACGGCCGCGGGCCATCATCGCCGCGACCGTCGGCAATGCCCTCGAGTTCTACGACTTCTTCATTTACGGGCTCTTTGCGATACAGATCGGCCGGGCCTTCTTCCCGGCAACCAACTCCTACGTCAGCCTAATGCTCTCGCTGGCGACATTCGGGGTTGGGTTTCTCACCCGGCCCTTGGGTGCCGTCGTGCTCGGCGCCTATGCCGACAGAGTGGGACGCCGGCCTGCCATGGTGCTCAGCTTGTTCATGATCGGAATCGCCATGGTGGCGCTGGCGTGCATCCCCTCATATGCCGTGATCGGCGTCGCGGCGCCGGTTCTCGCAGTGATTGCGCGCTTGCTGCAGGGCTTTTCGCTGGGCGGAGAAGTCGGTGCGAACAGTGCGTTTCTCGTGGAGACCGCCCGGCCGGACCGTCGTGCCGAGATCGTCTCATGGCAGGGCGTGAGCCAGGCGATCGCGCTGGTGCTGGGAAGCCTCGTGGGGACCGTACTCGCGGCCCTGCTCTCGCCTGCGGCGCTCGACGGCTACGGTTGGCGTATCGCCTTCCTGATCGGGGCGGCGATAGTCCCGTGTGGATACTGGCTGCGCCGGCATCTTGCAGAGACCCTGCACGAACAGGACGCGCAATACTCGCAGGCGGCCGCGGGGTCACCGCCAGCCTTGGGCCAGCCCGGGCGGCTGGAGCTGGCGCGCAAGCACTGGAGAGCGATGGCATTCGGCTTGATGGCGATCGCGGCAGGCACTGTCGGCACATACATCTTTGTGTACATTGCCACCTACGCGCAGACGACGTTGCACCTGCCGCCGCGCGCAGGATTCCTGGCGAGCCTTGCCGGATACAGCGTGGAGATCCCGTGCATCTTGATCGGTGGTCGTCTCTCTGACCGGTACGGGCGCAAGCCCGTCAACGTCTGGGGAAATCTTGCGTTTCTGCTGGGCATTTACCCCGCATTCGTCTGGGTCGTCACCGCGCGCTCGGTCACGGCGTTGATTTGGGCCATGGTCATCCTGAATGCCGCATATTCCCTGCGCATGGGCTCGTTCTACGCGGCATTCATCGAGTCGCTGCCGCCGAAGATCCGCAGTGGCGGCTTCGGCACCGTGTATGCCGTTTCCGTGGCGATATTCGGGGGAACGACCCAGCTCGTGGTCACCTGGATCATTCATGTCACGGGAAGTGCGGTCGCCCCCGCCTGGTACCTGATCGGGTTCACCCTGATCGGGCAGATTGCGTACGTGCTGTATCCGGAGACCGCGCCGGTCCGCCTGCGCGCGCGGGCGGCGGCCGAGGCCGGGAGCGGGCGTGCGGTCGAATACTGAACATGCCGCAGATCGCTGGGCGGTCGCCCCGCACGGCGGACGAATCGTTGGGCGGCGGTGCGCCGACCTGATCGTGAATCCCGAGGGTCTATAGCTCGCGAATCTGATCCGCACGCCGCGGTTCGAGTGTGGACCTGTTGGCGGAGCGCTGATCGCTTGCCAAGCACAGGTGGAACTCTGGCTTGAGCGCGATCGCCGCAGTCATTGGCAGTCGAGCCGTCACCCGGTCATGCACCGATTTTCCGGCGGCGGATGCCGCCCCCGACTCCGCGGTTGAACGTTGCTACCATCCCTTGCGCGTGCGATCCGCGGGGACCGGTCAGTTGGAGCGAAGGGGAGCCGATGTGCGACCAAGACGACTTCGATACGATGAACCATGCGCGCTCTGTCGCGTTGTCGCGGCGGCACTTCGGTGCCCTAGTGGCCGGCGCGGGCCTCGTATCGCTGCTGCCTGCGGTGGCGGACGCCGCGCCGATCGCCGGCTCAACCGTCGAAATCCGCACGCCGGATGGAATCTGCGATGCGTACTTCACTCATCCGAAGACTGGGGTTCATCCCGGCGTGCTCATGTGGCCGGACATCTTCGGGCTGCGGCCGACGTTTCAGGCCATGGCCGACCGGCTGGCGGGCTCAGGCTATGCCGTGCTGGTCGTCAATCCGTTCTATCGGATCAAGCGGGCCCCGACCTCACCGCCGCACCCCGACTTCAATGACCCGGCGACGCGAAAGGAACTGATGCGTCTGATGGACTCGCTGACGCCCGAGACCACCGTAACCGATGCGCGCGCATTCGTCCCGTGGCTCGACGGTCGAGCCGCCGTCAGCAGGACGCGCAAGATGGCGAGCACCGGTTACTGCATGGGCGGGCCATTCACTCTGCGCACCGCTGCCGCCTTCCCCGATCGCATCGGCGCCGGCGCGACCTTTCACGGGGCCGCGCTGGTCACGGACAAGCCGGATAGCCCGCACCTGCTGATCCCGCACATCAAGGCGCAATACCTCATGGCCATCGCCGCGAGCGACGACGAGAAGCAACCCGAGGCCAAGACTATCCTGCGGGAGGCATTCCGCAAAGCGCATCTCGAGGCCGAGATCAAGGTCTACCCCGGCACCCTGCATGGCTGGTGTGTGCCGGATTCAAGGGTCTATGACCCTGTGCAGGCAGAGAAGGCCTGGGCGCGGCAGCTCGTACTGCTGAAGCGGGCACTGGCGTAGCGTCGGACCGACCATCGCGCGGCCGGCGGCGCCCGTGCGGAATCATCGGGCCCGCTGCGCCGCACAGCACAGACGGCAGACGCTGTCTGTGGCTCGTCTGTACGATCGCGCAGCCCCGGCAGCAGGCCGGCACCGCGCATCACGCCCGCGCGGTTTGGCCCGGGGTCGCCGGCGAGCTGCGCGTGAAGCGGCAGGCAATCCAACGGCTTGATCTGCTGGACGGGCGGACCGTCGCGGGCGTTTGAGAGTCCGCGCGCTTGCGGCCCGAATCGCCCCGCCGGGCGCGCCGCGCGCCGGGCTCAGCGCCCTGCGAGGCCTCGTAGGCCCGCCGCGACGAACGGTCCCAACCGAGCCCTGAGTGCCGCCACGTCGGCCGAGCGGCACAGCCCATCGGACAGCACGTCCAATCGGCCGGTCTCGGCGAGCGACAGAGTCAAGGCGCCGGTCAGGAAGTTGTAGCCCCAGTACACGTCCTGGGGAGCGGCCTCCGGCAGGGATTGCATCAGCGCCTCGATGAACTGCTTCACCGTCGCATTGAATGTCTTGCCCATCATGCGCTTGCCCCACTCGGGTGAGTTGTTCACCTCGGCGAGCAGCGAGAAGTAACTGTGCCAGCCGCGATCAGCGTGCTCGAGAAAATCGAGGATCGGATCGAAGAATGCGCCTACCACCGCCTCCGTGGACGCAGGGGCGGGGGCCGCCGCGCGGCGCACCGCGGCGAGGCGCCGCAGCCGCTCTTCGTTGAGCAGTGCGCCGCGCCGCTCGAGGACCGCCTCGAACAGCGGCTGCTTGCCGCCGAAGTGATAATTCACCAGCGCCAGGTCGACGCCGGCGGCCCGTGTGATCGTGCGTAGCGAGGTGCCGTGATATCCCTTGCGCGCGAAGAGCTTCTCGGCGGCATCCAGCAGCTTTTCTTTGGTCGTGCGCCTGGCGCGGGCCATCATGTGTTCCGGGATGCAAATAATCATTCTAGACGCTGCGCGCGGCGAATAGATAGCCCCAGGGATCCCTGGGGCGTCGCCAGCCGCCGGCCCCTCCCCCGGGGGGGGGCTGCTCACCGGGACGCCGCCGAGGCGGGCGAATCGGCCGTTCCAGTATTGCATTTTCTCGGGCGCCGACATATCTTCAACGAACGTTGAAAGATCTGCAACGCTCGTTGAACTACACGAAACGAGCGTCGGCCGCCGGCTCGGCGGCGTGCAACAGACATAAAACAGGGGGGTCTATGCGTAACCGGTTGGTCCATGCAGTCGTCGTTTCGTGTCTCGCCGCGGGAGTCGCTCACGCGCAGGCGCCCGCACGGCCGCCCGCCAAGGCGCGCGCCGCGCAGACCGGTCCCGCGGTGCCGCAGCTTAAGGAGGTTGTGGTCACCGCGCGGCTGCGCGCGGAAAACCTGCAGAACGTGCCGCTGACCGATACCGCCATCACGGCCAGCAAACTCACCGACTGGCACGTCACCACGTTGGCCGACTTGAACAGCTTCGTGCCCAACATGAAGATCTCCCAGGACCGCGCCACCAGCAGCACCATCAACGTGTACATCCGCGGCATGGGCCAGTCCGACCCGCTGTGGGGGTTCGATCCGGCGGTGGGGGTGTACATCGATGATGTGTACATGGCCCGGCCACAGGCCGCGCTCCTCGATGTGCTCGACGTCAAGCGAATCGAGGTGCTGAGCGGCCCGCAGGGCACTCTCTATGGCAAGAACACCATCGCCGGCGCCATCAAGTACGTCACGCGGGGCGTGGTTGGCCCGCGGCGCCTTTCTGTGTCCGTGACCGGCGGCAACTACGGCGAGAACGACTACAAGCTCAGCTTTGCAACGCCGGTGGTGGACCGCCACGTGTACTTCGGCGTGGACCTCGGCGAGTTCCGGCACGGCGGCTATGGCCATGTTGTGGCACAGCCCGGCGTGCCGCCGAGTCCCTACAATTTCGTCGGCGAGGACGTCTCGAACAAGAAGATCTTCGCCGGTCGCGCGGCGTTGACGTTTCTCTGGGGCACGAGCTCCGAGCTCAGGCTCGTCGCGGACGATATCCTGGACGACTCGAACGCCTCGGGCGGTCACCGGCTGAACAACTACCTCGTCCCGCAGCTGTCCAACCCGTTCGATGTCTACGACGGCATGCCCGTGAGCAAGGACTACTTCCATCGCAACGGTTTCTCCGGCACCTACACGCAGAAGCTCAGCGACGATCTCGGACTGAAGCTGGTCGGGGCCTACTACCGCGGCCGTGGCCGGCAGTTCATCAACTTCTCCGAGACTACCCAGAACCTCTTCGAAGTCCCGGCCGCGTACCATGACCAGCAGACCTCCGGCGAGGGCCAACTCACCTACACCGGGAGCCGGGTCAAGGGCGTGGGTGGGCTCTTCTTCATGAACAGCACGGCCTGCGGCGCCTATAACGCCTCGATCGGCACGCTCACCCTGCTCGGCATTCCGGCGTATGACCTGTACATCACCCAGCTGGTGGAAGGGTGCGTGCGCACCAAGAGCTACGCGATCTACGGGGATAGCTCCTGGAATCTCACCGACAAGCTCGACCTGGACGTGGGGCTGCGCTGGAACGAGGATCGCAAGCTGGCGCACGTCTACCAGGCCAGCTACGGCAGCTTCGCGCCCAACCAGCTTCTGCCGGGCCAGACGTTCTTCAATCCCTCGGCGGTGCCGGCCGGGTTCTTCCCCGACCCGGGCGTCGTCACCGACTACACGCGCCGCCGTCCATTCGTCAATCTCACACCCCGGTTCGGGTTCGACTATCACTTCACCCCGCGCGTGATGGGCTACATCATGTACAGCCGCGGTTTCCTCAGCGGCGGCTTCGACATGCGCGGAAACGCGGCGGTGTTCCCCGGTACCGAGAACGGTTATGCCTCCGAAGTGGCCAACAACTACGAGGCCGGCCTGAAGTCGACCTGGTTCGACGATACGCTGCTGCTCAACGTGACCGCCTTCTACGACCCGTTGACGAACGCGCAGCTCACCGTGCAGCAGTTCGTGCAATATCAGGGTACGCCGCAGAACCTCACGGCGGTCCTCAATGCCGGCAAACAGGTCAACCAGGGCGCGGAGCTCGAATCCGCCTGGAGGGCGAGCGGCGCGCTCACCCTGGGCCTGAACGTCGGCTACCTGGACTCGTACTTCCAGGACTACCTCGTCCCCTGCAACGTGTTCACTGCTGCGCAGGGCTGCTCGGGCGGGACGGGCGCGCTCAACATCGCCGGCGAGAACCAGCCGCTCAACGCGCCGCGGTGGACCGTCTCGGCAATGGCGAGCTACACGTGGCACCTGCACGCGGGAGCGCTGGTGGCGCGCGGCGGCTATGACTGGCGAAGCTTCGCGAAGGTCGCCAATACCGGGCCCAGCGTGACCGACCAGCCGGCCTACGGTCTGCTCAACGCCCACCTGGCGTTTACCGCTGACAACGGCCGTTGGCGCTTCTCCCTCGATGGGGAGAACCTGACCAACAAGTTCTACCGTGTCGCGGGCTATGACTTCGGGCCGCCGCCGCTCAGTCCGGCCAATGCCTTCATCGGCGGGGTGAGCCAGATCGGCTTCTATGGCGCGCCCCGCACGTACTCGGCCACCGTCACCTACCGGACGGAGTGAGGCGGGCGTGAGCATGCGGCTGAAGGACAAGGTGGCGCTGATCACTGGCGCGGCGAGCGGCATCGGTTTCGCCATCGCGCGCGCGTTCGCCCGAGAGGGGGCAAGTGTCGCGGTCACCGACCTGGACCTGCCGCGCACCGAGCGGGCGGCGGCACAGATCGCCGCCGAGGGCGGACACGCGGTTCCGCTGGTCATGGACGTCACGAGCGAGCAGCAGGTCGAGGCCGTCACCACCGAGGTGATCCGTGCCCTCGGCCGGCTCGATATCCTGGTCAGCAACGCCGGTGTCCAGGTCGTCTCACCGCTGGAGGAACTGGCTTTCGCGGACTGGCGGCGGGTGCTCGCGGTGCACCTCGACGGCGCGTTCCTCACCACGCGGGCGGCGCTGCGGCAGATGTACCGTCAGGGCGGCGGCAGCGTCCTCTACATCGGCTCGGTGCATTCCAAGGAGGCCTCGGTCCTCAAGGCGCCCTACGTGGCGGGCAAGCACGGTCTGCTGGGGTTGGCCCGCCTGGTCGCCAAGGAAGGCGCTGCGCGCGGGGTGCGCGCCAACGTCATCTGCCCCGGGTTCGTGCGCACGCCGCTCGTGGACCGGCAGATCCCGGAGCAGGCGAAGGCGCTGGGGCTGTCGGAGGAGGACGTCGTCCGCGAGGTCATGCTGAAGGAAACGGTTGATGGGCAGTTCACCGCGCTGGAAGATGTGGCCGAAGCGGCGGTGTTCCTCGCCGCGTTCGAGTCGAACGCCCTCACCGGCCAGTCGCTGGTCGTCAGCCACGGCTGGCACATGCAGTAGGCTGCATCATGACCGCCTTTCGCGAGCAGCGCTGGGTCTCAGCCGACGGTTTGACACTCTACAGCCGCGTGTACGAGGAGGCCGGCCGCGCGGCTCCCGCGGTGCTGTGCCTGCCGGGCTTGACCCGCAACAGCCGCGACTTCGAGGTCCTCGCCCCGCACCTGGCGGCCCGCTACCGTGTGATCTGCCCGGATCTCAGGGGGCGCGGCTTCTCGCAGCGCGATCCGCAGTGGCGCAACTATCATCCCGGGACTTACCTGCAGGACATCCGGCGGCTGCTGGAGGTTCACGGGCTGTCGCGGGTGGCCGTGATCGGGACCTCGCTCGGCGGATTGCTGGCGATGCTGCTCGCGGCAACCGAACCGCGTGCGGTGGCCGGCGTGGTGCTGAACGACATCGGCCCCGAAGCCGATCCCCGCGGCATCGAGCGCATCCGCGGCTACACCGGGAAGCTCTCGCCCGTGCGCACCTGGGACGAGGCGGTCGCGCAGTTCCGCGAGGTCAACGGCGCAGCCTGGCCCGACTTGTCCGCCGAGGAGTGGCCCGCGGTGACGCGCCGCAGTTACCGCGAGGATGTCTCGGGGACGCCGGTGTTCGATTCCGATCCGATGATCGGCGAGGCGATCCGCGCGGCGCAGACGGTGCCGGAGGGCCTGTGGCCCGTGTTCGCACAAATCAAGGCGGTGCCGATGCTGGTGATCCGCGGTGCGCTGTCGGACATTCTGAGCGGCGCGATCCTGGCGCGTATGCAGCGCGAGAAGCCCGACCTGGAATCCCTCACCGTCGAGCGGCGCGGTCACGCGCCGCTGCTCGAGGAGCCGGAGGTCGTCCCGGTGATCGACCGGTTCCTCGCGCGTCTCGCCGTCACGGATTTCGGACAGGACAGAGGATGAGCGACCTCGCGTGGCGACCTTCCGCCGCCGTGATCGAGGCGGCCCGCGTCAGCGCGTTCCTGCGCTGGCTCGCCGAGCAGTGCGACCTGCGCTTTGCGGACTACGAGGCGCTGTGGCGATGGTCCGTGATGGACCTCGAGGGCTTTTGGAGCGCGCTCTGGAACTGGCTCGACATCCCATCGACCCCGCGCGGCGCCGTGCTCGCGGACGCGAAGATGCCCGGCGCACGGTGGTTCCCAGGGGTCGAGCTGAACTACGTGGAGCAGGTGTTCCGCCACGCCACGCAGTCCCGGCCGGCGTTGATTGCCGGGGACGAGGCCGGCGCTCGCCGGGAGGTGTCCTGGGGCGAGCTGCTTCGCCAGGTCGCGGCACTGGCCGTGACGCTGCGCGGCATGGGCATCGGGCGCGGCGACCGCGTCGTCGCCTACATGCCCAATATCCCGGAAACCGTCGTCGCCTTCCTGGCGACGGCCAGCATCGGTGCCATCTGGTCGGTGTGCGCGCCGGACATGGGCAAGCGCGCGGTGCTCGATCGCTTCCGGCAGATCTCGCCCAAGGCGATGATCGCCGTTGACGGCTGCCGCTACGGCGGCAAGACCCAAGCGCGGCTCGAGCTGCTGCGCGAGATGCTTGCCGAGCTGCCGAGCGTGCGCCACCTGGTGCTCCTGCCGCACCTCGATCCCGGTCTCGATGTCGCGCGCTTCGGCAACGCCGTCGGCTGGGCGCAGGCGACCGCCGGCGTGCATCCCTTGCAGATCCGGCGCGTGCCCTTCGACCATCCGCTGTGGATCGTGTACTCCTCCGGCACCACCGGGCTGCCCAAACCCATCGTTCATTCCCAGGGCGGCGTGGTACTCGAGCATGCCAAGCTCGCGGCGATCCACCTCGATCTCGGCCCCGAGGACCGCTTCCACTGGTACTCCAGCACCGGCTGGATGATGTGGAACGTGCAGGTGGCGGGGCTGCTGGCGGGCAGCACGATCTGCCTGTACGACGGCAGTCCGGCCTATCCCGATCCGGCCGCGCTGTGGCGCTTCCTCGGCGGCGAGCGGGTCAGCGTCTTCGGCGCCGGCGCCGCCTTTTACCAGGCGGCCGAGAAGGCCGGCGTGGAGCCGGCGCGTGTGGCGGACCTGGGCGCGCTGCGCGCCGTGGGCTCGACGGGCTCGCCGCTTGCTGCGGAGGGCTACCGCTGGATCTACGAGCACGTGCGCCGCGACGTCTGGGTCAACGCGATCTCCGGCGGCACTGACATCGTCAGCGCCTTCGTCGGCGGCGTGCCGACCTTGCCCGTTCATCCCGGGGAGATGCAGTGCCGCTGTCTCGGCGCGGCGGTCGAGGCGTATGACGAGGGCGGCCACGCGCTCGCCAACCAGGTTGGGGAGCTGGTCTGCACCAAGCCCATGCCGTCGATGCCGGCCTGCTTCTGGAACGACGCGGGCAACCGGCGCTATATCGACAGTTATTTCGACATGTTTCCAGGCGTTTGGCGACACGGTGACTGGATACGCATCACGCCGCGCGGCGGCGCGATCATCTACGGCCGCTCGGATGCAACCATCAACCGTCATGGCATCCGCATGGGCACCAGCGAGCTCTACCGGGCCGTGGAGGAACTCCCCGAAGTGCTGGACAGCCTGGTGGTCGACCTCGAGTACCTGGGAAGGCCGTCCTACATGCCGCTCTTCGTGGTGCTGCGCGCGCAAGAGACGCTGACACCCGACCTCCAGGAGCGGATCCGCCGGCGCATCCGCGAGGGGCTCTCGGCCCGCCACGTGCCGGACGAGATCCTCGCGGTCCCGGCGATTCCCCGCACCCTCTCGGGCAAGAAGCTGGAGCTGCCCATCAAGAGGCTGTTGTCGGGGCAGGCGCTCGAGCGGGTCGCCCAGCCCGATACCCTCGCCAACCCCGAGAGTCTCGCCTGGTTCGGCGAGTTCGCCCGCCGGCGCCAAGCCGCGGCGGCGGCATACGGTGAGGAGCCGCCGGCTCGTCCGAGCAGCCGGCCGGCAGGGGCATAGTCCGCCCGTCCCACTGAGTCGGCAGCGAGTTCGGCGCGAGAGCGCCATCCGCCGAAGCCGGGAAGTCCAGACTGCGGGTCGCTACGCATCGGTGCGCTGCAGTGGGATACACCAGGGCACCGCATGCCCCGCCGAGCTCGAGTTGTTCGCGGCCAGCAGGCGGGTTATCGCGCGAGCGCGGGCCGCGCAGCGCTGACCCGCGGGGGACGCTGCGGCCGCTCACCACGATCTCAATGCGCGCTGCGCGACGGACTCCACGGTGCTGCTGCCGCGGTACGCCGTTCGAGCACGGCGGCGGGGCCATTGAGTCGCTCGAGTCAGACACCATCGGTGCGTCGAGACGCTCGCGCGCCGGAGACTTCCATGGACAGACGACACGGATCCTCGCCGTTCGCGAACCGCCGTTCCGGCTGTTATTCACGGGCAGCACGATCCCGGCCATCGGGGCCCAGGTTACCCGGGTGGCGCTCCCGTGGCTGGTGTCGCAGCTCACGGGCGATCCGGCGCAGTTGGGACTGGTGCTGGGGGTGATGGCTCTGCCGCGCGCGCTGTTCATGCTGGTCGGCGGCGCCGTCGTGGACCGCATGTCTGCGCGGCGCATGCTGCTCAACGCGCGGGCGGTCAATGCGGTTCCGATCGGCGTGCTGGCGGCGCCGGTCCTGGTGGGCGGCATGCGCATGTGGATGCTGTATGCGCTTGCGCCGGGCATCGGCCTCGCCACGGTCTTCGCCGATCCGGCCGGCAGCTCTCTCGTGCCGCAACTGGTCGAGCCGGAGCAGCGGCATGCGGCCAATTCGGTGTTCATGGGCATGCGGCAACTGAGCCTGCTGATCGGGCCGGCATTGGCCGGGCTCCTCATCCGCGTCGGTTCGGGCGCGGCGACGACACACGGCGCGCGAGACACGGGCATCGCGTTTGCGATCGACGCATTGAGCTTCCTGTGCTCGGTGGGCTCCCTGTCGATGATTCGGGTGAGCAGCGATCGGCACCCGTGGGCGCCGGCCGGAAGCATCTTCGCCAAGCTGATCGAGGGCATCCGCGCGCTGTGGCGCGACCAGCAAATGCGGGCCCTGGTCGGCTATTTCGCCGCCGGGTCCGTGCTGCTCAGCGGTCCGTTGCAGGTCGCTCTGCCGGTGCTCGCCAGGACTCGGCTGGCCCCGGGGGCCGCCGCATTCGGTATCCTGATGACGGCCAATGCCAGCGGCATGCTGGTCGGCAGCGTCGCCTGCGGAGCCGTGACGCGCCTGACGCGCGGATCGCTGGGGATGTTGCTGCTCTGCACGGACACGTGCGTCAGCCTGGTGGTTGCTGCGATGGGCGAGGTGCATTCGCTGGCGGCGGGTGCCGGTATCATGGTGTTGACCGGAATGGTGGGCGGAACCATCCAGATCTCCCTGATGACCCGGCTACAGCGGCGCGTGCCCCAGGCGTTGATGGGCCGGACGATGAGCATCGTGATATTCACCTTTCTCGGGATGGCACCGCTCGCGGCCGCGCTGGCCGGCGGCCTGCTCAAAGTGAGGTTGCTGACGGAATTACTGATGGGCGCGGGGTTGTCGCTGAGTGTGATTGCGCTGTGCTCCTTGACGCGGCCCAGTATGCGCGCCATTCGTTTGGCGAGCGCAGCGGCCCCGGCGGGCGAATGATGTTCCGGCGGCGCGCGCCGCGGCCGTTGAATGTCTTCAGATTCGGGATGGTGCGGAAATATCCATGATCCCCGCAGTCGATTGCTGTCGATTCATTTTTTGGCCGAGAAGCGTCATCATATGTTTATCGTGGTCATTGCAGGATTTTCGACATGCGCGCGCCGACGGCGAATCCCGGGTTGCTGTCTCCCTTTCATCTGGCGTTCCCCGTGCACGACCTCGCGCTGGCGCGTGCATTTTACGGCGAGACACTGGGCTGCCCCGAAGGGCGCAGCTCGCAGGAGTGGGTCGACTTCAATTTCTACGGTCACCAGATCGTGGCCCACCTCGCACCTCGAGAGACAACTGCCGCGCAACGCAACAGGGTGGATGGCCGCGCAGTGCCCGTGCGCCATTTCGGCATCGTACTGCCGATGACCGAATGGCAAGCGCTGGCCCACCGGCTGCAGGCCAAGGGTGTTGAGTTCCTGATCGAGCCGCACACCCGCTTCAAGGGGCAACCCGGCGAGCAGGCCACCATGTTCTTCCTCGACCCGTCGGCCAACGCAATCGAGATCAAGTCGTTCGCCGACATCACGCGGCTGTTCGCCAAGTAATCCGGGGCGGCCCAGGGTCCCGCCTGCGAGCGGACTGATGAGGCGCAACGCCGGGAGGCACTGCTCGTCCGTCGGAGCGACCCGCCATCCCGGCGAAGCCCGGCGTCGCCAACCCGGTTGGGCGAGCGCCGGACAGAGCCATTCCTCCGAGGTCTGCTTCCGGCCATCCCATCGGATGTGCACGCACGAGCATCGGGCCACAAGCCGAGCGCCGCGAGGGCGTCGTCGCCCGCAAACCCAGGACGGGACACCCTGCAAGCTCACCCAGGTCGTTGATCGGATTCGGTGTCATGGTGCGACCGGCCATGGTGCCATGGAACCTGGGGTCACCCGGACGGCCCGGTGAGGGTCCGAGCCCCTTCGCGCCGCTCGGCCGGAGGATTCAGCCCGTGACGCGAATGTCGCCGCGAAGCGAACGGCGCGGCAGGCCCTACCTTTAGATTATGACACGGCTTCGGTAGACTCCCCCCGACCGGCGCGGGCACTAGGGGGCGGCTTTGGTTGATGAGCACCGCAAACAACTGCTGAGCCAGATCCTCGGCTACCGGGTGGCGTTGCGCCGTTACCTGCGAAAATTCGCGACCCGCGCCGATGAGGTCGATGATCTGGTCCAGGAGGCCTATGTGCGCGTGTGCGCCATGCCCGAGGGCCAGGTCGTGGAGTCGCCGCGGGCGCTAATCTTTCGTATCGCCCGCAACCTCGCGGTCGATCGTGCCCGCCAGGTGAGCGCTCAGGCCACCGACGCAGTGGCGGATTTCGAGCCCCTGAACGTCTCATCCCCTGTGTCCGCACCCGAGGATCAGGTCGACGCCGACCGCCGGTTCGAGTCCTTCTGCGCCGTGGTGGACGAGCTGCCGCCCATCTGCCGGCGGGTGTTCATCCTGCGCAAGGTCTACCAGCTCTCCCACGAGGAAATCGCTGCAGTGCTCGGCATGGCGCACAGCACGATCGAGAAGCACGTGGCCAAGGGGCTGGTGCGGTGCCGGAACCGGCTGCGCGAGCTCGGCGCCCTGGACGAGCCGGATGCCGAGACGCTCTGGAAGCGCTCGGACGAGAAGAGCGTATGAACCGGGTGGTGAGACTGAAGCCGCAGGCCGAGATCGACGAAGAGGCGGCCGCGTGGACCTGGCGGCTCGATGCCGGCGTCTTGAGCGCTTCGGAGCGCTCCGAGCTCGAGGGCTGGCTGCGCCAGGATCCTCGCCACCGCCGAGCCTTCGAGGAGTTCACCAGGACCTGGCGCTCGCTCGACCGGCTCTCCGAGATCAAGCGTGACGAGAAGATCGCCACCCTCGCGCGCGCGACTCGCCGATGGAGCGTGCGCGGGCATTCACCGGCGCTCTGGGGCGCCGCGGCCGCACTCTGTCTGGCGGTGATCGGCGGAGCCTGGTGGCTCGGGCGTGGGGCACGCAGCGAGATGTTCTCGACCGTGGTGGGACAGGAGCGTACCGTCGTCCTTGCCGACGGCTCGGTGGTCGCGCTCAATACCAACACCCGCATCGAGGTGCGGTTCACCCCCACACGCAGAGACATCTACCTGCTGAGGGGTGAGGCCCACTTCCACGACGTGCGCGATCCGGCGAGACCCTTCTTCGTTCACGCCGGCGATGCGCGGGTGCAGGCGATCGGCACCCAGTTCGAGGTGAGACTGCGCGCCGACCGCCAGATCGACGTGCTGGTCAACCAGGGGCTCGTCGAGGTGCGGGCCGCAATCGGGCGCTCATCGAGTGCGCCGCGGGTGCAGTCGTTGAGAGCCGGACAGCAATTGTCGATCGATGGTCCGCGCCTGCAGGTCACGTCGGTCAGCCCGAGACGGATCGCCGACGATCTCTCCTGGCGCTACGGCGCGCTGGTGTTCGACAACGAGCCGCTCGCGCGGGCGGCGGCGGAGGTCGCGCGCTATACCCGCGCGCGCATCGTGCTGCGGCCCGGCGTCGGCCAGCTGCGCATCAGCGGCCGCTTCAGGACCAATGACGTGCGCGGCTTCTTCAAGGCACTCGCGCTAGCGTTGCCCGTACGGGTCACCCGCGTCCGGCCCGATCTGATCACCGTTCGACCCCGCTGATACCCACGCGCGCTCCGAGCCTGGCCTGCGCAGCGCCTGTTGCGATTGCGCAACGCAACGCGTTTGTGCCTGTTCCCGGAAATCGCGGCATTCGGGGCCAATTCGTCCCAAGGAGTGGCGGATTTTTCTGCCCGGCTCGTCGTCTCTGCTAGAGCCCGGCCGACCCGCTCGGCGGGTCCATCCGGACACGGCGACGGGGGGCGCTTGCGCTCGAGCGCCGTGCGAGGGGGGTGAGTGCACAACACAACGATCTGGGAGCCATGAACATGATGCGTAGCAACCACGTGGTGGCCCTGGCGGTGGCGGCGGCTCTCGGATGCGCGGGCACTGCCGCGTATGCCGCCGCTCAGCCGAGTGGTCCGTCGGATCAGCTCGCGGAGGTCGTCGTCACGGCCACCAAGCGCAAGACAATCGCGCAGGATACGCCGATCAGTATGACGGTGCTCACCGCCGCCGACATCGCCAATCGCGGCCTGACGGACTTCAACACTCTGTCGCAGGGCATCCCGGGCCTCGCGATGCGCACCTCCGGTCCCAACCAGACCGAATACGAGATGCGCGGCCTGAATTCCTCCGGCGGCAACACGTCGATGGTCGGAGTGTATCTGGACGATATCGCCCTCTCGGCCCCCGCGGCGGAACAGCTCGGCAAGGTGATCATCGATCCCAACCTCTACGATCTGCAGCGGGTGGAGGTTCTGCACGGACCACAGGGGACACTGTATGGATCAAGCTCCATGGGAGGAACGGTTCGCCTCATTCCCGCGATGCCGCAGCTGGGAACGTACGCCGCTTCCGGGGAGACGACCGTCTCGGACACCGGTTCAGGCGGCGGCATCAATTTCGCGCAGAACGGCATGGTGAACCTGCCGCTCGGATCGACGGCCGCCCTGCGGCTGGTCGGCTCTCACTCCTCGACCAGCGGCTGGCTCAACCGCTATGTTCTCGCCGATGGGGCCGTGCAGACGGACACGTGCCCGAATGGCCCGCCCTGCGGCCGGCCTGCCAACTTCTACACCGCGCCGATCATATCGACGGCGACGGGCGTGAACTCCTCGACGGATGATTCATTCCGCGCGATCCTTCTCTACCAGCCCAACGATCGGCTCAAGATCACACCGATGATCATGTGGCAGCAGGATACGAGCAACGCGCCCAACGCGGTCGACGTCAATGGCTCGCCGACCAATCCCACCATGCCTAATCCGAAGGGCCATTACGAGATCTATCAGACCTCCGAACCGCAATGGGATCGCTTCACTCTGGGGAGCTTGAAGGTTCAATACGCGGTCACACCGGATATCGGCCTCACTTCGATCACTGGGTTGTGGTCCAATCATTCCCTGGTCTCGCAGGATGGCAGTGAGGAAAACGCGAGTTCGGGGGGGCTGGGGTCAGCCACGACGGCGTTCCCGTATGACACTTCCGCGGGCGGTATCGGCCCGACGGGGCCCGGACCGTTTGGCCCCGGAGTCGAGGAGCGGGACTACACCCGGCAGGTGAGTGAAGAGTTCCGCCTCGCCTCCACGGGTCGCGGTCCGCTGCAGTGGCTCGCAGGATATTACTATCAGGACCTGTTCTCCGACTGGGACATGTGGTCGGTCAATCCGCAGGCAGGCCCCATCGCCAACATTTACGTCGACTACATGCCGCAGACCATTCTGCAGAACGCCTTCTTCGGCAACATCTCCTGGGCATTCGCGCACGGGCTGAAGGCGAGCGCGGGGGTGCGCTGGTATCACTACTCCTACGCCCAGCTCAACTCCGAGTGGGGCGATTTCACGCCGTACGGCTTTGCCAATCTCTTGAGCGGCGCACCGACGGTGGCGGGCAACACGCAGCCATTCACCACCAGCGCGGGAGGCAGCGCCAGCGGGACCAATCCCCGCTTCAATCTGACGTGGCAGATCGACAGCGACCACATGGTGTACCTTACGGTCGCCAAGGGCTTCCGCCTCGGCGGGACCGACCAGCCCTTCGTCGGGTACAACTTCCCGGTGACGGCCGCCGATTGCGCGGCGCCCTTCTCGCTGGTCGTGATCCAGCAGTGCGGTCTGCAGGCGAAACTCTCGGCGACCCCGACGCAGCCCGGCACCACTTACACCTCGCTCGCGAATTTCCCCAACGTCAACTCGCAGGGCGTGCCGCAGTTCAAATCGGATTCGGTGTGGGATTACGAGATCGGGACGAAGAACGAGTTTCTCGACCATCGCGCCCTATTTAACCTGACGGCGTACTTCGAGCGTTGGATGGATCCGCAGATCTCGACCAACATTGCCGGCTTCGGTTTCACCGTGAATGGCGGCAACGCGAACATCTACGGCCTGGAGGCGGAGTTTCGCGCCGAGCTCGGCGAGGACTTCAGTTTCGCGGCGGATGTCGGCTACACGCACAGCAAGTTCCTGACGAACAGTGCGATTGACGGCATCCCCGAGGGATACTCCGTGCCCGACACGCCCAAGGTCACCGGCTCGGCATCGCTCAATTATCATCACATCCTGAGTGAGAACCTGTCGGTCATCGGTAACATCACCTACAGCTATGTCGGCTCGCGGTACGATCTGCCTTATGGTGTGACGGTGTACCTCAACAACATCAGCCAGACACAGATCAATCTGCCGTCCTATGGAATATTGAACCTGCGCTTGGGGCTTCGCTCGAGGAGGTGGACCGCGGCGCTATTTGTCGACAACGCGACCAATGAGCAGACGCTGCTCGATCCGCTGCCCCAGATCAATCTGGCGATTCCGCAGTACACGCGCTACATCGTGAATCAGCCGATTACCTATGGTCTGGATGTGAGCTACAGCTTCCACTGAGTCACGGACGGGCTGGGCCGACCGGCTGGCGGGATGACAAATATTGGGGGACGGGGGAGACCTCGTCCTCCCGTTTTTCTGCCGCGCTTGTCAACGGCGGGGTGGACGGTCCATCATGGCTCCGGCCGGTGCGGCGGGCATGACCGGGCCAAGCAAGGCGGGCGAACCGGCCGTGGACGCTGCGCTCGCACTGGTTTCGATCGAATACGTACGGGCAACGCTTTGGGGAGCCGCGCGCAATTAATCCAGGCCATCCTCGAGGGGTTTGGCTGCATCATCGTCCGGCGCTGCGCCTGGGGCGGCGCTTCGGGCTGCTGGCCGCAATCATATGGACCGCGGCCCGGGCTCAGACCGCCCTGCCGGTACGCCACTTCGATATTCCGGCGCAAGCGCTCGCTCCGGCGCTGACCGCGTTTGCGCGCCAGGCGGATGTCACACTGTTGTCTTCAACGAGCGCGGTGACGGGACTGCGCGCGCCCAGAGTGCACGGCGATTTCACCGTCGCGCAGGGGCTGGGGCTTTTGCTGAAGGGGACAGGCCTGTCGTATAAGCTGGTCAGCCGCTCCGCCATTGCCATCGTCACCGCCGCGCAGACTCGATCTCCCGGACACGCCGCGGCTGCGACGAACGCCAGCGGTCGCTTGCATGCCCGGCAAGATATCGCACACCGTCCGGGGCGGCCACTTGCGGCGCGGATTCCCTGGGGCGTCCTCCGTCCTCAGCCGGACCGGTTGACCCAGGTTGTGATCACTGCGACCAAGCGCACGACCACTCTGCAGTCCACTGCGGCCAGCGTCACGGCGATTACCGCCGCAGAGATCGCGCGCCGCGGCCTGCCGGACTTCGATTCGCTCGGGCGCTCAATCCCAGGGCTGGCCGTGCGCACCGCGGGGCCGGGGCAGACCGAATTCGAAATGCGCGGTCTGAACTCCTCGGGCGGGAATACGTCCATGGTGGGCCTGTACCTCGGAGAGATTCCGCTGTCCGCGCCGGCCTCGGCACAGTTGGGCAAAGTGCTCGTCGATCTGGATCTTTACGACATCGATCGCGTGGAAGTGCTGCGCGGTCCGCAAGGCACGCTCTATGGTGCGAGCTCCATGGGCGGGACCGTCCGGCTCGTGCCCCAGATACCGCGCCTGGGCCGGTTCGAGGCCTCGGGCGAGACGGTCGTGTCCGACACCGCATCCGGGGGCGGGCTCAATCAAGCGTTGAACGGCATGGTCAACCTGCCGCTCGGAAGCGAGGCGGCGTTGCGGCTTGTGGGCTCGGTCAGGCGCGACAGTGGCTGGATCGAGCGGCGCGTCATCGCGGATGGCGCGGTGGCCGTCGATTCCGGCACCTTCCCTGACGTGTCGCGCCCGCCGAACTTCTACTCCGCGCCGCTGCAGGAGCGGATTAACGGCGTCAATACCACCAACATGGACGCCGCGCGCGCCGAGCTATTGTGGAAACCAATGCAGCGCCTCTCGATCCTGTCGCTCGCGATGTATCAGCTGACCCGGCAGGGCGGGCCCGACACCATCGATGTCAACGGTGCGACAACCCGTCCCGTCATGCCCGCCACCGAGGCGCACTGGGAGATCTACGACACGCCGGAGCCACAGCGCGACCGCTTCGCGCTCGGAAGCCTCGAACTGGTGTACCGCCTGCCGTCACTTCGGGTCACCTCGGCCACCGGATACTGGGCGCGCGGCACCGTGGTGTCCCAGGACGGCACAGAGGAAAGCGCCGCGTCGATGAATGCGTCGTTCACCGAATACGACCCTCCCGCCGGCCTCGGGCCGACGGGGCCGTCACGCCTCGGTCCAGGGGCGAGCGAGCGGGACCATACGCGACAATTGAGTCAGGAGCTGCGAGTGACCTCCACCTCGGCGGGGCCCTGGCAATGGCTCGCCGGGTGGTTCTATCAGGACCTGCATTCCGATTGGGACCTGTCGGTGCTTGCGCCGCAGGCAGCGGCGGCGCTCGGAGGGCCGAATATCTACGTCGATAGCCAGCCGCAGGACATCCTGCAGAATTCCGAGTTCGGCGAGCTGTCGTGGCGCATCTCGCCACACCTTGCCGCGACGGTCAGCCTGCGGCACTACCGCTACGCGCTGCATCAGTCGAACAGCGAATACGGCCTGTTCACGGTGTTCGGCGCCCAGGGTAACAGCACGCCGTACGACACCCGCGCCTCGAACAGCGCCGCGGGCACGGTGCCTGAGATCGACCTGAGATATACCTTCGACCGGGACCACATGGTTTACGCCACGGTTTCCAAGGGGTTTCGCCTCGGCGGGGTGAACCAGCCCATCCCGGTGGCGCACGCCACCAACAGCAACGCGGTGCTGGTGGCCAACGAGTGCGGGCTGCAGGAGAAACTCCTCGGCGTCGCGCCGGGCGGCTGCGATCCCAATGTCCTGCTGCAGGCGCCGGCCAGCTTCCGCTCCGACTCGGTGTGGAGCTACGAGCTCGGCGAGAAGTCGACGCTGATGCACCGGCGCCTGACGCTCAACGTATCGGCCTACTACGAGCGCTGGGTCGATCCGCAGCTCGCGACCAATCTCGCCGGCTTCGGCATTACGGCCAATGGAGCGGACGCCCGCATCGAGGGTCTCGAAGCCGAAGTGCACGCGCTGCTCGGGCGCGACTGGCACTTCGAGGCGAATGCCGGTTACACCGACGCCACCTTCACGCGCGCCAGCGCGATCATCGGTTATCCCGCGGGCACTCAAGTGCCCGACACGCCGAGAGTGATGGGCTCGGCGGATCTGCGCTGGCGGCATGATCTGTCGGCGAATCTGGCGGCGTTCGCCTCCCTGGAGTGGGACTACGTGGGGTCGCGCACCGACGCCCCCTACGGGGAAACAATCACACTCTGGAACATCGACCAGTACATGGTGCACCTGCCCTCGTACAGCCTGACCTACCTGCGGCTGGGTCTCGAGAGCGGCCGCTGGCGGGCGGCACTGTTCATCGACAACCTGACCAATGAACGGGTGTTGCTCGATCCGCAGCCGCAGATCGATCTGCAGACCGCGGCGTTCACCCGCTATACGGTGAACCGTCCACTCACGGCGGGGCTGGACCTGACCTGGCGATTCAGATGAGGCGCACGTCGGTGCGGCTATTCGAGCACGAGGCGCGGGAAGTAAAAGGAGACGATCCAGTTCGGCTGATCGACGATCTCGCTGATGCGAAGATCGCCGCACACGCTGGAGAGCAGATAGGCCTCGACAGCGGGCATGCCGCGCTCGCGTGTGAGCCAATCGATCATCGAGCGCACCGCGTCGCGCGCCGCAGTCATGAGGTCGGGCCCGATCCCGGTGGTCGTCAGATAGCCCCGCTCATCGAGGTGACGCGTGAGCGGCCCCGGGGTGATCAGCCGGGGAAAGGCGAGCGGCTGGTGCTTCACCAGATCGAATCGCAGCGCCACACGCATCGGACTTTCGAGCGCGGTCCCGCAGACCTCGCCGTCGCCCTGCGCCGCGTGCGTATCACCCACCGAGAAGAGGGCGCCTGCGACCTCGACGGGAAGGTGCAACTCGCTGCCGCGGGTGACGTCGCGCAAGTCCATGTTTCCGCCGACACGACGCGGAGGTACGACGCTGTGGCAGCCGGGCTGCTCGGGAGCGACCCCCATCGTGCCGGCAAACGGCTTCAGCGGGACTCTCGCCCACGAGCCGAATGCGCACGGCGTGAGGCTCTGCTCGTCGTAGCGCCACAGGTGCAGCGCTGGTTCCTTGAACTCGTCGGCGAGCAGCCCGAAGCCCGGGATGCTCGCCGTCCAGCCCCACCCGGAAGGGGCGAACGACAGAACGGTCACCTTGAGGAGGTCGCCCGGCTCGGCGCCCTCGACGTACACAGGGCCTGCGACAGGATTGACGCGCTCGAAATCGAGGCGACCGACGTCCGCGGCGACCGACGACCGCGACAGTTGTCCGCCGGAGGCGTCCCGCACCTCAAACTCGAGCGACTCGCCCGGAGCGATGCGCGCCGCAGGCGCCAGGCTGTTGTCCCAGCCGAAATGCTGCGTGTGGATGGTGCGGTGGTGCATCATGAAGCCGAGCGAAGCCCTGAGGGGTGTACTTTACCACGGACAGCCCGCAGCCTAGACTCGACCGCGGCGCTTGTGCCCGTCCGCTGACGCACCAACATGTCGCTTGAGCAATTCGGCTACGAGGACCAGCTCGATCGGGCATTGAGCCTCGGCGATCTGATCGTCTACGGCATGATCTTCATGGTCCCGATCGCGCCGTTCTCCGTCTTCGGGTTCGTCTGGCAGGACGCCAAGGGCATGGTGGTGCTGGCGTACCTGATCGGCCTGTCCGGCATGCTCTTCACCGCGCTCAGCTACGCGGCGATGTCGCAGGCGTTTCCGCTGGCTGGATCGGTGTACGCCTACGTGCAGCGCGGACTGCACGAGGCGGCGGGGTTTCTGGCCGGATGGCTCATCCTTCTCGACTACATCCTGGTTCCGGCGCTGCTGTATCTGTTCTCGGCCGTCGCGCTGCGGCCGTTGGTGCCGCAGGTCCCCGCCTGGGTATGGCTGGTCGGATTCGTTGCCTTCAATGCGGCGGCCAATGTGCTCGGTGTGCGCGTCACGGCGCGCCTCTACAAGGTGCTTTTGGTCCTCGAGCTGTTGACGCTGGCGCTGTTCGTGACTTTCGGAGCGATTGCGCTTTACGAGGGTCGAGGAGCCGGGCGCTTGACGCTGGCGCCGCTTTACGATCCGCACACGTTCTCCCTGACCACCGTGGCGGGCGCCACTTCCATTGCGGTTCTGTCATTCCTCGGGTTCGACGGCATCTCGACGCTGTCCGAGGAGAGCGCCGGCGCGCGCAACGCCATCGCCAAGGCGACGGTGCTCTCGCTCGTGATCATCGGGGCGCTGTTCATGCTGCAGACGTGGATCGCCGCCGATCTGGCTCAGGGAATGCGCTTCCGTTCCGCGGCGACGGCCTTCTACGCGATCGCGGCGCGCGCGGGCGGCAGCGGATTGAGCGTCGCGGCGATCCTGGCCATCGTGATCTCATTCGGAATCGCCAACGCCATGGCGGCCCAGGCCGCGGTCTCGCGTGTCCTGTTTGCGATGGCGCGCGACCGAAAGCTTCCCGCCGTGCTCGCGGCCGTGCACCCCCGTTTCAAAACGCCGTACGTCAGCACCTTGCTCGTGGCCGGGGTGTCGCTGCTCGTCGGCCTGTTCTTTACGCACCGCATCGACGACCTCACCCGCGTGGTCAATTTCGGTGCCCTCACCAGTTTCGCCCTCCTGCACGTGGCGGTGGCCTACCACTATTTCTTCCGACAGCGCTCGGGCGCATGGCTGCGTCACCTCGCGTGTCCGCTCGCCGGTTTCGCCGTCATTCTCTACGTGCTCTATGGCATGAATCCCGTGGCGAAGATCCTGGGCGGCTGCTGGATCGGGGTGGGCCTTCTTTATTATCTCGTGCTGACGGTTCGCGCCCGAAACAGGCCGGCCGCAATGAGTACGCCGCACGATTAGGTGGGCATCCACCAAGGGATGAGCTGCGACTGCAGAACGAGGCGGCCCAGTGACGAACCAGGACGGGAACGCCAGGTGCCTCGTGCAATGCCGTAACCGGCGCACCGGACGACAGATGGAGGTCCTGCGATTTCCGGCTCTATCGAATTCCGAGTGGGTAATGCGGCCTGAAGTGGCACGGTTGCCCTCGTAGTCCACAGTGCCGCAGCCGACCGACGGCCGGGCGCCTGCACAGGCAGCCCGGCCAAGCGGTCGGGCGAGCGCAGCGAGCGCC
>JAKAXA010000005.1:0-147500 GCA_021816775.1 Pseudomonadota bacterium
ATTGCGGCACCCTGACCCCCACCGTCGCAGGCCAGGCCAAACTGCAACGCTGTCTCGCAGCCATCGGCGCCATGCTCGAGAACGGGCCGAAATAGCGCATCATCGTTTCAAGTCGCTAAAGTGACACTGTTTCTCAATGACATGCGTCCGCATCTGTTCCGGACCGAAGATGGGGGCAAGCATTGGACGGAAATCGATAACGGCATTACCCCCGACGCGACAACCAACGTGATCCGACAGGATCCCGAGCGGCGGGATTTGCTATTTGCCGGGACCGAAACCCAAGTGTGGGTGTCGTTTGACAATGGAGATCACTGGCAATCGTTGCGGCTGAACATGCCGGCGGTATCGGTGCGTGACCTCAAGGTGCATGGCGACGACTTAATCGCGGCCACACACGGGCGAGGGTTCATGGTGCTCGACGACATCACGCCGCTGCGACAGATTGATGCCGAGGTGGCGCGGGCGCAAGTAACGCTGTACAAGCCGGAAACGGCTGTGCGCGTGCGTTGGGACATGAATCCGCCGACGCCATGGCGTATGCCGTCGCTGCCGAACCCGCCTCCGGGGGCCATCATTGATTACTATCTGGCGAGCAATGTCCGTGGGCCGGTGACACTGGATATCCTCGACTCGAGTGGCAAGCTGGTGCGGCACTTCTCAAGTGCTGATCCCGAGAAGCCGCTCGATCCGGCCAAGCTGGATGTCCCGGATTGGTGGCCGCGTCCGCCGATGAATCTCTCGACTGAGGCGGGTATGCATCGGTTCGTGTGGGACATGCACTACCAGCCCGTACCGGGGGCATTGCAGTTCCTCGACGCCAGTCAGGCGGTCAGGCACAACACGCCTGTCGTGCCGAGCTCGCCTTGGGTTATGCCGGGCCACTACACAGTGAGGTTGACGGTTGACGGCCAGAGCCAAACGCAGGCGTTGACGGTAACGATGGACCCACGGGTGCATACACCGGAGGCTGCACTTCGGCAGCAGCTCGATGCATCGATGCAGGCATACCACGAAGAGATTGCGGCAAACGCAGCGCTTGCGCAGGTGCGGAATCTGGAAAAACAGATCGCCGCGCATAAACCTTCGGCGAACCTGGCGTCTTATCGAAAGCAGCTGGAAGAACTCTCAGGCCCCGAGGTGACTTCTCCGTATGCACTGTTTTTCCATCACGGCCCACCGACGCTTGGCAGCATCGGCCTCTCCTTGCAGATGCTCATGCGGCGGATGCAGGGGGCCGACACAGCACCGACGGCTGCCGACATTGAGGCGCTCGACCAGCTCAGTTCCGAATACACGTCGCTGATGAGGCGTTGGGAGAAGCTCAAAAGCGAACCCTTTGCCGAATTGGATCGCTCGCTGCGTGATCTGAAGCAGCGCTCGATGGTATTGGCCAAGGCGGTAGCACCGACCGGCTAGAATGCCGGCTTGATTACTGCCAACCGCAACGAGCAGATGCGATAAAAGGCGATGCCGCTAATTCTGACCTGCAGGCGGAGCTATTGCGTTACCTGAAGATCGCCGCCTGAGAGGAATGAGGCCGACGCCTTTTTTTGACAAGGACTGGGACGACTGATGGCGACGCGTCCACGTCACACCCGGTACCAAGGCTTTCATCAATCAGGAGCTCTGTGATTGGAGCGCTGGAGCCGCAACGACGATCGAGGGCGGCGGATCCCCGTGCCAACTGGCGATCCCACGTCCGCACCTTTTCGGCGCCGATACGCGTTGACCAAGGCCCGCCACGGCTCGCGAGGAAGTAGGCCGCCGCTCCGCGGCGGCTCCTGAGAACCGATGAGAGCATCGCGACGCTCTGTTCAGTGAAGGCGTGCGGCGGGTCGCGGCGGCCGCCGTGCTTGCGACTTGAGGTCACAGTTTGTGACCTCAAGATGACTCACTCAGTGCTGGTGAGCTGGATCATGAAATCTTCCGGGGAGCGCTCCGGGTCTGGCTTTACAGCCTGAATCCGTACTTCAGTCTCCACGCCGCAAAGATCGGCGAGTTCGGCATCGAGCGGGTAACTTGTTCGAAGGAAGCGAACGACATCTGCCTGGATTCAATCACGTCGGCGTCTCTCGCGTTCGGCGGGCCGCCGGGGTTCAAGCGGCTTGGCATCCACCGCGTCAACTCTCCGTGCCGTGGGCCCTGCTGCAATCACGCGTTGAATGGAGTTCTTGTAACGCGCGATTTCCGGTTGCTCAATGGTAAGCAAATTACGACGCGCGAGTTAACGCGTCGTCGCGGATTCGCCCGCGACTTTGACCCCGAACGGCCCGGCCGGTGAGGGTCATTCGCGCAGTTGCCGGCGGTTCGGGGGCGAAAGGAGCTGCAGTGCCGACCTTGCCGCTGGTCAGATGCGCAGGCCTGAGCAGCATGGGAACCTGTCATGTTCCTGCGCGCCAAGATCCGCAAAAAAAACGGACAACTCCACGGCTACTTCAGCGTGGTGGCGAACCAGCGTGTGGACGACGGACGCGTGGTGCAGCGACACGAGTTGTACCTTGCGGAGTTCAACTTCTCGCAAGAGCTGGCGTCGCGCAAGTCGATTGGGATGCTGGACGAGGGCGGTGCGCGTTCGCGGACGCCGGCACTATTTCCTGGGGATCACTGCGATGGCGTGCTGCCCGGTGAATCGGTGGTGCGCCAGAAGCTCTCACAGCTGCAGCTGAAGCGGCCGCGGCAATGCGGCGGCTGTTACGTGGCGCTGCAGTTGTGGCGGGAGCTCGAGCTCGATGAGTTCCGGGCGCCGCGCCTGACGCCCTCTCGCAAGGGCACGCGCTGGGCCGATGTGCTGCTGATCCTGCTGGTTTATCGATTAGCTTCCTCCGGCAGCGAGTGGCGGCTGCATCGAGATTGGTATGGTCGCAGTGCGCTCTGTGATCTGCTCGGGATGGACAGGATCATCGACGAGCACGCGCGTTACGATTGTCACGATCTGCTGCTCGAGCACAAGACGGCGCTGTTCGATCATCTGGTCGGCCGCTGGCGCGACCTGTTCAACGTCAGGTTCGATGTCTTGCTGTACGACCTGACCTCCCCTCACTTCGAGATCAATCCGTCTCTGAGCGATGAGGCCAGGCGGTAATTTGAATACTCACGCGACCATCGGCCGGACTGCGTGCAGGCGGTGATCGCGTTGATCGTCACCCCGGAGGGCGTCCCGCTCGCCTACGAGGTGCTCGCCGGCAATGCCGCCGACAACACGACGCTGCCTGACGGCACCCCAGCGCACAGCTTGCGGACGCCGCTCGAGCACCTCGGTACCATCGTGCGCAATACCTGCGTGACGCGCTCGGCGAAGACCCCTTGGCCCGCCTTCCCGGTGGTCACCACCACAATTCAACAGCAAGCGCTGCAGCTACTGCAGCGGATCAGCATGTTGCCAGTGCGCGACCATCTGATGCGCGTGCAATCCGCTGATTCGCTGGAAAATTTGTGCTTGAGCTTGGGGGCGACGTCAGCCCAGTCGACACGCCGCAGCGGCCTCGGGAACCGGCGTGCAATCAGAGCAAACAGCGTGTGATAAAGACGGCGAGCATCGTAAATACGATGACCAGGCGCAAGACCACCGAAAAAGCCAGTCCCACCCAAGTGCCGGCGCCTACGCGAATGGACTGCCGCACGTGACGTTTCGCCAGCAGCTCTCCGGCGGTGGCGCCCAGGAATGGTCCGAGCAACGCGCCCGGAAGTCCGAAAAAGATCCCGACAAGGATGCCGATGGCACCCCCGATCAGCGCACCTTTGCTCGCGCCGAACCGCTTGGCCCCGATGAGGCTGCCCAGCATATCGCCGAGAAGCGCAAGGAGTGCAAGCAGTCCGAGGATGACCAGAGTCACCCACCCGATCCGTCTGAAGCCATCTGCCCACGCGCCGAGCAGCATGCCGGCAAATACAAGGAAGACTCCGGGGGAGACCGGCAAAAAACTGCTGAGCACTCCGGCCAGAATCAGCAGTGCGCAGATCACCCACAACAAGACGGGAATCATCGGTAGTCCATCGCGATGACGGCGCGGAGCCTCAGCACACACTCAGACGCGGGCGAGGGCTGGAACCAACGGCAATGCCCTTGAGCATACATATCCGCGCGAAGCAAGCGCCAGTCGGTGAGCACGTCAGGTCGTCGAAATCACGAATCGCGCGAGTTCTCGCATCGCCGAGCGACCGGCTGACCGCCGTATGCAAGCCCGGCCCAGTCGGATCCCGTATGGCGAGGAACGCATGCCTCGGCGGTATGCCACCATGACTACGAGCACAGCAGGGCATCGGTGTAGGTGCGCCACAGGCCAATGGCCGGGCTGCGCCGGCATTGGCAGCCAGTATGACTCGTCTCACCCCGCGCCTGAGAAGTCTGCGCAGGCGCGGGCCACGCACAGCCATCGACGCGCAAGAGAACGCGTCCGGAAACTGCGTACAACGGGTCATCGAAGCAGTCGCGGCGCAGAATGCGGATGAAAACCCGCGGCACTCGCCAGAACCGGTGGTGGTGGGTCGCCCTAGAGGAGGGGGGGTGAGCGTCGACATCTGTGCGCCCTGTAGGGTTCGGAATGGGAAGTACCGCGGCAGCAAGATCGTGAACAGCCCGCCCATGAGCAGCAGCAGCGGCAGTCCCACCCGCAGGAAGTCCGCGAACTTGTAACCCGCGGCGTTCATGACCAGCACATTGGTCTGATAGGCCATGGGTGTGGCGTAGCCGAGATTGGCGCCGAACAGGACCGCCAGCAGGAAAGGCTCGGGCGACAGATGCAGCCCGTGCGCGATCTGAATCGCCAGCGGCGCCCCGACAAGAGCCGCGGTGGTGTGCGAGGCCGCGTTGCCGAGCACCGCCACGAAGAACAACACCAGTGCCAGCGTGACGCTCGGCGGCAGGCTCGCGGTGGCCGCCACGACCGCGTGGGCGATGAAGTGTCCAGCATGGGTCCGCACCAGCGCAGTGGACAGTGCAAAGCCCGAAGCGATCAACAAGATGACCGCGGGGCTGACACCGCCGCCGATCTCGTCCCACTTCAGGCAGCCGCTCGCCATCATGCCGAGCACTCCGATCGGCGCGGTGATCTCGATCGGCAGCCAGCGGAGGGCCGCCGGCAGCACGATAGCCACCATCCACAGCAGCGCCAGATTGGCCTTACCACTGCGGGGCAGATCGGCGGTGGCATCCAGAATCACGAACTGCTGAGTCAGCCGCAGCGCCTCGACGGCTTCCTTGCCGCCCTGCACGAGCACCACATCGCCGGGCTGGAGCAGCTCCTGGTCCATCATCTTGGCCGCCAGGCGCGCGCCGCGCCGATAGATCCCGAGTGGGATGACGTTGAATCGCGCGTGGAACGCCGCGTGGCGCAGGCTGTGGCCGACGAAACGCGATGCGGGCAGAATGCCGATTTCGGCAAGTTGCTGATCATCGAGCGGAGCCGCATCGCCCTCCCAGGGCTTCTCGCCGATGAATAGTTTCGCGCTCAGGGTTTTCTCGGCTGCCTTGAGCATCTCGGGCCGATCCGCGACCACCAGCCGATCGCCACCGCGCAGCTCCAGGGTGGGACTTGGCACCAGCTCGACGCCGCCGCGCACCACCGCGAGCACAGACATGCCGCCGATTGCCTCGACGGCCTTGGCAAGCGGCTTGGCCGCGGCGGAGCTGTTCTCGGTCAATTCCAGCGCGGCACGAAACTGCCGCTGGGAAGCCTGCTCGATCGCGTGATCGCGCTGGGGCAGCAGCCTGGGCGCAATCAGCCACAAATACACAAGGCCGACCGCGGCAGGGATGAGCGCGAGGGAAGTGAAGGCGAACATACCCATGGGCGGCAGACCGGCCTGCTTGGCGACCTCAAGCACCAGCAGATTGGTAGAGGTGCCGATAGTCGTCCCCATGCCGCCGATCAAGGCTGAAAAGCCAAGCGGCATTAGCATCTTCGAGGCGCTGCGCCCGCTGTCGCGGGCCAACCGAGTCAATACCGGAATGAGCAGCACCACGACAGGTGTGTCATTGACGAACGCGCTGACCGCCGCAGTGATTGCCAGTACCAGCAGCAAGGTGAACGCGGGTGAGAATTTCCACAGCCGAGAGAGCACCCCGGTTAGAGGCGCGAGCGCGCCGGTGCGCACAAGCGCTTGACCGGCGATCATCAAGGAGACGATCGCCACGAGTGCGCCGTTGGCAAAGCCGCGGTAGAACACCATGGGGGAGAGTTCCCCGTGCGCACCGTGGTAGGGCCACAGTGCAAACACCAGCAGCAGAGTGAGCAATACGGCGAGGCTCGTGGTCTCTATCGCCACACGCGGGCGACTGTAGACGACGAGCGCAGCGACCAACAGCACGATGACAAATGCGCCGTGCCAACTCAAAGTCTGGGCATGCATGAGCACCTGGCCATTGAACCGATGATTATCGCATGCGCGCCTGCCAAGGCGAACTCGTACGCGGTCGACGGGCCGGGTGCAAGCCGCGCCGCGCGGCGGCGGTCATTGAGCGGCGTTTCAGCTCGGCTGATCGGTGGGCGCATCTGGTGTATCGAGGTGACCGGGACTGCCGTATCGTGCCGCTGGTCGAGAACAAAGTACAACCGGTCAGCAGCGCGCGGCCGCCGGTCTCGGCAGCTACCTATGCATGGGAGGCCTTGTGAGCATCATCACCTGGTTGGTCGCAGGCCTGATTACCAGCTGGGGCGCCGGCAAGGCGCCGGGTGCGATCTCAAGCGACAGGGACATGGCGTTGCCGCAGCTTGCCTGGCATTGCCCGGGAGTGGCGCGGGTGATGGAAATCGAACCCATGGGCAATGCCCCACAAATCAGTGCCTTGGCTCTATCTAGAGAGGCAAATGCGATCCAAGTGCGAGAGTTCGAGGCACGTGGGGCGCCGTCAAGCAAGCTGTGGCAATTGACGAGCACAGCGCCAACAAGATCAGGACCCAACGACCGGTCTGGAATATTCACGACTGCAAGCGCACGGCATCACCGAGCTTCGAGAGGTGCCGATCGAACGTAGCGAGTGGCAAATTCCCGGCCTTCCGCGCGATCTCCAGCACGAGGCAGTCTGAAAAGCCGAGCGAAGGCCGCTTTCGGAAGCGCTCGATGGCCGCCGCCACTACATCGGAGTCCTGTACCGTAAGCTGCTGGTGGTTGCGCAACATGTCAACGGCCGTCGCGATCTGCTCCGGTGTGCGCTCATATACTGCATCGAGCACCCACATCGTCCCGGCCAGCACCAGGTGCGATACCCATGCGTCCCCTGCGACGAATTCGTCGGCCACGCGGACCTGGTCCGCGTCGTCGCGCACAACGAGACGTACCAAAACGTTTGTGTCAACCGCGCGCATGTCGCGTCCGGATGTACTTCCGGATTGCCTCCCTCACCTCCACGGGTCTCGTCCTGATCGTCGACGACTTTGCTCTGGACAGCATGGATGCGGTCGAAAGTCACGATGCCCACGAGATCATCACCGAGCGCCACCGCTGCGGCTCCATGATCTTCACCTCCAATCGCGGCCCGGACGAATGGCTCACCATGTTCGCCGATCCCATGCGCGCGCAGAGCGCGATCGACCGGCTCACCGGCAACGCTTACGATCTGGTCATCGAGGGGGAATCCTATCGGCAACGGCTCAAGCCGCGACTGACCGCGCAGCCGGCGCGCCCCCGGCCCGCCGCCGAAACCCGCTCGCCAGCGTAACCGCGCGGAGCAGACCCTGGACAACTTCAGCAGCACTACACGACAATGAACGCGTCACCCGCCGCGGGACCCGGGGGGAATGATTTTGAGAAACCCGGGGTCCGTTCCTTCTGAGAGCCGACAGCGTGCGAATGCCGGGGCAGTGAGAGGCAACCGGGGGCAACGATGCAGGTCTGAGTTCGTGCGTAGGTCCCACGAATTGTCCCAAGCGATCAGATATTTGCCGCCGCCGCTGTTGCCGCAACCTGCCTGGCGTTGCCTGGGAATGGGGCGGGTGATGGGAATCGAACTCATGGACGACTCTGAGAAACTCAATATCTTGGAACAACTTCGAGAGGCAAGTGCGATTCAGGTGCGAAATTTCGCGGTACGTGGGGCAGTGTGAGGCAACGTAGGGTGATTGCGGTTGGATTACAGATCCGTCAGCTAGGGCTCGTCCAATGGATGCGTCACTGCTAGGTTCTGGTGCGCATGGATCACCTGGAGATCCGTCGTTGGATGTCCATGAAAGTCTTGTCCGCCCAGCGAGCAAATCTGCCCAGCCTTTCCAGTAGCGCCGCTGCCGCACGCGCGTCGAGGATGTCGTCTGCGTACGAAACCTCAATCTTTGCGATTCAGAATAGCTTGAAAGGCGCGCATGGCCGCCTTGTCCTCGCTCGTGCGGATTGGCACAACGGATGCTAAGAACGCAGCGGCGGCACGGTGATCACTACTTTTGGATTTCTTTCCGGCCGCGAGAATTCCGATTGCATCGCCGTACGCTATCGCCGCGTGAACACAGAGCACCGCGACGCCGTTTCCGCTGAATTCATCCATCAACTCCGCCATCTTCTGTGCATCGCTATGGAAGCGGATCGCCTTTTCGAGGTATTTCCTCGCCAGCGAATGATCCACGGTCGAAAACGGCAGCTTTCGGGTCACTGACGTCGCATCCTCGCGGGGTCCCAACCTGTCACGCCTGACAGGTCAGCCGGGGCCGTGCCGAATACCAGCACGCCGTCGCGCCGGGCTTCTCGGGCCACGGCCTCAAGTTTGGTCGCACGCAGTTCCCTGCTCGTCGCCACGACCGCGCTTATCGGCACCTTGAATTCGCGCTGGAACTGACCAAAGACGTCGGCGACACCATCGTGAATCGGGGCCTTGTCGCCGTCCTTTGTGGCGATGCACAGTAAATCGACGTCCCGGAAATCCCTCGCGCCGCGCGCCGCACTGCCGAATAATACGACTGCTTGTGGTCTCGGCTTGAGCTTTGCACAGCCCCGCGCAATGGCATTCAGCAGGCGTTCGTGAAGTGCTGCCTCTGCTCGGAACAATGGAAGCAGGACTGTTTGCACAAATATCAGTCGCTGATCGAGCTGGTAAGCAGCGCTTCGGCCTATATCGTTTCGCGTGATTACGCCGGTTTCGACGAGCCTTTCGAGTGCGAGGCGCACAGAGGATTGCTGTATGCCCAGTCGTTTTGCGATCTCATTGCCGCTCAGTGCGCCGTTAACTGCGCTGAGAAATCGGAGCACCGCTAGATTCACGCGGGTACCGAGCACACTTTCAAGCGTCTGCATAATGGCAATAGCAGTAGTCCGCTTATATAAGCAGAATACTGCTATATCGCGCGCAGCTCGTCAATACGCTACCGGTGAGATCAGGCCGGCTCCAGTCGCCGAGACCTTGACCATTGGCCATCTGTCCTGGTTGACCCGAAGCGGTCCGATCGAACGGCGGCAATATGGTGGGCCCGATGCCGTCGCCCGCCGTCTGCAGAATGGGAAGCGCACCCGATGCACGGCCCATCACGGCGCGTAGCCATCACCCGCTTCAATCGACTTGACACCGCTCGTTCGCGAATGCATGGTTAATACGGCCAGCGGAACCAACTGATGGCTATGGGCGCGCGGGGCTTGATACACGACAAGCAGCGGACCGTTATTACGGTCGCCTCCGACTTCATTGAAATACCCCTTCGCGGGCGGCACAATCCAGCGTATCAGGTTTGGACCGCCAGTGGCGGAGGCGACATACAATTTGCCGTCAAGACGCAACGAAAAGAGCGGCACGTCTGCGGAAAACACACCACGAAGCCAGGAGGGGGCGCCGTGGCGCTCATCTTCGGTGACTCTCGACATCGCTATGCGGCGCGCTCGTCCCACAAGCGCGCGTCCCTCAGCTGTCAAAGTGCTCTGGAATCGGAACCCTCGGAACGAAAATGTTCCGATGTCGTTGAAATCTGCATCTTGTTCCGCAAAATACCTTTCGTAGCGCCGTTCTACGGCGGGAGCACTTTTACGCGCCGCGACGCATACCGCGCGATCCGCGTCGCAATATCGCAGTCTCACTGGGTACCTGTGTGTCCACTGAATTGACACATGACATGCCGGACCCCAGCGCGTACCTTTCCATGGCATGATGTTCAAACGTGGACCATGATTGTCCGGATTGTCCGATCCGTATACGATGAACGCAGGCTTCCCCAATACTGTTGCAAGACTGCCCGACGTACCCGCGAGGCTGCACAGATCGGATTGGATTGGCGGAGAGCCGAGCAAGCGCACTGCGCCTGCCTGCTTCCGTTCGAAGAATTGATATTGCAGGCAGTCGCCAGACCCGGCAAACGCGCTGACCATCGAAAGCGCAGTCCTGGGCAGGCCTTCGATCGTCGGAAACGAGGCTCCCCTGCCTCCCATCGTGCGCCACTCTGGCGGAAGGTGGCGGTACACCGGATCGCCTTGCGCAGGGTGCGACGATGCGTTGACGATCCAGGGCGGCAGCATCGTCTTCTTTACGACTAGATCGTTCAGCACCGTTGCAGGGGAAGCACGCAGCTGCGTGACCAACCGTGAACAAATGGATGCAGCGGCGGGAGACTTTGCTTGGGCGCGGGGCGCGATCATGCCGATTCCCGCAAGACCGCACAGGGTTAAGAGTATGGCGATCCGTTTCTTTCGGTTCATCAGGGGTCCTTGTCCTACGCTGAAAGAGTCATGAGAGTTCTCGACGGCTTTGCTGGATTTGCCGAACGTCCGCTCCGGGGAATTCTATCCCACAGATCGCTTCTGTCCGACAGCGGAAGTCCAGTCCCGTCGTTGACCGCACTGCGTTTCAACGAGTTGAAGGGAGTGCTCGCAGCCTCTGATTCGCACTTGGATTTTCCGGCCCGAGGCAAGTGCGACTGTGGGTGCGAATGCTGGGGCAAACCACGGCAACGACACGAGACGGCCCGAAGTCGAAGCAGCCATGAAATCACCCATGCGATCAGGATCTTGCCGCCGCCGCCGTTGCCGCAGCTTGCCTGGCGTTGCCTGGGAGTGGAGCGGGTGATGGGAATCGAACCCATGGGGAATTGCCGGCAAATCAGCATCCTGGCTCAATTTAGAGAGCCAAGTGCGATTCAAGTGCGAGATTTCGGGGTGCGTGGGGCTTTGTGAGGCAACGCGCGGCAATTGACGAAACGACACATCTCGGCCGTGTGGTTGCTAGGGACCGAGAAGGGCTGCAGGGACGATCGCGACACCATCCTGCCGCCGGTACGCGTGCTTTCCGGTCGTGATGACCACCATGTCCGCCAGGGTGCTGCCGAGCTGCTCACGGAGCCACAGAAGATGGTTCACGTCCTCGTCCGTCACCTCTGTACGCGTCTTCACTTCAAGCGCAAGCACGCGGTGGTCGTCTGTTTCGACGATGAGGTCGATCTCGCGCCGGCCATCGTAGGTGCGGCAGTGGTACACGCGGGCTTCTGCGGCCTGCGCATAGACGCGCACGGACTGAGTAACGAGCGCCTCGAACAGCTGCCCGAGAAGCGTGCCGTCCCGCGGCCGAGCGGCGGTCGGCGCGATCGTCACGAGCTTGGCACCTGCGGCGATCCCGCCGAGCAACGCCCCCGCATCCACGCCGAGCAGTCGCGCAGCGAGCGCGGGATCGACCAAGTGGTGCTTTGGGGCCTGCGTGAGGCGCCTCAGGTGGTTCTTTGTCGGCATCCAACCGGGAACCTGATCGAGGATCCACAGCTGCTCGAGTACATTGCGGTAGGCGATGACGGTTGTTTTCGCCGGGGCCTCTTCAGCCCCCGTTGCGGCGGCATTGCGAATCTTCTCGAGCGAGGTGGCGGTGGCTGTCGCCGCCGCGAATGCCGCCATCCAGCGGCGCAGGGTTTGTGGCCGCCGGACCGTGTACCCTTGCTCCTCGAAGTCCCGATCAACGATTCGCTCGAGGTAACCGTCGAGCTGGGCACGCAGCGCCCGACCGGACAGTCGCCGAATGGCAGGAAAGCCCGAGGCGACGATTTCGTGGGCGTAGTCGGCGAGGCCGAGGCTCGTGTGACCCTCCGCTTTCAGCTGCGCGCCGCGAAGCAGTGCGCGGAGACTGACGGTTGGCTCGCCCAGGCCACGCTCCGCCAGACTGAGTGGACGCATGCGGACTCTCACAATCCGGCCCGCACCCGAATGGCTTGGTGGCTTTGTGGGCGATGCTGATCCTGCAAGGAGAAACCGGCCCGGGGTCGGGTCTCGATCGACTGCCGCGCGCACGGCGTCCCAAACCGCCGGCACATGCTGCCACTCATCCAGCAACACTGGAGGCGGATCTCTGAGCAATACCGTCGGGTCTGCAGCGGCGATGGACCTGACTTCGGGCACATCAAGGCGGTGCACGGTGGTCGCGCGGCGTTCGGCCGTCGCGGTCTTGCCCACCGCTTTGGGGCCCTCAATCGCGATGGCGGCGAGTTCCGGGAAAAGCTCGTCCAGTTCGTCATCGACGATCCGCTGCGTGTAATCGGTCATGGGTGACTTGGTGGCTTGAATCCGGCCGTCGCCTTCGCGCTTCACCATCAACGATACCATGCAGCCGTTCTATATGCTACCAATCAACCACATTATACAATACCATATTTCACTCCTCTACGATACCGTTTAGCCAAAGAGAGATGGCGACCCGTACCCTCCTACCATGATCCCTGGGATGATCGATGGCCGTCGGGTAGTCGAGGGCTTCGCTTGGTACTACGTTGAGCATTCCGTAGCCTGCATGGGTTGGGAGGACGGCGGCCAGCCTGAGGGGTCACCGTGAAGATCGCGGTTCGCTGAACAAGTTACGCCAATTCCTCCATTTCGACTTCGGCTCTAACGACGTCGACGCACCCGCGGATCGCGCCCGAGATGGCGCCCTTCGCTCCGTTGCGGTCGTTCCCAGGAATCCCACGCATTACAGGGAAGTCTCAGATCGACCCGAAGCGGACGGTCGCCGATCACGCTGAATTGCCTGCATCGGGATCGCAGCGCGAGTTTGCATGGGGCAGTGGCTTTCGCCTCATAGCCCGCGTGCCGTAGCGACCTCGGATCGGCGATACTTGCGAGACATGGCGGTCGCGGCGCGCGCGGTCGCACCGGGGTCGCTACAGGGGAGCTTGCCATGCATCGTCGCTACGGGCTGTTGATTCTGCTCTCGGCTATCGTCGTGGCCGCAACCGTCTATGCGGGCTGGGGTTCCTTCCAACCTTCTCCGCAACTGCCGGTCACGGTGCGCTGGGTGGACGCACACCACGCGCTCATCGAGCCGATTCCGGGCATGACGCCCGCCAGCCTTCACGCAGGCGATCGGCTCGATCTCACCGCCCAGTCGCGCGCCACCCGCATCGCACTGGTCGGAAGCGAAGTCATCAATCTTCCAGCATCGGCCCGCTATCCCCTCGTGGTCGAGCGCGGCGCGGCGCACGTGCGTGTGACCGTCAACGCGATCAACGGCAGCAGCGGTGGGTTGCCACATTGGGACGACTGGCTCATCCTTTACGCAGTAGTTTTGTACGCGTCCATCGCCCTGCTAGCGCTCTGGCGGGGCCATGACCGCGCTGCCCTGGGGATGGCCTTCTGGGCGATTGCCGAAGTCCCGCTCGCGTACGTGTTTGCGCTCATACCCGCCAGCGACAACCGCATCGCCCTGCTCACACTGCTCGTCTTTCTTTGCTTCAGCCTGGCGGCGACGGTTGGTTTCTACGTGATGGCGGAGTCGATTGCGAGCAGCGCGATCCGCCCCGGTTCGCGCGCATGGTGGCGGATCCTCTTCGCGCTCGTCCTCGGTGCCGCGACCATTGTGGCACTTGGCGGCCCGCTCGCTGTTGTGAACCCAGGCTGGGCCGGCCTGATGCAGCCGTGGCTGACATGGTTCATGCCCGCCAGCTACCTGGTCCCCGTCGCCCTGCTGGCCGGGAGCTTTCGTCAGGCCGATGCAAAGCAGCGCCAGCGACTGCGGTGGATGCTCGTAGGGAGCGTCGTGGTCATGGGTGGGGCGGCTTTCTACAATGTTCCGCTGCCGCTAAACTATGGAGTTAGGTTGCTACTGAGCAACGGACTAGCCACCCTCGCCGCAATCGCCCTTCTGTATGCCGTGCTGCGCCACCGGCTGATCGACATCACGGTGGTGATCAACCGGGCGCTGGTCTATGCGCTGACCACCAGCCTGGTGCTGGGTCTGATCGCGCTCCTGGAGAGCCTAATCGAGCGCACAACGCTTAACCGCAGTGCCGGTCTGCTGCTCGAGCTCGCCGTACCGCTCGGGCTCGGTGTCGCCCTGAGCAGCGTGCACCGGCGCGTCGAGGCCTTGGTCGATCGGTTCATCTTCCGCCGCCAGTACCGCGCCGAGACCGCGCTGCGCCGCTTTGGCGAGGTCTGCGGCTTCATCCGCGAACCGGAGCGCCTGTTCGCACTCGGCGTCGAGCAGATCGCCCGTCACACGGATGCGCCGCAGGTAGCACTGTACGAGCGCAGCCCGGAGGGCGAAGGCTATGTGTGCCGGCACCAGGCGGGTGAGCCCGCGCTGCCGCTGACGATCCCGAGCGATGATCTGGCCTTCGTCGGGCTGCGCGCGCGCAACGCCGAGCTCCCACTGCACGACACCCCAAGTGCGCTCGGCACCGAGGGGTACGCCTTTCCGCTGATGCTGCGTGGGGATCTGCTCGGTGCGCTGGTGGTCGGCGAGCGGCCCGGTGAGCACTACGCCGCGGACGAACGGGCCCTGCTGTTCCATGTCGCCCATGAAATCGGCACAGCGCTGTTCGCGCTGCGCACGCAGGAGCTCGAGGCACGTGCACGGGAAAGCGATGCGCAGGCGCAGGCCAGCGAGGCGATTCTCAACGAGGTGCGTGCACTGGCACGGGCTAGCGAGGAACGGGCACGAGCCAGCGAGACTTTGCTATTGCAGTTGCTGCCTGCAGCGGGCTCCACGGTCCCGGTCAGGTCGTAACAGGCGTCTCACACTTGAGAAAATCAGGCGCTAGCTGAAGGTCAGCTCCTGGCCGAGGGTGTGTGAAAACTCACACGCTGCAGCTTTGCGATGTCAACTTTAGCCACGTGGGTTCGATTTCAGCCTGGTTTTCGCCTCGAACGGAGTCGCTATCACACCCACGAGATGGCGCCTTCGAGTTTTCACACACCCTCGGCCGACTGCGGAAGTTCTGGTTCAGTGACGAGTAATCGGTTGATCACGAACTGAGGCACTCGCCTCGTTGTCTCTGGTTCGCACTTGGAAATTGAGGTGAAGCCCAAGTGCGACGCTACGTGCGAATGCCGGGGCCACGAGGGGCAAGCAAGGGCAATTACTCCGGGCGGGCTATCCGTGCAGATCCCACGAGTTTTCCCAAGCGATCAGCTATTTGCCGCCGCCGCTGTTGCCGCGGCTTGCCTGGTATTGCTTGGGGATTGGAGCGGGTGATGGGAATCGAACCCACGTTAGCAGCTTGGGAAGCTGCAGTTCTACCATTGAACTACACCCGCTGACGGGAGATTCGATATTACGGAACTGCGGGGGTTTCTGGCAATCCGTCCATGCGGCGTAGTGTGCGGCAGGCGGTGCGTAGGCGGGGACAGTCAGTTCGTGGCCCGATTCCGCAAGTGCGCTGGATTGGCTGCGTCGCGGAGTGCACTTGCTGAGCCGATGCCCGTTGCGGAAGATGCAGCCCCAGTTCATGAGAGTGCGCCTATGCCAGTAAATTCTCTTTCCCTGCACAGACGGCGGCGACCGTGAGCGTCGTTTCCGAGCGGACCCTCGAGCGCGTGGTGTGCGTCTATTGCGCTTCCAGCCGCAGCGCCGACCCGGAGTACCGGCGCGCGGCGTTCCGGCTCGGCGAGGTGCTGGCCGAGCACGGCATAGCTATCGTGTACGGGGGCGGAGCGGTGGGCTCCATGGGGGCCTTGGCCGACGGCGCGCTAGCGCGCGGGGGCCGTGTGGTCGGCATTCTCCCGCGCTTCATGGCCGATCTGGAATGGGGACACCGTGGACTGACCGAGCTTAAGCTCGTCGAAGACATGCGGACCCGCAAGCATCTGATGCTTACGGGCGCGCAGGCCGCGATAGCGCTGCCCGGGGGCACCGGGACATTTGAGGAGCTGCTTGAGGCGCTGACCCTGAAGCGGCTCGGGCTGTTTCTTGGTCCCATCGTGCTGGTCAATACGCGGGGTTATTTCGAGCCGTTGCGCGCGATGCTGGCCGCAGCAGTCCGCGAGCGCTTCATGGACGAGCGGCATCTGGCGATGTGGCAGATGGTTGCGCAACCCGAAGAGGTCCCCGAGGCGCTCGCGAACGCGCCCGCATGGTCGGCCGAAGCGCGGGGTTTCGCGGCCGTATAAGCCGATTACGCCGTCTCGGCGAGGACTTTGCCGAAGCGGCGATTACGGCCGGCAAAATCCTCCAGCGCCGCGTGCAGCCCCGCTTCGCCGAAATCCGGCCACAGCGCCTCGGTGAAATACAGCTCCGCGTAGGCGCAGTCCCAGAGCAGAAAATCCGACAGGCGCTGTTCGCCACCGGTGCGGATCAGCAGATCGACCGGGCCGGCTCCCGCGATCGAATGGTCGACCTCGGCAAGCAGCGCCTCGAAGTTCTGCGTCGACAGCCCGCTGCAGGAAGCGCGCCGTGACGCTTCCAGAATGCTGTGCTTCGACGAATAGTCGATCGCGATGCGCAGCCGCATGCGCGTGCAGTGCGCCGTCAGGAGCTCGCTGTGCTCGATCGCCCGCACCAGGCCCGCCGGCAGCCGGTCGCGGCGGCCGATGACGTTGATGCGCACCGAGTTGCGCAGGCAGCGGCGAGTCTCGCTCGCCAGGTAGCACTGCAGCAGGCGCAGGAGCGAGTCGACCTCCGGGCTCGGTCGGCCCCAGTTGTCCGAAGAGAATGCGTATAGCGTCAGGGTGCGGATGCCCGCCCGCGCGCTCGCCTCGACGACGCGCCTGACCATCTTCGCCCCTTGCACGTGGCCGGCGCTGCGCGGCAGGCCGCGCCGCTGGGCCCAGCGGCCGTTGCCGTCCATGATGATGGCGACGTGAAAATTCCCCGCAGCGCTCATGAGCGTCTCGTGGCTTTGATGACCGCCTCGATGTGATCGAGGTAACGATACAGCGCCTGGCGGCCCGCCGGCGTGAGGCGGTACTCGGATTTTGGGCGCCGGCCCGCGAACGATTTGGCACATTCGACGTAGCCGGCTTCCTCGAGCTTGCGGGCATGGGCGCTCAGGTTGCCGTCGCTGACATCGAACAGCGCTTTCAGCTCGTTAAAAGTGAGGGGCTCGTTCACCGCCAGGGCGCTCATGATGCCGAGCCGTACGCGCTCGTAGACGAGCCGGTCGAACGTCGAGTCAGTCGAGCCGGTCGCCCGTGGCGCAGTCTTTTCGGGTGCCGGAACGCGCATCGGCGCCTCGTGGCGGTGGGTATTGGATTTCATGCCGCAGCCCCCGCCTTGACGTCGAGCCGCCCGATCAGCAGCCCGAACACTAGGTGCAGCACCCCGAAGCCGCTGCCCAGAACCAGGTTGTGCCAGCCCGGCGGCAGCGTGTATGCCACCGCGCCTAGCAGCGCGAACAGCGCGCCCATCGTGCCGATCAGACGCATCATCACTGGCGCAGTGAACAGGGTCGCCGACAGCACCGCGCTGCCGTACAGCAGCAGCCAGGTGCCCGGAATCAGCCGTGCCTCGCCGGCGTGGTACAGCACGGCGGTGAGCACCACGCCCGAAAGCAGCGCGGGGCCGAGACACAGCACGAAGCGGCGCGCGCGTCCCCGGTACAGCGGCAGCCCCGCCCCGGAGCGGTGCCGGGCGATGAGCACGACCCCGAGGCCCGCGCCGAGCACGCTGGATACCAGCCAGATCACCAGCCAATGGGGCGCGAGCGCGGGCACGGAGGCCAGCCCGGCGGCGGCCAATCCCACCACACCCATGGCGATGCCGGCGGTGCCCGGCACCGCGAACGCGCCGGCGGCCTCGATCGAGGCGCGAATGTAATTCAGCGTTCCGAGCGCGTGGCTTTCTATGGCCACCGGGGTATTTGATCGCACGGGAGTGTTCCGGTCGCAAACAGGTGGAGACTGAACTCTAGGGGAACCGGTCCGTTTCGTCAAGTACTCTGCAGTGCAGAGTCTACGATTCACCCACCGCCGGGTGACAAGGCGCGCAAACCAAATCGCTTGAACGTAAGATAAGCGCTAACGCCATGGATTCGACGACCTCCGCCACCGGCCGCGACCCGCGGTCCGCTGATCCGACCCAGAACAATGCGCTCGCCGCGCAGGCCGGCGTGGACGGCTCCCGGGCCGGCCCTTCGACCGAACCGCGCCGAACAAATCGCACGGCGCTGATCGTTGCCGCCACCGCGGTGGCGGCGGCTGTGTTGATCATAGGGCTGCTCTGGTGGTACGAGAGCGGCTTCGTCACCACCGACGATGCTTTCATCGACACACGGATCGTCATGGTTTCCCCGCGCGTGCCGGGACAAGTGATCGCTGTGCCCGTCGCCGACAATCAGCAAATCCAGCCGGGCGCGGTACTGGCCAGGATCGATCCCGCCCCGTATCGGATTGCGCTGCAGCAGGCACGCGCCGCCGAGCGGCTTGCCGAAACCGGGCGCGGCGCGGCGCGCGCCAACGCAGCGGTTGCGCGCGCCGCACTGCAGCAGGCCCTCGCCGCGTACGCCAGCGCCGAGGCGCAAGCGGCCAACGCCCGGGCTGATCTGCGGCGCTACCGCTTTCTGCACAAGCGCAATGCCAAGGCCGTGGCGCGGACCCAGATGGATCAGGTCGCTACGGCCGCGCGCAGCATCAGCGCCGAGGCGCGCGCGGCACTCCAGCGGGTGGTTGGCGCCAGGGCGCAGATCGCTGCCGCCCGCGCGGCGCTGGCCGGAGCGGCCGCGCGGGTCGCGAGCGCGCGCGCCGAGGTGAAGGCCGCTCGGCTGAACCTCAGCTACACGGCCGTGACGGCCGCCCAGGGCGGTTACGTCACGCAGAAGTCTGTGGCGGTCGGCAATTACGTCACACCCGGTCAGGAGCTGATGGCGGTCGTGCCCGCGAAGCTGTGGGTGACCGCCAACTTCAAGGAGACCGACTTGCCCCTCATTCACGTCGGCGAGCGCGTCGGCATCCACGTCGATGCCTGCCCGAATGCCGACGTCCACGGCCGCGTCACGTCGATCCAGCGCGGCTCCGGCGAAGCCTTCGATCTACTGCCGCCCCAGAACGCCACCGGCAATTATGTCAAGATCGTCCAGCGGGTTCCGGTCCGGATAGATTTTGGCCCGCTGCCCCATGACTGCGTGCTCGGTCCGGGCATGTCGGTCGAGCCGAAGATCAGGATCAACTGACATGGCTGCGTCCAGTGCTGCGAGCCCGGGCGTGCACGTCTGGACGCCGGCGCGCTCGGCCGCCGGACGGCACAGCCCATGGCTGATCGCCGTCATCATATCCATTTCCGCGTTCATGGAGGTCCTCGACACCGCGATCGCCAACGTGTCTTTGCGCCACATCGCCGGCTCTCTGGCGGCGAGCTACGATCAGGCCACCTGGGTGCTGACCACCTACCTGGTCGCCAACGCCGTGGTCATACCCATGAGCAGTTGGTTGAGCGACGTGTTCGGACGCAAGCGCTACTACATGTTCAGCGTCGCGCTGTTCACAGTCTCCTCGCTATGCTGTGGGCTCGCCCCGTCGCTCACGTTCTTGATTCTGGCGCGAATCGCACAAGGAATCGGCGGCGGCGGTCTGCAGCCGGTCACACAGGCGATGTTGGTCGACTCGTTCCCGCCGGCCTCCAGAGGCAAGGCGATGGCCGTGTACGGCTTCACGGTGATTCTGGCGCCGATGTTGGGGCCGCTGCTCGGCGGGGTGATTACCGATCAATTCTCGTGGCACTGGATCTTCCTCATCAACGTGCCAATCGGCCTGCTGTCGCTCACTCTGGTCAACGCGTTCGTCGATGAGCCGCCGCTGCTGGTCGAGGAACGGCGTGCGCGCTGGCGGCGCGGCATCCACTTCGATTTCCCGGGCGCGCTGCTGATTGCCCTGGGCCTGGGCTTTCTCGAAGTCATGACGGATCGCGGCGTGCAGGATGACTGGTTTGCCAGTCCGCTGATTCGCGCTGCGGCCCTGATTGCGGGCGTGTGCATCGCCGGCTTCGTGATTTGGGAACTGTGGACGCCCAGACCGCTGCTGGACATGCATCTGTTCAAGCATCGCAATTTTGCCGCTGGCACCCTCATCGTGATGGTCATCGGGGTCATCCTGTTTGGCACCACTCAATTTGTGCCGCAGCTGGTGCAGCAGGTCCTCGGTTACTCGGCAACGGAGGCCGGCCTGGTGCTCACTTTCGGTGGCATGATCACGATAGTCACCATGCCGCTCGCCGGCGTGCTCAGCGGGCGGGTGCAACCACGCATTCTCATGATGATCGCATTTGTGGTGGTCGCCCTGTCGCTGTGGAGAATGTCTCACTTTACCGTATCGGAAACCTTTACGGACATCGCGATTGCCCGCGCCTGGCAGTCCGGTGGAATTCCCTTCCTGTTCGTGCCGTTGATGAGCGCCGCCTACATTGGCGTGCCGCCACAGCGTACCGGAAACGCGACGGCCATCATCAATGTGGGCCGCAACCTCGGTGGCAGCGTCGGCATCGGCATGGTGCAGGCGCTGCTGGTGCGCCGCGAACAGTTTCATCAGGCGCGCCTCGTCAGCGGGCTGCAACGGCTCAATCCGATCTACGTGCACAGCGTGAATGCACTGGCACAGATGCTGGCCCGGCACGGCGCGGCGCCCGCGGCGGCGGCGCGCATGGCAAGCGGAGAAATCTACGCGCTCATGCAGCGCCAGGCGCTGATGATGTCGTTCGATGATGTGTTCTGGGCTCTGATGCTGTTCGTGCTGGTGATCTCGCCGCTTCTGCTGCTGCTCAAACGTGCCCCGGGCGATCAAAGACACGCCCCGGAGCCACTGAGCGAGGCGGTTCTCTGATGCCCCTCTGCCTGGAGCAGGCACAGGAACGGGACGCCGCCGATCCCCTGCGATCGCTGCGCGCACGGTTCGCCATGCCGCGCGCGGAGAACGGCGAGCCGTTCATCTACCTGTGCGGCCACTCCTTGGGGCTGATGCCGCTCGCGGCGCGCGCCGAAGTCGCCGCGGCGCTCGATGACTGGGAACACCTGGCGGTGCTCGGCCACGAGCGCGCGCGCCAGCCCTGGATCACATACCACGATGCGATCGCCGGGCCGACCGCCCAGCTGCTCGGCTGCCGCGCCGACGAAATCGCGGTCATGAACTCCCTCAGCGTGAATCTGCAGCTGATGCTGGCGAGCTTCTATCGCCCGGCCGGACGGCGGCGCTGCATCCTGATAGAGGCCGGTGCGTTTCCCTCCGACCGCTACGCGGCCGCGACTCACCTGCAGTGGCATGGCCTGGAGCCGCGCGAGACGCTCATCGAGCTCGCGCCGCGCCCCGGCGAGGACTGCGTGCGCGAGGCGGACATCGAGGCGCTGCTCGCGCACCGCGGCGAGGATATCGCGCTGGTGCTGTGGCCGGGCGTGCAGTATCTGACCGGCCAGGCGTTCGATCTGGCCCGCATCGCGCGCGCGGCGCACGGAGCCGGGGCACTCGTCGGATTCGATCTTGCCCACTCCGTGGGCAACATGCCGTTGCCGCTGCGCGCGCTTGCCGCCGACTTCGCCGTCTGGTGCAGCTACAAGTACCTCAATGCCGGTCCCGGCGCCACCGGCGGTTGTTTCGTGCACCGCCGGCATTTCTCGAGCCCGCGACCGCGGCTCGCGGGCTGGTGGGGCCACGAGCTCGTCACCCGGTTCGAGATGCCGCAGCATTTTCGCGCCGCGCATGGCGCGGCTGGCTTTCAGGTGAGCAACCAGCCGGTGCTCGCCGCCGCGCCGTTGGTCGCCTCGCTGCGCCTGTTCCGCGAAGCCGGCGTGCAGCGGCTGCGCGAAAAGTCGCTGGCGCTCACCGCGTTCTTCGAGCTGCTCATCGCGGAACGCGTGCCAGAGGCGCGCCTCATCACGCCTCGCGAGCCCGATGCACGCGGCGCTCAGCTGTCGCTGCGCATCGGCGCGGACGTCGAGCGGGCGCGCCGGATCTTCCAGCGGCTCGGTGCGCACGGAGCGGTGTGCGACTGGCGCGAGCCCGACATCATCCGCGCCGCTCCCGCTCCGCTTTACAACGGCTACGCGGATGTATTCAACTTTGTCGCGCGCCTCGAGGAGGCGGTGCGCTCGGCATGAGCGCGGCGCGCGGCCGTGCCGTCGCGGTGATCGGCGCGGGACTGACCGGGCCGCTGCTTGCGCTGCTGCTGGCGCGGCGAGGCTTTGCGGTGACGCTGCTCGAGCGCCGCGCCGATCCGCGCACCGCGCCGGCCGAAGGCGGCCGGTCGATCAACCTCGCGCTCTCGGCCCGGGGCATCGGGCCGCTCGAACGCGCTGGCGTGATGCCGCAGATCGCTCCGCTGCTGTTGCCGATGCGCGGGCGCATGGTGCACGAGCTGTCCGGCCGGCCCGCCTTGCAGAGCTATGGAAAGCGGCCCGAGGAAGTCATCTACGCCGTCGGGCGCGCTGCGCTCAATCGCCTGCTGGTAAGCGCCGCCGAGCGCGCCGGCGCGACGCTGTGCTTCGGGCAGCGCTGCACGGGGCTGGATCCGGGCTCACACCGCGCGCGGTGCGTGGATGAGCGCTCGGGCCGCCAGTTCGAGCTCGACGACGAGACCGTGATTGCCGCCGACGGCGCCGGCTCGCCGATGCGCGCCAGCCTCGTGCAGGCCGGAGTCTGCGAGGAGCGCATCGAGCCGCTCGGACACGATTACAAGGAGATGACGCTGCCGGCGGACCGCCCCGGCGCCCACGCGCTCGATCCGGGCGCGCTGCACATCTGGCCGCGCGGCGGATTCATGTTGATTGCGCTGCCGAATCCCGACGGGACCTTCACTGTGACGCTGTTCCTGAGGCGCTCGGGCGAGCGCAGCTTTGCCTCGCTCGCCGACGATGCGGCGCTGCGCCGGTTCTTTGCCGAGCAGTTTCCGGATCTCGCCGTCCATCACGAGGCGCTGCTCGCGGGTTTTCGCCGCAATCCGCAGGGCCAGCTCGCCACCGTGCATGCGCGCGGCTGGCACCTCGGCGGGCGCGCACTGCTGCTCGGCGATGCCGCGCATGCCATCGTGCCGTTTCACGGTCAGGGGATGAATGCGGGATTCGAGGACTGCGCGGCGCTCGATGCGCTGCTCGAGCGGGGCTCGGATTGGGCGGCGCTGTTCGCGCAGTTCGAGCGGCTGCGCCGTCCGAACACCGAGGCGATCGCGCAGATGGCGCTCGAGAATTTCCTGGAGATGCGCGATCGCGTGCGCGATCCGGCATTTCAGCATCGCTGTCGCCTGGCGTTCGAGCTCGAGCGGCGGTTCCCGAATCGGTTCATCCCGCGCTACTCGATGGTGATGTTTCATCCCGAAATCTCCTACCTCGAGGCGTTGCGCCGCGGCGCAACGCAGGCGGAAATTCTCGAGCAGCTCGACCGCGCGCCTGCCCCCGGCGGCGGCATCGACTGCTCGCTCGCCGAGGCGCTGGTGTGCGAGCGCCTGCCTGAGCTTGCCGGCCGAGACCCCGACTTGCGGACCGGCTAGAATCGCGCCCATGAACCGAGTCACCACAGACGGGGTCATCGAGTATGTGCCCCAGGACGTGCAGGGCCTCCTCGATGAGGGCCGGATCCTGTTGATCGACGTGCGCGAGCCGGATGAGTACGCCCGCGAGCGCATCCCCGGCGCGCTGCTGTATCCGCTCTCGACGTTCGATGCAGCGCATCTGCCGGCTGACGGCGGGCGCGCGGTGGTGTTTTATTGCGCCGCCGGCGGCCGTTCATTGACTGCGGCGCGCCTGCGCAAGGTGACGGGTCAGCCGGCCGCGCACATGGCGGGCGGCATCGTGGCGTGGAAGGCCCTCGGCCTGCCCACTGTCAGCTAGCGGCGCTGCGGTTGAACGCGAGCGATCATCCCCGCGCGATCCGCTCCTTCGTCACGCGCGCCGGGCGTATCACCTCGGCGCAGGCGCGCGCGCTCGAGACGCTGTGGCCGAAGTACGGGATCGAGCCCCGGCGGGTGATCGATCTGGATGCCGTGTTCGGCCGCGCCGCGCCGCGCACCGCCGAGATCGGATTCGGCAATGGCGAGAATCTGCTGGCGCTCGCCGCGGCGCATCCTGAGCGGGATTACCTGGGCATCGAAGTGCACCGCCCCGGGGTCGGCCGGGTACTGCTGGGATTGGAGGAGCGCGCGCTCACCAACGTTCGGCTGCTCTGCCATGACGCAGTCGAGGTGCTCGAGCGTCATCTGCCCGAGGACTGTCTCGACGAAATCCTGGTGCTCTTTCCCGATCCCTGGCCGAAGAAGCGTCATCACAAGCGGCGCTTGATCCAGGCGCCGTTCGTCAATCTGCTCGCCGGCCGCCTCAAGCCCGGCGGCCGGGTGCACCTGGCGACCGATTGGGCGCCCTATGCCGAGCAGATGCTCGAGGCCCTCGGCGCCGAGGCGCGGCTGCGCAATCTCGCCCCGCAGGGCGGGTTCGCATCCCGCCCCGATGAGCGCGTGGCGACACGGTTCGAGCGGCGCGGGGAGCGTCTGGGGCACCAGGTGTGGGATCTGGCGTTCGAGCGCCTCTGAGAGGCGGCCCGCGAAGCCTCAGGTGCCGTGCAGCGCAAATACGGTGCGCAGCCCGTCGACCACGAACTGCACGGCTAGGGCGCCGAGGACCACGCCGAAGAGGCGGCCGGCCACGTTCACGCCCGTCACGCCGATAATGTTCATCAGCGGCTCGGCCAGCCACATGATCACCAGTGAGATGGCCAGCACCACCAGCACCGCCACGAACAGGCTGAGAAAGACCAGCGGGTGATCGAACAGGTGTACCGGCCCGAACCACAGCAGCACGGTGGCGAGCGCGCCGGGTCCGGAGATGAAGGGGAAGGCGAGCGGCACCACCGAGATATCCGCGCGCCGCTGGCTCTCGGCCTGCTCGTCGCTGGTGGTCCGGCTGCCCGATTCGCGGGCAAAGACCATCTCCAGCGCCAGCAGGAACAGCAGGACGCCGCCGAAGATGCGGAACGCCCCGATGCTGATGCCCATCAGATTCAGGAAGGGCGCGCCGACCAGGGCGAAGAAGACCAGAATCAGGGCCGCCACGATGGTCGCCTTGATGGCCATCCGGTGGCGGTACTCGCGGCTGGCGCCCTGGGTGAGGCCGCTGAAGATGGGCAGCAGCGAGATCGGTTCCACCACCGCAAAGAACACCACGAAGAACTTCAGCGACTCCTCGAGCATGGGCTGCGGACTGCGGTTTTCAGGTTCTTGAAAGGGGGGCGTGCGAGGCGCAACATGAGCACTGCCCCTCGCCCGGCGGCCGCAGGATACCAGCTTCGCGTCCGCTCGGGCGCACTCAGCGGTCCGCCCGCGGGACCGATACTCCGCCGTCTCGTGGGGAAGGGCGCGGCGGGGAGGTCTGGCCATGGTCGCTCCACAACCGAGAATCGGTGACTGGTATCGCTTGGGCGGCGGGGAGCTGTTCGAAGTGGTCGCCCTCAATGACGATGATGCGACCATCGATATCCAGTACTTCGACGGCACGGTCGAGGAGATGGACCGGGAGGACTGGGATACGCAGTGGGATGAGGGGTTCATCGAGGGCGCCGAGCCTCCGGAGGACTGGAGCGGTTCGGTGGATGTCGACGCCGACGATGAGCAGGCCCACGGCGGCGAGGCGCTGGGCGAGGACACGACGCCGCGTGCCGGCTCGCTTGAGGGCCTCGATCTGTTCGAGTGATTCAGGGCGTTGCGGCGGCGAGCGCCACAACGTCGACCTCGGGTGCGAGCAGCACCAGACTCCCCGCGATCATCAGCTCGATGGGCTGCAGAGAGCGGCCCGCGCAGGGACCGGCGATGCACCGCCCGGAGGCCTTCTCGAACAGCGCGCCGTGCGAAGCGCACACGATGAGCGCCCGATCCGCAGTCAGGAAGCGGTGTGGCCGCAGATCGAGCGGATGGCCCGCATGCGGGCAGTGATTGACGTAGCCCCTGACCCCGGCGCCGCAGCGCACCACGAAGCCGCGCAGCGGCCAGTCTCCGGCGCCGATGCGAAACGCCCGCGCGCCGTATTCCTCGAGATCCGCCAGGCGGCAGATCACCCGCTCCAGATCGATCTCAGCCGGGGCCGGCATCGATAGGCTCCGCGGAGCCGCTCGCGAGGGCGGCTGCGCTGGACATTCCCTCCTGCGGAATCCTGCGCCACAGCCAGGCAAGCAGCAGCACCCCCGGAATGCTCAGACTGGCGGTGTACAGGAAGAAATGCAGATAGCCGATTCGCTGAACGACGAAGCCTGAGGTGCCCTCCAGGAGCTTTCCGGGCAACGTGTACAGCGAGGCGAACAGCGCGTACTGCGTGGCGGTGTACTTCGGGCTGGTGAGGCCGGACATGAATGCGATCAGCGCCACGCCCTCCACCGATAACGCCAGATTGTCGATCGCATTGGCGGTGCCGAGTCCGATCAATGTCGGCGTGTGTGTCGTGGCCAGCAGCGCGTAGCTGAGGTTCGACAGAATGGACAGAGAGAGGCCCGCGGCGAGCGTGCGCGCCAGCCCGATTCGGGCCACCAGCAGGCCGCCGAGAAACACGCCGGCAAGCAGCGGCGGGAACCCGTAGACCTTCACCACCACGGCGATCTGGTCCAGCGTGTAGTGATGATCGATGTAGAACGGGCTCGCCATCGAGCCCATGGTGAACTCCGAGACCTGATACAAGCCGATGAATGCAAGGCACGGCAGCGCGAAGGGCGCACCGAAACGCTCGAAGAAATCCGTGAGCGGACAGATCATCGCGCCGATGAACCACTCGCCAGCTTTGCGCAAAGCGTTGGGCCAGTGCGCGCGCCGCTCGAGCCACTCCACCACACGGGCTTCGCGCTGCTCCTCGGCTCGTGTCACCGGCGCGTCGGGTTCCTTGACCGCCAGCGTGGAGAGGATGCCAACGGCCATCATGGCGGCCATGGCGCCGTAGCTGACGTGCCAGCCGAAGCCCGCGGCGACCGCAAGCACGCCGGCGGTGTCAGCGAACATCGCGACGCGGTAGCCGACCTGGTAGGCGGCCACCATGGCTCCCTGCATCTCCAGCGGCGCCGACTCGATGCGCCAGGCGTTCATCGCCACATCCTGCGTCGCCGAACAGCACGCCACGAACACCGCCGCGAGCGCGATCGGCTCAACGCCCGCGGCGGGATCGGCCGCCGCGAGCCGCGCGAGGCCGAGCGCGATGCCGATCTGCGCGAGCAGCATCCACGAGCGGCGCCGGCCGAGGAGGCGATGCAGCACGGGCAGCTTGAGCCGATCCACCACCGGCGAGAAGACGAACTCGAACGAGTAGGCGAAGCCCACCCAGGTGAGCATGCCGATCGTGGAGCGCTCGACGCCGGCCTGGCGCAGCCACACCGAGAGCGTCGAGAGCACCAGCAGAAACGGCAGTCCGCTCGAGAACCCGAGGAACAGCATCGCCACCACGCCGCGCTGCCGGTACAGGGCGAGCGAGCGCCACCAGCGCGTGAGTAGCCCGGGGTCGGCGGGTAATGTGCGCCCGGCGTTCAATGCTGACGTTCCGGGCGCGCCGGGCGGTTGACGCCGAGGGTATGCATCGGGCAATGATATTCGCTATGCAGGACTATCAGCTCAAATTCATCGAATTGGCGCTCGCGCGCCAGGCGCTGCGCTTCGGGCAGTTCACCCTCAAATCCGGCCGCGAAAGCCCGTACTTCTTCAATGCGGGGCTGTTCAGCGACGGCGAGGCCATCGCCGTGCTCGGCCGGTGTTACGCGGCCGCGATCACCGCCTCGAGCCTCGCCTTCGACATGCTGTTCGGGCCGGCCTACAAGGGCATCGCACTCGCGGCGGGCACCGCCGCGGCGCTGTTCGATCACCACGGCCGCAGCGTGCCGTACGCCTTCAACCGCAAGGAAGCCAAGACTCACGGCGAGGGCGGCAATCTCATCGGCGCGCCGCTCGAGGGGCGGGTGCTCGTGATCGACGATGTCGTGACCGCCGGCACGGCGGTGCGCGAGTCGCTCGAGCTGATCCGCTCCGCCGGGGCAAATCCGGTGGGATGCGTGTTCGCGCTCGATCGGCAGGAGCGCGGCCGCGGCGAGTTGAGCGCCACGCAGGAGATCGAACGTGAACACGGCTTGAAGTGCCTGAGCGTGCTCACGCTGGCGGATCTGATCGAGGCGCTCTCGCGCCCCGGCGGGCCGGCCATCACGGCCGAGCAGCTTGCCGCGCTGAAGGCCTACCGGCAGCGTTACGGCGTGGCCTGACGGGGAGCCGCTACGGATACAGCGGTGGCAGCGCATCGTCCCCCGGGCGGGTAGCTGCGGGCCGCGCGGGCAGCTCGCGCAGCGCCTGCGCGAGCGGCGCGCCCTGCCAGCCTGCGCCGCCATAGCAGGCGCGCTCCAGCTCGCGCAGCTCGGCGTGCAGTTGCGGGTCACGAATTGCGGCGGCGAGCGGGTTGAGGCTCGTGGCGGGCACGCCCCAGGCGCCCGCCATCCAACCCAACAGATGACGGCGGGCGGCCGGCGCGTCGTTGCGCTCGCATGCGGCGCGAAATGCCGTCCGTTCGCTCGCCGCATCCGGACGCGCGCGGCGCTTCGGGGTCGGTGCCGCGACCGGCGGGGGCCGGGGCTTGCGGCGGCGTGACCAGAGCCAGCCGCTCACGGTCGCCACCCACAGCGCCGCCATGGCCAATGTCAGCCACTGCCAGGGCGTCAGCCCGCGCACTGGCGCGACGCGCGGCTTGTGTGGAGACGCTCGGGAGGCTGAGGGCGCGCTTGCCGACCCTGGCGGACTCGCCTGGACGGAGGCGCCAGGGGCAGAGGCCGTGCCGGCGCCGGGCAGGATGCTCAGTCTCTGCGCCGGCAGCGTCGCCGCGCGCGGCTGATTCGTGCGCGTGTCCCACCACCGGATCGTGATCGGCGGCAGCACGTAGTGCCCGGGGCGGCTCGCGATGAACGCGATGGTCTGCTCGCGGCTGCCGACGATGCCCGTGTCCTGCTTCGTGTTGAGCAGTTTGGCCTGGTCGGGGTATGCGGTCACGCCGGCGGGCGGCGTGAGCAGGCTCGAGAGGTCCGGCAGTTGCGCGGCGGTGAGGCCTGTCGCCTGCAGATCGAGCCTGACGGTGAGCGGATCGCCGGCTCGCGCGGTCATCGCGCGCGGGCTCCATTGGGCCGTGAGCGTGACGTCGCTCGCCGGCAGCCAGTAGCGGCCGGCCGCTGCGGCCGGCCGTCGGCGTACCGACAGGATGATCGGATTGCCGCGCACCTCGATCGGGCGCGCACTCTGCGTCATCCCGCTGAAAAAGCCGCTGAACGGGTAGCCTCTCCACGGCGAGGTGCTCTGCTGGCGCACGAGCACCTCACCGTTGAGCACCGGGCCTGGCAGCGTGATCCGCCCGCTGTGCAGCGGGAACAGCACGAAGCGGCGCGTAATGACCTGGTAGGTCCATCCGGCACGCACCGCGCTGCCATACTGGTCGGTACCCACGTTCTTGACGAGCGCCGCGCCGTTGCCCGCGAAATTCAGGTCGGCCTGGTACAGCTGCTCGGCGGTGTAGATCTGCACGGTCACATGCACTTGCGCCTGCACGTACGGGTGCGTCGGCGTGACGTGGGTGACGATGAAAACCGGTACCCGGGAGACCGCGCCGCTGGCCGCCGCGCGACTCGAGCCCGAGCCGGCGCCCACGACCGTGAGGCTCAGGGGCTGGCTGACTTCGCCAGCCCAGGCAATCGGCGGGATGGTCAGTCGTCCAGTGCGCTTCGGCGCCAGCGTCAGCACGACCTGGGTGGTCTCGGAGCTGCCGCCGGTCCCGATCTGCACGCTCGTGCTCGAGCTCGTCCCCAGGATGTCGAAGTCTTTGCCGAGCGAGGTGAGTTGCGGCTCGCTGGTGGTCAGGCCGTCGTACGTCAGGGTGAGTTGTACCGTGGTGCCCGAGGCGATGCGCCGGTCGCTGAGCGCGGCGGTGACCGTGGCCCGCGCTGGGGTCACGGCCGCGCACAAACACACAGCGAGCAGCGCACCCGCCGCACGTTTCTTCACGGGTTCGCTCCCGGATGGCGCAGCATGAATTCGATCAGGAATTCGCGCCGCAGCAATCCGGCGGGGTTATTGGGGATTTGCCGCAACCATTGGTCAAGCGCCAGCGTCTTCTCGCTGACCGGCTTCGCCGGCGGCGTGCGCTCGCCGCCGGCGCGCGACAGCGGGGCGCGGGCTGCGGCATGCGGGACGCGCCGTTGCGCCCCGCTGGCGGCGCCGCCGGGGCCTTCGCGCCGCTGCCGCCGCGCGATCGCGGCCGCGAGCGCCGCGTCCCGTCGAGCCTGGCCCGGGCTGCGGGCACCGGGATGCGCTGCCGCAGCGGGTTGGGTGGCCGACGCGGTGCCCTGCGGGGTACCGTTCCCGCCGGACCTGTCGCCGGCTCGCGCCGCCGCGTGCGATCGCTGCCCCTGGCGTTGTGCGCCGGCGCGCGCGGCGGCTTTGCCGTTGCGCGCCGTGCGGTGTCCGGGTTTCTGGCCCTGAGCGGCGCGCTGCCCGTGACCCGCACCCTGCTCGCCGCCGCCGCGCCCGGAGTTTCCTTTGGAGTTTGCCGAGCCCCGCTGTCCGGAATGCTGTGCGGAGCGGGCGCCGTGCGAGCCGCCCTGCTTCGGCTGTTGACCCGCGCCGCCACGCTTCGGCGCCTTGGGGCGCGGCGGGCGGTGCGCGAGGATGCGCTTGATCAGGTCGCGGTTGTGGCGGATGTCCCGGTCATGCGGCGCCTGCTTCAATGCCGCATCGTAGGCGGCGAGCGCGGCATGCAGATGCCCCAGGTGCGCCAGCGCGTTGCCGCGGTTGTATTCGGAGGTCGGGTCCTTGAACGGCGCGAGCAGGCGCGCCGCGGGAGCATAGCGGCCGGCCTCCAGGTCCGCATAAGCCTTGCGGCGGGCACTGGTGAAGCGCGCTGCCGCCTGCGCCGGCCGGCCCGCAGCGAGCAGCGCCTGACCCTGCTGATCGGGGGTTCGCCACAGATTGGACCACACCCCGGCGAGCGCCGGCGCACTGACCAGACAGCCGAGCACGAGCAGCGGCGCGGCGCGCATGGTCAGACCCATCCCCGCCGCGCCGACAGACCCGCGAGCAGCACGATCAGCGGCAGCAGCCAGATGCCGTCGTTCAGCCAGCTCGACAGACGTACGTGCGGCGCGGCGTGCGCGCTGCCAAGACTGCTGATCCCGGCCGCGTGCAGGTCAGTGATCAGCTGCGGCAGCCGATCCAGCATGACAAACTCGCCTCCGCCGGCCGCGGCGATCCGGCGCAGCACGCCGGGGTGCAGCCGCGTCATGCGCACGGTGCCGCCCGGCCCGCGCACAAATCCCCCGTTGGCGTCCGGCGCCGGCGCGCCGGCGGTGGTTCCGACGCCGACCACATTGACCGTGATGCCCTCCCGGTGCAGCTGTGCGGCGCTCTGCATCGCCCGCGCGGGATCGTTCACTGTGTCCATCAGCACGATGATCTGCCGGTCGCGGCCCGCCCAGGATTTCAGCAGGCGCGCAGCGGCCGTGAGCGCCGGGGCGAGTCGTGCTCCGTGCTCCGGCATCAGTCTGGGCGAGAGCGCCCGGCTGAGATTGCGCACTGTCGCGACGTCCGAGGTCAGTGGCGCGACGGTGTAGGCGTCTCCGGCAAAAGCCACGAGCCCCACGCGCGCGTCGTGCGCAGCCGAGAGCAGATCGTCGATGGCGAAGCGCGCCCGCGCCACCCGGCTCGGAGGGACGTCGCTTGCCTGCATGGAGGGCGAGAGCTGCAGCGCGATGACCCACGCGGCCGGCAGCCGGTAGGCGGCGGTGAGCTGGCGCTGCCAGCTCGGGCCCGCGAGCGCCACCACGGCAAGCGTCCAGATGGCCCCGATCAGCGGCCAAGGCGAGCGGCCGCTCCCTGCGCCGCCGAGACGCAGCAGCGGCAGCAGCGCGGAGTCCACCAGGCGCGGCCACGCGCCGTCGCGCGCGCAGCGGCGGGCAAGCCACGCCGTGAACGCCCACAATGGCGGCAGCGCGAGCAGAAACAGCGGGTGCAGGAAGTGAAAGCTGTGCAGCATGAGGTTACGCCCGCTCCGTCATGCGCCAGGCCGCCGGCAGGCTCAGCAGCAGCGCGAGCGCGAGCGGTACGCCGAACCACTCGGTCGCCGGGCGCAGCCAGCGCCGATCGCCCGCTACCGGCTCGAGACGGTCGATCTGACGATAGACCGCGCGCAGGGCGCCGCGGTCGGTGGCGCGGAAATACCGGCCGCCGGTGATTTTTGCGATCTGCTTGAGGAGGTGCTGATCGAGGTCGGTGTTGCCGCTCACGCCGAAGAACGACCGCTGCACGGCCGCGCCGACGCCGACGGTGTCGATGCGCAGCCCCGTCTCGGCGGCGAGGCGGGCGGCCTCGAGCGGCGGCATGACCCCGGCGTTGTTGCCCCCGTCGGTGAGCAGAATCATCAACGGCTGGCGGCGCGCGTGCGCGCCTCGATTGACTTGGCGCAGAGTCTTGATCGCCAGCCCGATCGCGTCGCCGATGGCCGTCTGCGGCCCGGCGACCCCCACCACGGCCTGGTCGAGAAATCGATGCACCGTACGCAGGTCGGTGGTCAACGGCGCTTGCAGATAGGGCCGGGTGCCGAAAAGGATGAGGCCGACCTGATCGCCGTGGCGGCCGTTGATGAATTGCCCGGCCACCTGCTGCACCACCTGCAGGCGGCTCTGCCCACCGGCCATGTCCTCGGTGGCCATGGAGCCGGAGCAGTCGATCGCCAGAATGATCTGCCGTCCCTCGGTGTGCATCGGAACCGGCGCGCCCAGCCACTGCGGGCGCATCGCCGCCAGGATCAGCAGCAGCCAGGTGCCCGAGAGGAGCACCCCGTCGCCGCGGGAGGTGCGCGGCGCGCCGGCGCCCGCGGCGGTCACCTCCGCCGCCATCGGGACAAAGAGCGCCGCCCCGCGCGCGTCGGTCGCGGGCAGCAGGTGCCGCACGGCCCAAGGCAGCGGCGCGAGCAGAATCATCCATGGCCACGCGAAATGAAACACTAGCCATGCTCCCGACCGGCTCTGCGGCCCGCGCGGCGCACGAAGCCCTCAGCGCCGGCCAGCCACTCGTGGCGCTGATCGCGCGCCTGTCCGCCGAAGGCCGCACGCAACAGGTCCCGGCCATGCTCGCCGGCCAGCGGCGCGCCGCCTTCTGCCCCGAGGAGCGCGAGCCAGGCCTCGCCGGTCAGGCGCGCGACCCGCTCACGCCCGAACACCGCCATGGCATAGCGGCGCAGCAGACTCTCGATGGCGCGCGCGCTGTGTTGCGGGTCGGGGTCCGCGGCGCGGATCCGCCGCAGCTCGCGCAGCGCCGCGCGCACCCGGCGCCGCCGGGGATCACGCCACCACCACAGCGCCGTGGCGGCGAGCGCCAGCGCGAGGCCTGCCAGCACCCACCAGCCCGGTGCCGGCGGCCAGGCGGACGGGGCTGGCGGCGCGTGCGGCGGCGCGAGCTGTGTCAGCCAGTCGGGGCTCATGCGGCCGAGGACCCGGCGAGCAGCGCGGGGCGCAGCGCTGATTCAACCGAAACGGAGGTATCGAGGCGCACCACCGGGGCTGCGAGGCGGTGCGACAAGCGCGTCACATTCCGCTCGCGCTCCTGCCACAGCGCACGCCACGCGGGGCGCGCTCGCTGTCCGTCGAGCACCGCAAGCCGGCCGGGCAGGCCGGCGCGGTAGCGGCCCGGCGGCAGTCCCTGCTCCTCGAGCGGATCGGTGACCCAGTACAGCCGGATGTCGTTGTGCCGCACGACGGGCAGCCATGGGCCGTCGTCCTCGGCGCCGAGCGCGCCGAAATCGCTGAGCGCCAGGATCTGGCTGCCCGGACGGATCAACTGCGCCGCGGCGCGCAGGGCCGCGTGCAGCGATTGCGGCTCCGGCCTCCCCGGGGCCCTCGGCTGGGCCGCGAGCAGCGCCTCGAGCAGCGGCAGCACGCCATGCAGACGGGCGCGCGCCGGCAGGATGCGCGCGGGCGCGGCGCCGTTTGCGATCACCGCCCCGACCCGATCGCCGCCGAGGGCGGCAATCCAGGCGAGCAGCGCCGCGGCCCGCACGATGAGGGCGGACTTCAGCTGCCGGCGGGTGCCGAAGAAGCATCCCGGCTGCAGATCCACCAGCAGCCACACCGGGCGCTCGCGCTCCTCGTGAAACAGCTTGGTGTGCGGGCGGCCGCGTCGCGCCGTCACGCGCCAGTCGATGGTGCGCGGGTCATCGCCCGGGGTGTAGGGGCGCACCTCCTGGAACTCCAGGCCGCGGCCGCGCTGCGCGCTCGCGTGTGCGCCGATCAGCGCCACGCGCGCCCGCTTGCGTCCCTGCAGCGACAGGCCATGCGCCGCGCCGCGCAGCGCCAGCAGCTCCTCGAGCGTGGGGATGGCCATGACCTTACGGGGCCGGCACCCGGCTCAGCAGCTCGTTGACGCAGCTCTCGGCGCTCACGCCCTGCGCTTGGGCCGTGTAATCGACCAGCAGCCGGTGGCGCAGCGCATCCGGAGCGATCGCCTGAACGTCCTCGGGGCTCACGAAGTCCCGCTCGTCGAGCCAGGCGAGGGCGCGTGCGCCGCGCTCGATGGCGATCGCCGCGCGCGGGCTTGCGCCCCAGCGCAGCCACTGGCGAAGCTGCGCGCTGTAGGGCTCGGGCCGGCGCGTCGCATCGACGAGCGCGGCGATGTATTCGGCCACGGGATCGGACAGCGTCAGGCCGAGGACCTCGCGCCGCGCAGCGAAGACCAGCTCCTGGCTGACCCGCTGTGCCGGCGGGGCGAGCTCACGCTGGCTGATCGCCTCGCTGCGCGCGAGCGCCATCACTTTGAGCGTCGTGGCGCGGTCGGGATAGTCGATGCGGGTGTGCAGCATGAACCGGTCGAGCTGCGCCTCCGGCAGCGGATAGGTGCCTTCCTGCTCGATGGGGTTCTGGGTGGCCATGACCAGAAACAGCGGCGGCAGCGGGTAGCTGGCCGCGCCGACGCTGATCTGACGCTCGGCCATCGCCTCGAGCAGCGCCGATTGCACCTTGGCCGGCGCCCGGTTGATCTCATCGGCGAGGATCAGATTGTGGAACAGCGGTCCGCGCTGGAAGCGGAATGAGCCCTCCTCGGGGCGGTAGATGTCAGAGCCCGTCAGGTCTGCCGGCAGCAGATCGGGGGTGAACTGCACGCGCTGGAAATCGGCCTCTACCGCGTGCGCCAGCGCCTTGATGGCACGGGTCTTGGCGAGCCCCGGCGGTCCCTCCACCAGCAGGTGACCGTCCGAGAGCAGTGCCACCAGCAGCCGCTCGACCAGCGTCTCCTGGCCGAGGATCTGGGTGCGCAGGTACTCGCGCAGCCGGGTGAAGGCGGTCTGCGCTGCGCCTGCACGGGCGGAGTTTGCGGCAGGGGCGGTTTGGGCGAGCGGGCCGGTGCCGGACATGGCGGGGTGCCTCCAGAGTGTTCCCGAGAGCCGGATTGACCCTTGAGCGCCGCGCGGGTTCCCCGGGCGGCGCCGTCCGGTCGCGCCCGGGCTCCCGATTCGATGCCAGAGCACATCTTACCGGGCGCCGGGCCGCAGCGCCGCTGCGATGCGCCGGTGCCGCGGCCCGCGCACTTTACGGTACCAATGTACATCGGTACCATATTGGCATGAAGACCGTGACGCGAGTGCAGACCGGCGTGCGCATCGAGAGCCGCGTGCTGAAGGTGCTGAAGGCCCTGGCCGCGGACCTCGATCTGTCGCTCGGCGACCTCATCGAGGGTGTGGTGCTGCACGCGTTCGAAGGGCGCGCGCCGTTCTCCCCCGAGACGCTGCGCAAGATCAGGGCGCTGAGGCGGGTCTACGGCCTCGAGCTCACCGCGGCGGACGCCCACAGACTGCGTGAATCCGATGAAGCGCATTGAGGCGTGTGCGGAGCTCGAGCGCTTCCAGCGCGGGCGGCTCGATCCGGCGCGCTTCACGCACCGCGAGCATGTGCGCATGGCCTACGAGATGCTCCGCCGCTACGACTTTCCCGAGAGCGCTCTGCGCTACTCCAACGGCCTGCGGCGCCTGTGCGCGCGCGAAGGCCGGCCGGAGAAATTCCACCAGACCGTGACCCTTGCGTTCCTCTCGCTCATCGCCGAGCGGCTCGCCGCGGGCGCGCCGCAGGATTTCGCGGCGTTCGCGGCGGCCAACCCCGATCTGCTCGAGCGCGGCGCGCTCGAGCGTTGGTACAGCCCGCAGCGCCTCAGCAGCACAGCGGCGCGCGGCACGTTCGTGCTGCCCGATCCGCACTGACCGACGGGTGCTCGGGGCCGCAGCGCGGGCGGATGTTAAGATACGCCCGCTGCGCGGCGGATTCCGTTGCCCTTGGGCAATGGGCCCGCGTGCCGCAGCCGACCGGCATCATTGGAAAGGAGGGGGGACACCGTGTCGATGCGCCGCATCGCCGTCGGATTCGTCGCGCTGCTCTGGCTCAACGCCGCGGTCGCCGCCAACCACCTGCGCTTCGGCCCGACGGGCGCGTGGGTGAGCCCGCAGCGCGTGCCGGCGGCCGGTCCGGCTGGGCAGGCCGCGGTCAAGTTTCTGCTCGCCGATCGCCAGGTCGAGTTGACTGCCGACACGGTCCGCTACTACGTCGAGAACGCCGTGCGGATCCAGACGCCTCAGGGGCTCTCGGCGCTCGGCACAATCGCGCTGACGTGGAATCCCGATACCGACGTCATGATCGTGCACAAGGTCGATCTCGTGCGCGGCGGCAAGGTCATGAACCTGCTCGCCAACGGCCGGCGCTTCACCATCGCCAAGCGCGAGACCAACCTCGAGGCCGCCACGCTCGATGACACGCTGACGGCCATACTGCAGCCGCCGGGATTGCGCGTCGGCGACATCGTCGAGGTCGCCTATACCCTCGTGCGCCGCGAGCCGCTGCTCGACGGCACACCCGCGGCCGAAATCCAGATCCCGCCGACGCTGCCCGTGGTGCTGCTGCACATGCGTGCGCTGTGGCGTGCCTCGCTGCCGATCCGCTGGCAGGCGGGCCGGGGGCTCGCGGGAGTGCATCGGATACGAGACGGCGCGCAGGTCGGCGTCAGCGTCACCATGCACAACGCGCAGCCGGTGATCGAGCCGCGCTTCGCGCCGCTGCGCTTCCAGGTCGAGCGGCGCATCGACCTCAGCGCGTTCCGCTCCTGGGCGCAGCTGGCGAGGCGCTTCGCGCCGCTTTACAGCAAGGCGGCGCAGCTCGGCGCGCACTCGCCGCTGCGCGCCGAGGTGGCGCGCATTCGCGCGGCAACCGCCGCTCCGCGCCGCCAGGCCGCGCTCGCACTGCGCCTCGTCGAGAATCAGGTGCGCTATCTGTTCCTCGATCTGAATGACGGCGGCCTGCGGCCGGCGCCGGCCGATCTGACCTGGTCGCGGCGCTTCGGTGACTGCAAGGGCAAGACCGTGCTGCTGCTCGCGCTGTTGCACGCGCTCGGCATCCAAGCCGAGCCCGTGGCGGTGAACGTCACGGCCGGGGACATAGTGGCAGGCCGGCTGCCGATGATCCAGCTGTTCGATCACGTGCTGGTGCGGGCCGTCATCGCCGGGCGCACCTACTGGCTCGACGGCACACGGCTCGGTGATCGCAGCCTGAGGCAGCTGCACATCCCGTACTACCACTGGGGCCTGCCGTTGATCGCGCGCGGGGCGCGCCTGCTGAGGATGGTGCCGCCGCCGCCCAAGCATCCCTTGTTCGACACACGCATCACGATCGATGCGGCCGCCGGCATCCTCCGGCCGGCGCCCTTCCACGTCGAGACCAGCATGCGAGGCGCCGTCGGGGTGTTCTTCGAGCAACGCCTCGCCAACCTCACACCGGATCAGCTCGATGAGAGCCTGCGCCGCTACTGGGCACAGCGCTACGATTTCGTGCAGGTCAAAACCGTCTCGGCCCGCTATGACCGCAAGGCACACGCCGAACGGCTCACCATGGACGGGACCGCCAGACTGCAGTGGCGCGATCATGACTATCTGACCGACGGCCTCGGCGTCGGCTACGTGGCGGACTTTTCCCGTTCGTCCGGCCCGAATCGCGCCGCGCCCTACGCGGTCGCGTATCCCTACTACACCCGCAGCAGTGAAGTCATCCGCCTGCCGCAGCACGGCCGCGGGTTCACCGTGGTCGGCGCCGACATCGACCGGACGGTCGCGGGTATGCGCTTTCGTCGCCGCGCGAGGATTCGAGGCGAGGTGTTCAGGGCTGTGGCGACCCAGCGCAGCGTGGCGCGGGAATTTCCGGCCCATGAGGCAGCCCGGGATCAGCGCATTTTGCGCCGCCTGTCCGACTCGAATCTCTACGTGCGCGCCCCGGCCGCCCTCATCACCCGCCGTGCGGCCGCCAAGCGCGCTGCAGCGGCGCAGGACTACCGGGACGCCCTCGCGATGATGAAGCAGGGCCAACTGCGACGAGCGATCGCGGAAGTGAATCGCGTGATCAAACTCCAGGGCCCGCGCGGCACGTTGCTCGCGCTGCGCGCGCTGGCCTATATCTGGGAGGGCAACGCCGCGCTCGCGGCCCGCGACGCCGCGGCGGCGCGCGCGCGCAATCCGCGCACCGTGCAGGTGCATCTGGTGTCCGGTGTCCTCGCCTTCGATACCGGACGGATGCGCACCGCGATCCGCTCCCTCACCGCGGCACTGACGATCGAACCGAAACTGGTGATGGCGCTGGAGTTCCGCTGCCAGGCCTACCTGCGCCGCGGCGAGCTCAAGCACGCGGCGGCGGACGCGGGCCTGATGATCCGAGCGGTGCCGCCCGGTCCCGGGCTGGTACAACTCTACTGGATGCGCGCCGCGATCCTGGCGCGCGCCGCGCAGCGGGGCGCGGCCCGGCATCAGGCCGAACTGCTGGTCCGGGCTCTGCCGGACAGTCCCGCCGCGTTCTTCGTGGCGGGCCGCATCGACAGCGCATTCGGCGCGCCGGCACGCGCGCGCGAGCTGATGAGCCGGGGAGTGCATCTGCACTCGGCCTCCGGGAGCGCCTATACGATGCGCATGAAATATCGCCCGTGGAGCGATCTGGTCGGGCGGCGCGCCGACCTGCGCAAAGCGTTGAAGGCCCATCCGGGCGACTCCGCCGCGCTGATGGCGCTCGCGAGTCTGGATTCGTCCTCGGGACACTACCACCGTGCGCTTCGCACCCTGGATGCGCTGCTGCGGCAGCGAGTGGCCGTTGCCAGCTGGCGCCGCGAGATCCACCGCAGCCTTCTCGACATGCGTGGCATCGTCTACAGCAAACTGGGGCAGAGCGTGTTGGCGAGGCGCGATTTCGCGGCGGCGCGGGCCGCGGCGCATTCGGCGCTGGCGCTCGCGGGCTTGTGCTGGCTGCAGGCCTCAAATGGAGTCGCGCTGCACCAGGCGCTGGCGGAATGCTCGGCCGCGCTCGAGCGCAGGCCCTATGCGCTCCAGGTGCTCACTGCCGACGGCCTGGAGCTGATGCGCCTCGGGCACTACCGGGCCGCGATCCGAGCTTACGATCGGGTGCTCAGTCGCGCTCCAATCATGGGCGGGGCGCTGTACGGCCGCGGCATCTGCGAGCGGCGCCTCGGCGAGCGGCGCCGCGGGGACCTCGATATCCGCATCGCCAAGATCGATTCGCCGCGGGCCGCAGACCAGATGGCGCATGACGGCAGCCGCGCCTGAGAGGCGCGCTCGCCGGAGGCAGTCCGCTCGATCAGCTCTTGCGGCCGCCGTGCCGCTCGCTGCCCTTGAAGCACTGCGTCACGTCCTTCTGGCGGATGATGCGGTACGGGGCGAACGAGGGCTGCGAGGCCGCGAGCATGTTCTGCACGGTCTCGAGCCCCGCCATCTGGGCGCACAGCCTCTGCACGTTCGCCCGGACCTCGGCCGCACCCGCGTGCGCCGTGCGATTGATGATCGCCGAATTGTCGTGCCACAGCGCCGAGAAGAGCGATCCGACGATCGCAATGCCCAAGTGCCCGCCCGCCTCGCCCGTGGCCTTGCCGGCGGCCGTGATGCCGAGCGCGTACTGGTAATAGCGCTGCGCCAGCTTCTGCTGCGCCGGGGTCAGCGCCACGGTACGCCCGCCGATCACCAGTCCGCCGCCGCTTTGCACGTAGGCCTTCGGAGCGTCGGCGACCGAGATGCGCACCTCGTTCGCGGCGATGGAGAGCGTTCCGCGTGAGTTCGAGTCGCCCACACGGACCGAGCAGGCCGTGAGCGTGGCGAGCGCCAGCAGCCCCGCCGCACCCATACAGGCAGTCACTGGATTGTTCATATCTGCAACCTCCCCCTTGGAGGGTATGCTAACCCGCCGGGGCGGCCGGCGGGGCATCGACCGGAGCAGTGCCCTGCTGGGATGCGCCCGGCTCGGCGATGAGCACCCGCGCCAGCTTTGGCCCGATCCAGCGCTCGATGTCGTCGACCAGAGTGAACCCGGCCGGCACGACCACGAGAGTCAGCGCGGTGGAGCCGATCAGGCCGCCAATCACGGCGATTGCCATGGGCGCGCGGAACGAGTCGCCGATGGCGAACGCCACCGGCAGCATCCCGGCCACCATGGCGATGGTCGTCATGACGATGGGACGGGCGCGCTTGTGGCCCGCCTCGAGCAGCGCGGTCAGACGATCCTTGCCGGCGCGCATCTCCTCGATGGCGAAATCCACGAGCAGAATCGAGTTCTTGGCCACGATGCCCATCAGCATCAGAAAGCCGATCATCACGCCGAGGGACAGCGGCTCGTGGGCGATGAACAGCGCCGCGACCGCGCCGCCGATGGACAGCGGCAGCGCCGAGAGAATCGTGACCGGCTGCAGCACCCGGGCGAACAGCAGCACCAGCACCGCGAACACCAGCAACACGCCTGTCCCCATGGCAATCATGAAATCGGTGAACAGCTCGGACATCAGCCGCACGTTGCCGGTCTCGGCCAGATGCACCCCCGGTGGCAGATGGCGCAGCGCCGCCAGCGCATGGATCTGCTTCATCGCTCTGCCGAGCTGCACACCGTTCAGGTCGGCATCGATGGCGATGCGCAGGCGCTGATCGCGGCTGTGGATGCGGGTCGGACCCTCGCCGAAGCCGAATTCGGCCACGGCCTTCAGCGGCACCGAGCCGCCGCCGGCGGTGGGCACGGGCAGATTCTCGAGCGTGGTCAGATCGCTGCGCGCCGAGCGCTTCAGATTCACCAGAATGGGCACCTGCCGGTCGGGCAGGGTGAATTTTGCATCGTTCTGCAGCAGATCGCCGATGGTGGCGATGCGGATCGTCTGGCTGATATCGGCGACCGTCACGCCGAGATTGGCGGCCAGGTCGAACCGCGGCCGGATGCGGATCTCGGGCCGCGGCAGCCCGTCCTCGGAACTGACGTCACGCAGATCCGGCAGCGTCGCCATCTCGGCCATCACCTTGCGGGCGGTGTGCTCGAGCAGCGTCAGGTTGTTGCCGGTCAGGTCGATGGTGATGTCGTGGCCATCGCTGTCGCCGTTGAAGTTCTGGAAATAAAGCTGAGCGTTCGGAATCCTGTGCAGCCTCGTGAGCATCAGGTTCTGCCACTGCTCCTGACTCAGCTTGCGCTGATCAGGCGGTACCAGGGTGATGCCGAGATTGGCCTGGCGCACGCTGCTGTTGACGCCGACCGACTCGTCGATGGAGACGACGTCGCGCTGGCGGGCGATGATGCGGTAGGCCTCGTTGGCCACCTTCTCGGTGTCGGCGAGCTGCACGCCGGGCGGTAGCTCGATCTGCAGCGAGGCACTGCTCATGTCGGATTGCTGGATGAAGGTCTTCGGCATCACCGCCAGGCCGAACACCGAGGCGGCGAAGAACACCACGCCCAGCACGATCGTCTTCCAGCGATGGTGCACGCACCAGTTCAGCACGCGCAGGTACCAGGCCATGAACGGGCCGTCGCGATGTTCCGGCTCCGGCTCTGATTTCAGAGTGTAAGCGGCGATCACGGGTGTCAGCATCCGCGCGACCAGCAGCGAGAACAATACTGCAGCGGCGACCGTCAGCCCGAACTGCTTGAAGTATTGGCCGATGATGCCGCCCATGAAGCTCACGGGCACGAACACCGCGATGATGGTGCAGGATGTCGCAACGACCGCGAGCGCGATCTGATCAGCCGCATCGAGCGCGGCCTGGAAGGCGCTCTTGCCCATGCGCTTGTGGCGCACGATGTTCTCGATCTCGACGATGGCGTCATCGACGAGCACGCCGGAGACCATCGACAGCGCGAGCAGGCTCACCTGATTGAGCGTGAAGTCCATGAATTTCATCAGGGCGAACGCCGGGATGGCCGACAGCGGGATCGCCAGCGCCGCGATCAGTGTCGCGCGCACGTCGCGCAGGAACAGCCAGACCACGAGCACCGAGAGGATCGAGCCCTCGATCAGCGCCTCGAGCGCCGAGTGGTACATCTGCTCGGTGTAGGTGACCGAGGTGAACGTCCGGTGGATGTTGACGCCGGGGTATTCCTTGCGGATCTTGGCGAGCGCCCGCTGCACGCCTCGCAGCACCGAAACGTCCGAGGTCCCTCGCGAGCGCTGCACACCGAAGGAGATCGCCGGGCGCCCGTCGAACAGCTCGATGCTGCGCACCTCGGCGGCGCCGTCGCGCACCGTCGCGATGCTGCTCAGCTTCGCGAACCGGCCGCCGGGCAGCGCAATCTGCGTCTGCCCGAGCTGCCACGCGGTGTGCGCGCCGCCGAGCACGCGGATGGTCTGCTCGCCGTCGCCGAGATCGGCGCGGCCGCCGGGCAGATCGATGTTGAGGTTGGTCAACTGCTGGTTGACCTGCGAGGCGGTGATGCCGAGGGCCTGCATGCGCCCCGGGTCGAGCTCGACGCGGATCTCGCGGTCGACGCCGCCGTAGCGCGACACCTGCGCCACGCCCGCAACCCTGAGCAGCTTCTTGGTGATGGTGTTGTCGATGAACCAGGAGACGGCCCGGTTGCTCATGTTGGTGGAGCTGACCGCGTAATAGACGATCGGTCCGCCGTCGACCTTCACCCGCTGCACCACCGGCGGCAGGATGTCGTTGGGCAGGTCGGCTTGGACCTGCGTGACCGCATCGCGCACTTCGGTGACGGCGCGGTCGATGGGCGTGCCGATCTGAAACTCGACGTCCGTCTCCTCTCCGCCCTGGTACGCCGTCGAGAGGATATGGTGAATATTCCCGATGCCGGCGACCGCCGCCTCGACGCGGCGCACGATCTGAGTCTCGACTTCCTCCGGGGCTGCGCCCGGCTCGGTGATCTGTACCGACACGATCGGGTAGGAGAGGTGGGGATTGAGTGTCACCGGCAGGCGCATGAAGGACACTGCGCCGACGAACAGCAGCACCACGAACAGCACGATGGGCGGCAGCGGGTGGCGGATCGCCCAAGCCGACAGGCGTCTCACGAGCGCGCCCCCTTCTCGGGCGCGACCCGCACGGCCTCGCCGTTTTGCAGGAAGCCGCCCGCGAGCGTCACCACCCGTTCCCGCCCGGTGAGGCCCCTGGCGATGACGACGCCCGAGGCGATCACGCCCCCGAGCTCGACGCGACGCCTGACGACGATGTCCTTGCGATCGACGATGAAGACGTACGAGCCGGCCGAATCGGTCATGACCGCCGTCTGGGGCAGCACCGGGCGCTCGGCGTGGCTCTCGGTGATCACCGCGCGCGCGAAGGCGCCCGGCCGCAGCGCCGGATTCGGGTCGAGCGCAATGCGCACCTGGCCGAGGCGGCTGTGCTGGTTGACGGTCGCGCCGAGCAGCCAGATGCGTCCCGGGAACGGCTGCCGATAGCCGATCAGGTAGACCTTGGCTGGCTGGCCGAACTTGAGCGAGGCCAGATCCTGCTCGGGCACCTGGCCCTTGAGCTCCACCTGGCCGGCGTCCTCGAGGGTGAACAGCGCCGGGCCGCCGGGGCTGGCGACCTGGCCGACCTCGGCAGAGCGGGTCAGGACGATGCCCGAGACGGGCGCCAGGATGCGGGTGAGCGCGAGCTGCGCGCGCTTTTGCTGCAGTTGCGCTGCGACCATCTGGACATTGGCCGCGTCCATTGCGGCCGTGGCCTGGCTCTGCTCGATGTTCTGCCGCGAGAGGCCGCCATCGGGGCCGATCTCGAGGGCCCGCCGGTACTCGGCGGCCGACAGCGTCGCCTGGGCGCGCGCCCTGGCGAGCGAGGCGACGAGCTCGGCGACCTGGGGCTTGAGCACCGAGTCATCGAGCCGGGCGAGGATCTGACCGCGCCTGACCACATCCCCGACCTGCACATAGACCTTGACGATGCGGCCGGCCTGCCCGCCGTCGCCGATCGGCAGATCGTGGCGCGCCGAGATGGTGCCGGTGACCAGCACCTGGGTGCTCACCGGCTGCACTCCCGGCACCAGGGTGCTCACCAGCGGCACGTCGGGCCGGTTCGCGAGCGCGATCCGCGCGGGCGGTGTCGCTGCCGCGTGCATCCACACTCCGGCGGCGATCACGGCCGCGAGACCTGCGCCGGCCAGGATCAGCCAGTGTTTGCGCGCGAGGCGCGGGCGCCGCTGCGCCAGCTCCGGGTGGCGGGCGTCCTCCCGCGCGATCCAGCTGCGCGACTCATCCTGCTCGGCAGGCGCAGCCGACGGCGCGAGCACGGATCGGGTGTGTTGATCGAAGGGGGTGCTCATGTCAGACCAACCCGCGTGCTTTGGGCACCAGCACCACCACGGTGCCGGCGATCTTGTCGTGCCAGGCCTGGCGCTCGCGATCGAACGCGATCCAGAAGAACCCGAACCCGGCGGCCACCAGTGACAGGAAGCACCCCAGCGCGCGCAGAATGGCGGTCTCCCAGTTGACCGGGTGGCCGTCGATGCGCACGACCCGCAGGTGGCAGATGATGCCGCCGACGGTCGTGCCCCTGAGCTTCCACATGACCGCACCGTATGCGGCCAGCAGCAGCAGCATGCCGTTGGTGCCGTGATGCCCGATCAGGCTGAGGGCGAAGCCGACCAGCACCACGTCGATCAGCAGCGCGAGCATGCGCAGCCAGAATCCCGCCCGCGGCAGCGTGGTGAACTCCATCGGGGCCGCCGGCGGCGCAGCGGCGACGCCCAGCGGCTCGGCCGTGCCGGCCGGCGGCGGCTCGGTGGCCGGTCCCGCCGCGCCGGCGGTGGCCTCGGCCGCCGTGAAGCCGCCGCTCGCGACGCCCGGTGGGCTCGCGCCGCGCGCCGCCCGCATGGCGAGCAGCAGCGTGTAGATGACCGCACCGAAGCCGAGCAGGCCGATCAGGGCGTAGACGATGAGGCCCAGCACCGGAACCATGTAGAGGGCCAGCACCAGCAGGCCGCCGAGCAGCACGTGCAGCGCCGGCTGGGTGATGCCGCTGCGCAGGCCGCGCAGGATGCGCCCGCCGAGCCAGCCGATCGCGACCACCCGGCCGAAGATGCCCGCGCACAGCAGCGCCAGCCAGAACAGCGGGATGGCGAAGATGCCGACGATGGTGAATACCAGCGCCAGCATCAGAATGGGCGTCAGCAGCACCATGGCGATCGCGGCGAGAATCGATGCGCCCGGATGCTCATCGAGCGTCCGCACGCAGCGCTGTGTGCCGTCGTGGAACAGCAGGGCCAGCAGCGCGTAGAACAGCAGAATCCCGATCGCGACGGTCCACGCCCAGCCGATGTCCAGCCGCGGGGCGAGCAGCCGTCCGAGGATCAGGCAGTGCCTGCTCCAGGCCTCCAGCCCATGCGCGCCGTGAAAGACCCCCGACATCAGGTTGACGGTGCCGCCCTGGACCACGGCCGTCGGAGCACGCTCCTCCGAGCCGAACAGGTTCACGGCCTGGCCCTGGATGATCGCGCTCGGGCCGAGCTTCAGGTCGCCGAAGATGGACACGGCGTTGCCGGCGACCGGCCCGTTGATGTTGGAATCACCAAAGATCGACACCGTGCTGTTGCCGACACTGCCGGTGACATGCAGGTCGCCAAAGATCGCAACTGCGGAATCCGACACGTTCCCGTGGACTACGCTGTCCCCGAAGATCGACACGACGTCGCATGCGCTTTCGCCGGCCGCGAGCCGCGCGTCGTGGCCGATCTCGACCACCTCCCGGCCGCTGGGGCAGGGGTGATGCGAGTGGGTCACGATCACCACGGACTTGCTTGTGCCGATGACGCCGATGCCGGCGCCGCCGATGCGCACGTGGCTCGAGCCGCTGGTCACGTTGATGCCGCTCGAGCCGATCTGCACCTCGGTCTTGCCGTGGCCGGAGGTGGCCGTCACGTTGGCGCCTCCCGAGGACCCGCCCGTCCGGATCACGGCCTGTCCGGCCTGGGCAGGCGCGGAGCAGCCGCTCAGGCAGATGAGCAATGCTCCAGTCAGAAACCAGCGAGTCAGCGTGTTCATACGGTGTGGGCCTTGGAATGCGGCAGGGAGGGGTAGAGCAGGAGGTAGCCGAGCGCGATCAATACCGCGTATATGGCGCTGACGATGAACAACCCGCCCAGTAGCCAGTCTTGCGGAATCAGGTGTGCGAGGCGCGCGGCGAGCTCGCCGAGGGAAAGCAGCGCATGGCTGGTGCCGCTCACGCCCTGGACCACGTGCCCCACGCTGGAGCCGGCCAATGCATGCGCCACGTGACCGCGGAGCTGCGCCACGAGCATCCACACCAGCGGCACGCACAACGCACAGGCCGCGATCAGCAGCGTGCGCGCGGCGGCCGGCCAGCGGGCAATGCCCACGCCGCGCTGCGCGGCGCCGGCACGCCGCTCGATCTCACTCAGTACGCGCGCCTCGAGCGAGGCGGGCGCGTGGCACGGGGGGAGCTGACGCAGCGCCTGGTGCGTCAGGCGCTCGAGCCGCTGTTCGTGAAGGGGGTCGCGGGGTTTCATGTTGGCGCACAGCTCCGATCGGCGTTCGGCCCGAGTCCGCTTCCGGCGAGCGACTTGGCCATGGCGAGGCGGCCGCGCAGGATGTCCGTCTTGACCTTGGCCAGCGAGTGGCCCAGGCGCGCGGCGATGTCCAGGTAGGACATCTCCTCGAAGTGAAACAGCACGAGCGGCACCCGCTGGTGCTCGGGGAGCTGGCGCAACGCCTGCTCGATGAGCGCATGCCGCTGCTGCTCCTCGAGCTGCTGCAGCGCGCCTTCCAGGGAGGCGCTCGCATCCTCGATGTCCTCCTCGCGGGACGCGTCGGTGAACACCTCGGAGAACAGCCGCCACCGCTTGCGGTGGCGGGTGAGGTGGTTCAGCGTAAGATTCGTGGCGACGGTCTTCAGCCAGCCGCCGGCGGTCGGGCTTTCCCGCAGCCGCTCGAAGTGCTCATAGGCCTTCAGGAACACCTCCTGGCTGATGTCCTCGGCCTGCGCTGGGCTGCCGCTCAGGCGCATTGCCGTAGAGAAAACCATGTCCTGATAGGCGCGCATAAACGCTGCGAACTCTCGAGAATCGGGCCTTGAGCTTGCCAATTGCACGGATAGATCATCTTTTGAGGCAAGAACACCGCGCCAGCGGAAAAGTTACAGCGCACCCCCACGGCCCGCTCCCCCGGGGCCGGCGCCAGCCCCGCGCCGGCAGCACGCCGCCCATGACGAGCGCCGGGGAGCGGCTGGGGAGCTAATCCCCCCGAGCTGCCCGGTAGGCGCGCAGCTGCGGCAGGAAGGCCTGGCGGCGCTCCAGGCTCTCGGGAGGCCAATACGCCTTCGGATCGTAGTACTCGGGCACGGCCGGGGTGCCCGGGGGCAGGATGATCCAGGGTTGTCGGGAGGCGGTAAAGATATGGATGTCCGGGGGCAGCCGATCGGGCTCATCCAGGGTCCCGACCCGCACGAAGCGCAGGATCGGCCCGGCCCCGGCGTAGTGGCTCCAGAGCGCCACGTGGCAGTGCGGGCAGCGCGCGATCCGCTGGCCCTTGCCGCTCATCGAGGGGGTGTCGATGATCTGCGGCTCCTCGCGCAGATGCACCACCCGCTCCGTCTCGATCAGCGCATTCAGCGCGAACGCCGCGCCGCTTTCGCGCTGGCACCAACGGCAATGGCAGCAGTGCACGAACAGCGGGCGTGTCGTCAGCCGGTAGCGGACGCGCCCGCAGTCACAGCCGCCGTCGAGCGGCAACACGGTTTGAGCCGCCATGAAGAGTCCTCCCGAGGGCCGGCCGCCGGCCTGCCGGCGCTCACTTCATAACCACCCACAACGGGCCGATGAGCAAGAAGGTCAGATCCTGGAAGAATTTCGGGCGGCGCCCCTCGATGGCATGTCCGACGAACTGGCCGATCCAGGCGACGATGAACAGGGCGATGGCCGCCGGCAGGAGGGGAATCGCGTGCGGCCAGAAAAGCAGAATCAGCACGCAGGCGGCAAGCTCTGCGGCCATCACGGCAAGCGCCTTCACGCCGAGCCGCACGTAAAACGGCGCGACCAGGATCATCAGCAGATACGCTGCGCGCACGCCGGCGAGACGCGGGTCCCACAGCAGCGCGATGATCGCAAAGAGAATCGCCGGCACGCAGACCGTGTGCAGCGCGCGGTTGAGCGGATGCTGATGCGAGAGCGAATACTCCCCGAGCCACTGCTCGACTGTCTTGCCCGCCATGTCTCCCCGCATCCGTCCTACAGCGCGGCGGCGAGCGCCGCGAGCTTGGCGACGGTATTCATATTGCGCGCCGTGCCGGCCCTGGCCGCCGCAATGACAAGCGTCGAGGCGGCAATCCCGTCTGGATATACCACATAGATCTCGCGCGTACCGAGCGCCAGCATCTCGCGTTTTCGGCCGCGCACGGCTTCGAGCGCACCGGCCGGCGGCGGCTCCTCGAGAAACACCGCCACCGTGCGGCTCGGCGGGGCCTCTGGAAAGGGATTGGCGGTGAGCACCGCCGCGAGCTCCGCGGCCGTGCGCACGTGCACGTCGATCGGCTTGCCCAGGTAGTCAGCGAGCCGGCTCTCGAGTGCGCTCTTGACCTTGTGCGCGCCGCGGCGGCTCGTGAAGAGCGCGTTGCCCGAGGCGATGTAGGTGCGGGCCCGCTCGAACCCGGCGGAGCGGCACATCTGGAGGAGCGCCGGCATCGGCAGCACGTTGCCACCGACGTTGACGGCGCGAAGCAGGGCGATGTATGCAGCCACAATATGCGCGCCCGTTGTCCGATCAGGGGCGGAGCCGACCCGGCACCCGGGGCTGCGGGGCGAGCACAACCGCCGGTGGAGTGGCTACAATACTGCGGCGTGGGCCTGTAGCACAGCGGTTAGTGCAGGGGACTCATCGAAAAGGGTGCCTGGGCGCGGAAACGCGCACAGTGGACGGGATGAATTCAGGGGAACCTTCGAGCTGCGGATCGCATCCGCCTCATGGCAATCCTGAGCCGAGCCGGCGGTGCACCGCCGGAAGGTGCAGAGACTACCTGAGGGCTGCAGTGCCCTTAATGACAGGCAGGAGCATCCCGCACCCACACGGACGGAGCGAATCGCCGTGCTCTGACGGCGCGCGCCGTTCACGGGTGAAGAGATAGTCCACTCCCGGCGGAAACGCCGGGGCAGAGTGAATCCCTTGGTCGTAGGTTCGAATCCTACCAGGCCCAGACTCAATGCGATGGATCGCACGCGCACCCGGCGCCGGCTTCCCGAGCTCTCAAGGGAGCAGACAGCCGCTGACGGGCGAGCGCGGCTTGATGGTCTTCATGCACACCGTCGTTTCAATCCACTGCACTCCGGGCATGCGGCTGATCTGCATGCGCAGCAGCTCGTCGAGCGCGGCGATCTCGCCCACCAGGACGTGCATCAGATAGTCGGCCTGACCGGCCGTGGTGTAGCACTGCAACACCGCCGGGTGCATCGCCGCGGCGGCTTCGAAGTCCGCGTAACGCGCCGAATCGATGCTGACGTACACGAAGGCGTGCACCCTGAGGCCCAGCCGCTCGGCATCGAGCTCCGCCCGGTAGCCCCGGATCAGTCCCTGCCGCTCGAGCGTGCGCACGCGCTGCCAGCAGGGGGTCTTGGACAGGCCGACTTTCTGGCCGAGGTCGGCGAAGGACAGGCGCGCATTCTGCTCCAGGCAGCGCACGATCTCGCGGTCGATCTTGTCCACGATTGTTCTGCGACCTCGAGGTTTGCCAGGCGAATGTTCTACGCCCTCGGCTCAACGGAGTCCACTTGCGCCGCGGGGTTCTCGGCTAGAATCGGCGACGGAGAGGCAACGGAGCGGTCGATGAACCAAGAGCGCACAAGCGAAGAGAGTCTGCGCGAGCTGCTGGCACGGGTGCACGAGCGGTTGAGCCAGAGCGGCTCGATCGACGAGGAATCGCGCAAGCTCCTGGGTGCGCTGGTGCAGGACATCGGCCGCGCGCTCGGGGAAGGAGCGAGCGAGGGCGGCGCGGTGGCCGGACATGCGCCGCGCCTGGAGGCGCTGGCGATGCGGTTCGAGACCGACCATCCGGCCCTGGCGGAGCTGCTGCGTCAGCTCACCGACGCCTTGGGCAAACTCGGGATCTAGGCGGGGGCTCCCCGCCGATCGCGGCCCGGGCCTCTCCTTGGGCCATTGCGCTTGGCTGTCGTGGCGCGAGCCGCTCCGGGCGCTCGCGCGCCCGGCACGTCAGCCCGCTCCCCCGCCGAATCAGTCTTCCATCAGGAAGCTGCGCAGCTGCTCGCTGCGGCTCGGATGGCGCAGTTTGCGCAGTGCCTTGGCCTCGATCTGCCGGATCCGCTCGCGGGTGACGTCGAACTGCTTGCCGACCTCCTCGAGGGTGTGGTCGGTGTTCATGTCGATGCCGAAGCGCATGCGCAGCACCTTCGCTTCCCGCGGGGTGAGCTGCGCCAGCACCGCATGCGTGGTCTCGCGCAGCGATTCCATGGTCGCCTGGTCGATCGGCGAGGCCACCGAGGTGTCCTCGATGAAATCGCCCAGGTGCGAGTCCTCGTCGTCGCCGATCGGTGTTTCCATCGAAATCGGCTCCTTGGCGATCTTCAGCACCTTGCGCACCTTGTCCTCGGGCATCTCCATGCGCACCGCGAGCTCCTCCGGCGTCGGCTCGCGCCCCATCTCCTGCAGCATCTGCCGCGAGATTCGGTTCAGCTTGTTGATCGTCTCGATCATGTGCACCGGAATGCGGATGGTGCGGGCCTGGTCGGCGATCGAGCGGGTGATGGCCTGCCGGATCCACCAGGTGGCGTAGGTGCTGAACTTGTAGCCGCGGCGGTATTCGAACTTGTCGACCGCCTTCATCAGGCCGATGTTGCCTTCCTGGATCAGGTCGAGGAACTGCAACCCGCGGTTGGTGTACTTCTTGGCGATGGAGATCACCAGGCGAAGGTTCGCCTCGACCATCTCCTTCTTGGCGCGGCGCGCCTTGGCCTCGCCGATCGACACCTCCCGGTTGACCTCCTTGATCTCGTTGATCGAGAGGTGCAGATCCTTCTCCAGGCTCGAGAGCTTGCTCTGGCGCCGCTCGATCTCCGCTTCCACCTTGGCGAGCGCCACGGAGTACTTCTTGCCGGCCTTGATGTGCTTGGCCAGCCAGCGTGCGTTCGTCTCGTTCTTCGGGAACGTGGCGATGAAGTCCTTGCGCGGCATGCCGCAATCGCGCACCGCCAGGCTCATGATCTCCTTCTCGAGCTGGCGGATCTCGCGGATGTGCCCGCGCAGGTTCGCGATCAGCGCATCGAACATGCGCGGGGAGAGCTTCAGCTCCAGGAACTCGTCGGCGGCCTTCTTGCGCGCCTTCAGCGCCTTGGGATCGTGCGAGCCGTGCTTCTCAATGGAATTGAGCATCTGCGCATAGGCCTTTGCCAGGCGCGCGAAGCGTTCGGCGGCCTCCTGCGGGTCGGGACCGGAGTCGACGGCTTCCTCCTCGCTGTCCGACTCGTCCTCGCTCTCGTCCTCCTCGGACTCTTGCGCCGCGGCCACTTCCACCTTGGTCGGGTTCTGCGGCTGGGCGATCACGTCCGGTGCGTTGGGATCGACGAAGCCGACGATCACATCCACCAGGCGCGTCTGGCCGCTCTTGACCATCTCGAAGGCCTTGAGCAGGCATTCGTGGGTCAGCGGGAACATGGCGAGCTGGCGGCGCACCGCCTCCAGCCCCTCCTCGATGCGCCGCGCGATGCGGATCTCGCCCTCGCGGGTCAGCAGCTCCACCGTGCCCATCTCGCGCATGTACATGCGCACCGGATCGGTGGTGCGGCCGAGCTCGGCATCGAGCGCCGCCAGCACCGCGGCGGCCTCCTCGATGGCCTCCTCGTCGGCCGGGGCCGAGGGCTCGCCGGCGAGCAGCGACTCGGTATCCGGCGCCTTCTCGTACACCGGAATACCCATCTCGTTGATGGTGTTGACGATGTCCTCGATCTGCTCCGGATCGACGATCTCGGAGGGCAGGTGGTCGTTCACCTGCGCGTATGTGAGGTAGCCCTGTTCCTTGCCGCGCGCGATGAGCAGCTTCAGCTGCGATTGGCGGTCTTCGGGCATGACCATCGGGCGCCGCTCGCCGGCGAGGCGCTTGTCCACGGCCGGCTTGGGGTCGGCGGCGGCTGGGGCTGGCTCGTGCACGCGCGTCGCGGCGGTGCGTTTGGGGGCCGCAGCGGCTTTGGCATGCGCCTTGGGCGCGGCCACGCGAGAGGCCTTCTCGGCGCTCGTGGCTTTGGCGGGCTTGCCGGAATGCGCAGCGGAGCGCTTGCGGCTCGTTGCAGAGGTCTTGGGCTTGGCTTTCATTGAATCTCGGCGGATTTGGCGGGGACCCTCACCCCTATGTGCTTGCGGGTGCGGGCCGGCTCAAGGGGCGCCAAAGTAAATTCACCTAGTCTATGAGGCTGGCTTCGTATCCACAAGTTCACGGCGGGGCCTATTTGCCGTCCCGAACGGGCTTTCTCGACGTAAGCATTTGAAATTCCTTAAATTCATCACTTGTCAACGGTCCGGCCCGGCTTTTGGCCTCGAGCGCCTGCAGACGCCGCTCGGTCCCCAGGCCGGCCAGCTTCTCGAGCGCCGCCCGCAGCTCGACGGCCGCGGCGTCGGCGTCATTGAGCACCGCTTCCCGTTCCAGCACCCGTCCCAGGTACTCGCCGCCGGGACGCTCCCGCCAGCGCTCGATGACCTGGGCGGAGATCTGTAGCGGCCGCGCGCGCAAATCATCCAGGAGCGCCCGTAGCAGATCGGCGCCCGGCTCCGGGCAGCCCTCGAGTCCGCCCCGCTCGGCCTCGGTGACGGCCGCGGCGGCCGACGGGAAACGGACCAGCCGCGCAATGGCCTGCCGCACCAGGCTGCCCCGGCCGGCGCTGCGCCTCGCGCGCGCGGGCGACCGCGGCGCAGGCGCCGGGACCGTTGCCCCGTCCTGCCAGAGCGCCTCCAGGCGCTCGGCGGGCAACTTCACTACTTCGGCCACCCGGCCGATCAGCAGTTCCCGATATACCCCCGGCGGCACCTTGGCGACCAGAGGGCGGGCCGCCTCGGCGAGCCGGGCGCGGCCGTCGGCGTGAGTGATATCCGACTCGCCGGACAGCTCCCGCACCAGGTACTCGGACAGCGGCAGCGCGCTCTCCATGCGGCGCTCGAACGCCTCGCGCCCCTCGGCGCCGACCAGGCTGTCCGGATCGTGGCCCTCGGGCAGGAACAAGAAGCGGATCTCCCGGCCCTCACGGGCCTCCGGCAGCGCATGCTGCAGCGCGCGCCATGCGGCGCTGCGCCCGGCCCGGTCACCGTCGAAGGCGAACACCACCTCGCGGACCAGCCGGAAGATGCGCTTGAGGTGTTCCGGGGTCGTCGCCGTGCCCAGTGTGGCCACCGCATACGTGATGCCCGCCTGATGCAGGCGGACCACGTCCATGTAGCCCTCCACGACCACCAGCCTCTTCAGGCTGCCGCCGGTCCGGGACTCGTACAGCCCGTACAGCTCGCGGCCTTTGTGAAATAGGGCTGTTTCCGGGGAATTCAAGTACTTGGGCTCCCCCCGGTCGAGCACGCGGCCGCCGAAGGCGACGGTTCGGCCCCGGCTGTCCCGGATCGGAAACATGATCCGGTCGCGGAACCGGTCGTAGTGGTGCTCGCCGCGTCCGTCGGCGCGCTCGATGATGAGGCCGGCCGCGGCCAGATCGCGGCGGTCGGCCTCGCGCGTGCCGAACCGGGAGAGCACCGCGTTCCAGGCATCCGGGGCGTAGCCGAGCGCGAATCGCTGCACGGTCTCGGCGCTGAGCCCGCGCTGGCCCACGTAGCGGCCGGCCCGCTCGTCATGGGCCAGCGACTCGCCATAGAAGCGCGCCACCCGCCCCATCAGCTCGTAGAGCGGGGCGTGCTGGGAATCCTGGGTGCTGCCCGCCTCGCGCGGAACGGCAAGCCCCAGCCGACCGGCGAGATCCTCGATGGCTTCCGGGAAGCTCATGTGGTCGTATTCCATGAGGAAGCGCAGCGCCGTGCCGTGCGCGCCGCAGCCGAAGCAGTGATAGAACTGCTTCTCGGGGCTGACCCAGAACGAGGCGGTCTTCTCGGTGTGGAACGGGCAGCAGGCCTTGTACTCACGGCCCGCCTTGGTGAGCGGCACGCGCGAGCCGACCACCTCCACGATGTCCGTGCGGGCGATCAGCTCGTCGATGAAGCTCTGGGGAATGATAGGGGTCGACTACCCCTGCAGGTGGCCCAGCCGATCGCGCACGAGGGCACTGACGGCGCTCATGTCGGCGCGGCCCTGGGCCTGGGATTTGATGGCGGCCATGACTTTGCCCATGTCCTTGACCGAACCGGCGCCGCTTGCGGCGATCGCCTGGGTGATGAGCGCATCGATCTCGGCCGCGCCGAGCTGTGCCGGCAGGTACGCCTCGAGCACCACGATCTCCGCGCTCTCCTTGGCCACCAGATCGGCGCGGCCGCCGCTCTGGAACTGCGCAATCGCCTCCTTGCGCTGCTTGATCATCTTCTCGATCACGCCGATCACCTGGCCGTCCTCGAGCGTCACGCGCTCATCGACCTCGCGCTGCTTGATCGCCGCGAGCGCCATGCGGATGGTGGCGAGACGCTCCTTCTCGCCCGCGCGCATCGCGCTCTTCATGTCCTCGGTGATGCGTTCCTTGAGCGTCATGCCAAGGCACCTCAGCGCGCGGGCCGCATGCCCTCGCGGGAGACGCGCTTCATGTGCCGCTTGATGGCCGCGGCCTTCTTGCGTTTCCGCTCCTGGGTCGGCTTCTCGTAGAATTCGCGCCGGCGCAGCTCGGTGAGGATGCCCGCCTTCTCACAGGCGCGCTTGAAACGCCGCAAGGCGGCATCGAAGTACTCGTTCTCGCGGATACGGACGCTCGGCATCGAAACCTCTGAAGCAAGTAGGGGCCGGACCTCAGGTTCGCCCCCCGCGCCCCCAAGGGACGCGACACGGCGGACTCGAAGAGCCGGATCGAGTGGGCCGGCAATTCTAGTAGAGGCTTGAGGCAAAGGCAAAAAATGCGTGTGCTCGCCATCGAGTCCTCGTGTGACGAGAGTGCCGCGGCGGTCCTGGACGAGGCCGGCGGTCTGCTGGCACACGAGCTCTACAGCCAGGTCGCGCTGCACCGGGCCTACGGCGGGGTGGTGCCGGAGCTGGCCTCCCGGGACCACGTCCGCAAGCTCCTGCCCCTGGTGCGGCGGGCGCTTGCGGCGGCCGGCACCGGCCCGCGGGACCTCGCGGGGGTGGTCTATACGGCCGGCCCGGGGCTGATCGGCGCGCTGCTGACGGGCGCGGCGCTCGCGCGCAGCCTCGCTTACGCGTGGGGCCTTCCGGCCCTCGGGGTGCATCACCTCGAGGGCCATCTGCTCGCCCCGTTGCTCGAGCCCGATCCGCCGCCGTTTCCGCACGTGGCCCTGCTGGTCTCCGGCGGCCACACACAGCTGATCGAGGTGCGCGGCATCGGCCGCTACCGCATCCTAGGCGACACGCGCGACGATGCCGCCGGGGAGGCGTTCGACAAGACCGCCAAGCTCCTCGGGCTGCCTTATCCGGGAGGGCCGGAGCTGTCGCGGCTCGCCGCGGCCGGCACCGCAGGCGCGTTCCACTTTCCGCGCCCCATGCTCGACCGCCCGGGGCTCGAGTTCAGCTTCTCCGGCCTGAAGACCGCGGTGCTGCATGCCCTGCGCGGCCGGGAGATTGACGCTCGGCTGAAGGCGGACGTCGCCCGGGCGGTAGAGGAGGCGATCGTCGAGACCCTGACCGTCAAGGCCGGGCGCGCCCTGCAGGAGACCGGCCTCGCCACGCTGGTGGTCTCCGGCGGTGTGAGCGCCAATCTGCCGCTGCGCGCGGCGCTCTCGGGCGCTGCCGCCCGTCACGGCGCGCGCGTGTACTATCCGCGCATCGAGTTCTGTACCGACAACGCCGCGATGATCGCGATGGCGGGGCTGCACCGGCTGCGCGCCGGCGAGCGGCAGGGGTTGGGTATCGAGGCGCGCGCCCAGTGGCCGATCGAGACGCTCGCGCCGGTGGGAGACGAGCAGCGCCGTGCGGACGGGCCAGCGCGCGGGGGCGTGATCGAACTGGACGGGACGGAGCAAGCATGACCGACACGGCCCTCAGCGGCGACCGGATCTTTCTGCGCGGACTCACGGCCGAGTGCATCATCGGCTTCATCGACTGGGAGCGGCGTGTCAAGCAGACCGTGGTGGTCGATCTGGAGCTGCCCGTCGACTGCGCGCGCGCCGCGGCCAGCGATGAAGTGGCCGACACCGTCGATTACAAGCGCGTCTCCAAGCGGGTGATCGCGTACATCGAGGCCTCCGAGTTCAGGCTCGTGGAGACGCTGGCGCAGCGGCTGGCCATGGTGCTGCTGGAGGAGTTCGCGTTGGATTGGGTGCGCGTGTCGCTCAACAAGCCCGGCGCCATTCGCAACTCACGCGATGTGGGCGTCGTGATCGAGCGCCGTCGCAGCGATCCGGCCCGGCCGCGCTGAGGCGCTGTCATGCCCGACGTCTACGTCGCCGCCGGCAGCAACGTCGAGGCCGAGAAGCATCTGGCGCTCGCCGCGCGCGAGCTTGCGTGGAGCTTTCCGGGCACGCGCTTCTCCCCCTGGTATCGCAACCGCGCGGTCGGATTCGAAGGGGCGGACTTCATCAACTTCGTGGCCGGGTTTGCCACCGAGCTGCCGCTAGAGGCGCTGATCGCCCGGCTGCAGGCCATCGAAGGACAATGCGGCCGCGCGCGCGAAGCGCCGCGCTGGGCGCCGCGCACCATGGACCTGGACATTCTTCTCTATGGCGAGCGGGTAGAGGACACGCCCGCGCTGCGACTGCCGCGCCCGGACCTGCTCAGGCGCGCCTACATGCTCGGGCCGCTCGCCGACCTCGCCCCCGGCCTGCGCCATCCGACCGCCGGTGTCACCATCGGCGAGCTCTGGGCACGTTTCGATCGGGCCGCGCACCCGCTGATCGAGGTGCCGCCGGGCGGGGTGGGACCGGACGCTTGAGCGCTCTACCAGCCGATGCTGCGCCCGCCGTCGACCGCGAGGATCTGGCCGGTGACGAACGGGGCCTCGCAGGCGAAGAACAGCGCCGCGCGCGCGATGTCCTCGGGCGATCCGCCGCGCTTCAGTGCGGTGCGGTCGATGATGCGCCGGCGCAGCGCCTCGTCGACCCCACTCTCGGGCCACATGACCGGACCGGGAGCGATGGCGTTGACCCGCACCTGCGGCCCGAGCTCGCGCGCCAGGGACTTGGTGAGCATGATCAGCCCCGCCTTCGCGACGCTGTAGACCGCATGGTGGCGCAGCGGCCGCATGCCGTGGATGTCCACGAGGTTCAGGATCAGCCCGCCGCTGTCGCGCAGCGCGGCGCTTGCAGCCTGCGCCAGGAACAGCGGCGCCTTGAGGTTGGTGCCGATCAGATCGCTCCACACGCCCTCCTCGATCTGCCCGATCGGCGTCGGATAGAACGTGGAGGCATTGTTCACCAGGATGTCGAGCCGGCCGAACGCCGCGACGGCGGCGGCGGCGAGCTGCGCGGGCGCACCGGGCGCGATCAGGTCAGCGTGCACGAGCGCCGCCGAGTCGGCGCGCCGGCGGTTCAGCTCGTCGGCGAGCGCCGCGGCCGCGTCGGCCGAGGTGCGATAGTGCAGCACGATGCGGGCGCCCTGTGCATGGAGCGCACGCGCGATGACCGCCCCGAGGCGGCGGGCGCCGCCGGTCACGAGCGCGGCCTTGCCGGCGAGCGGGGCGCTCATGGGGGCATCGTCGCGGGGTTGAGTCATGGGAGTGCGGTAAGTCGGTGACCGGCCCGGGCGACATTATGACGCCGCCGCTGTCCGCGGATGAAGCGGCGCATTCGAGCGCGGTCGCCGCGCTCATCCGTGCCGAGGTGCGCTGCGCCGGCGGCTGGCTGTCGTTCGAGCGCTTCATGGCGCTCGCGCTCTACGCTCCTGGACTCGGCTACTACAGCGCCGGCAGCGTGAAAATCGGCGCCGGCGGGGACTTCGTGACGGCCCCGGAGTTGTCCGACCTTTTCAGCCGCTGCGTGGCCGGGCAGTGCGCCGAGGTGCTCGAGGGCGGCGGCGAGATCCTCGAGCTCGGCGCGGGCACCGGGCGCATGGCGGCCGCGGTGCTCACCGAGCTCGGCGCGCGCGGGCGGCTGCCGCAGCGATACGCGATCCTGGAAGTGAGCGCCGACCTCGCCGAGCGTCAGCGTCGGCGCATCGCCGCTCTGCCCGCGGCGCTCGCCGAGCGCGTGGTGTGGCTCGAGCGCCTGCCCGAGCGGCCCGTCCACGGGGTGATCGTGGCGAACGAGGTGCTGGATGCCTTGCCCTGCCGTCGGTTCACGCTCGAGGGGGGTGTGATCCGCGAGCTCGGCGTCGCGCTCGAAGGGGAGCGCCTCATCGAGCGGTCCGCGCCGGCGGACGCGGCGCTGTCAGCGGCGTGGGAGCGCCTGCGCGATGCGCTGCCGGCACCCCTCGCCGACGGCTACGCTTCCGAGATCGGCCTGCGCGTGGCGCCGTGGCTGGCGGGTGTCGCGGGTTGTCTGGAGCGCGGCGTGGCGCTGCTGTTCGATTATGGCCTGCCGCGCGCACACTACTATCACCCCCAGCGCCGAACGGGCACGCTGCGCTGTCACTTCAAGCATCGCGTGCACGACGACCCCTACGTCAACCTGGGCGTGCAGGACATTACGGCCTGGGTGGATTTCACCCGGGTCGCGGAAGCCGCGCTGGAGTGCGGCCTCGAGGTGACCGGCTTTGCGACCCAGGCGGCTTTTCTGCTGGCGACGGGGATCGAGCGCTTCATCGCCGAGGCCGACGCTCCGCTCGAGCACGCGCGCCGCGCCGGCGAGGCGCGCCGGCTGCTCCTGCCGGGCGAGATGGGCGAGGCCGTCAAGGTGATGGCGCTGACGCGGGATTTCGAGCGGCCGCTGTCGGGATTTGCGCTGCAGGATCTGCGCGCGTCGTTGTAGGCGGCGGGCTGGCACGGGCGCAAATCGACGAATCGGGCGTGCTCATTCTGTGCGCGCGATGGGACGCTCCAGGGGTGTGCGGGAATCAGCAAGCGCATTGACATCATGAATGATGATGACACCTGGGGATTGCTGCGCGACGTCCCCACCGCCGAGCGCAGCCGGACGGTCAACGAGGTATTGCGAGCATGGGTGAGGCGATCCAGGCGCCCGGATGTCAATCGCGCGACGGAGGCCCTGATCGCACGCTTGCCGGTCAGCGACGCGGACGAAGCTGCCCGGTGAGTCCGTGAGGATCGGGAGCGCGGGCACTGATGTCCGTGCCGTTGGTCGGGCCCGATGCCCCGGTGCTGCTGAAGTGGGTGTTACTGCGGATGCGAAGTGCGTGAGCCGGGCCAAGGGGGCGGTGGGATCGTGCTGCTCGCCGATCGGCAGCCGCCGGCAGCGCGGCGCAGGGCGATGACGGATGCCTTCAGGCCGCTGTCATGATCGGCACAGCTGCCGGTCTCGTTTGGCCTTGGGCTCGTGGGCCAGCCGCCGGGCCGCGGCGTAGAAGCGCGGCAGACTGTCGTGCTCGCGTTTCAATAGCCGCTCGAACCCCGGCAGGCAGTCATAATAGGTGCCTACCGACACCAGATCCGCGTTGTTCAGTCCCTGGCGGATCCAGCGGTTGTAGACCGGCGCGCGCACGTGCAGGCGCTGCTCGAGCGCGCGGATCCGCCGCGCCAAGCCCGCGAAGGTCGCCTCTTTGCGTTGCAGCATGCGCGCGCGCGGAACCCCGGATGCATAGAGCTGCGCCAGCCGGCTGCGCGTGCTGCGCAGTAGCGCGGCGAAGGCGCGGTCCGCGGCGTCCAGGTGCTCGAACTCGGCAATGCGGCCCGGCTCGTGGCGGTAACGGAGCCAGCGTTTCAGCCCCTCATTCTCCACCGTCATCGCGAACGCCTCGTCGAAGCGTGAGTCGTTGGGCACGTAAAGCAGCTGGTGCGCGAGCTCGTGGAAGATCATCGCCGCGAGCTCATCGCTGCCGTAGCGCATCATGGTGCTCATGACCGGATCGGGCAGCCGCCCGAGCGTCGAGTACGCCGGCACGCCCTCGACCACGACGTCATAGCCCTGCCGCTTCAAGTGATCGGCGAAGGCCCGGGCGCTGCGCTCGTGGAAGTAGCCGCGGTACGCCACGCACCCGGCAATGGGGAAACACCACTGCTTGGGCTTCACGGAGAACTCCGGCGCCGCGACCACGTTCCAGACGACGTAGCGCCGGCCGATGTTCACGTAGCTGCGGTAGCTGTCGTTGTTCGGCAGGCCCAGCTGCTGCGAGGCGAAGCGGCGCGCCTCGCGCACCTCGCCGAGCTCGCGCACCAGGGGCTGCGGCGTGTCGGGATTGTCGATCACGTCCACGATGGAGTGACGCGCATGGATGACGTGCCACTCGCCAACGGCCGCCTGCATCAGGTACATCGTGCTGGCGCAGCCGCCGAGCGCCGTCAGCGTCAGGGCAGCGCCTGCCAGCCGCGCCCAGCGGCCGGCGCTCCGTGGACGGAGCAGACGCGTATCGCGCAGGGAGCGGCCGCTCGAGTCGGTTACCATGTGTGCATGGAAGTCTACCTAGTCGGCGGCGCGGTGCGGGACCGGTTGCTCGGTCGCCCGGTGAGCGAGCGCGACTGGGTGGTGGTGGGGGCGCGTCCGGAGGAGCTCGAGCGTCAGGGCTACCTGCCGGTCGGAAGGGAGTTCCCCGTCTTTCTGCACCCCGAGACCCATGAGGAGTACGCGCTGGCGCGCCTGGAGCGCAAGGTCGCGCCGGGCTACCGGGGGTTCGCCACCGAGTTCTCCCCGAGCGTGACTCTGGAGGAGGACCTGCGCCGGCGGGACCTGACCATCAACGCCATGGCGGAAAACGCCGTCGGGGAGATCATCGACCCGTATGGCGGGCGGCGGGACCTCGAGGCGCGGCTGCTGCGGCACGTCTCGGCGGCCTTCGTTGAGGATCCGGTCCGGGTGCTGCGTGTGGCACGCTTCGCGGCGCGTTACGCGGCGCTCGGCTTTCAGGTGGCCGAGGAGACCCTGGCGCTCATGCGCCGGATGAGCGAGTCCGGTGAGCTCGACGCGCTGGTGCCGGAGCGGGTCTGGCAGGAGACCGAGCGCGCGCTCGGCGAGAGCCGGCCCGAGGTGTACTTCCAGACGCTGCGCGCCTGCGGCGCGCTGGCGGTGATCTTTCCGGAAGTCGCGGCGCTCTACGGGGTGCCGCAGCCGCAGAAGTGGCACCCGGAGATCGATACCGGCGCGCACGTCATGCTGGCGCTGCGCTGGGCGGCCGACGCCGCGCTCTCGAGCGCCGTGCGCTTCGCGGTCCTCACGCACGATCTGGGTAAAGCGCTCACCGCACCCGAGCGCTGGCCGAGTCATCATGGTCACGAGGAGGCCGGCGTCGCGCTCGTCGAGGCGCTGTGCGCGCGCTTGAAGATTCCCAACGCCTACCGGGAGCTCGCGGTGCTGACGGCGCGGTTCCATGCGCAGGTGCACCGCGCCGAGGAGTTGCGCCCGGGCACTGTGTTGAAGCTGCTCGAGGCGACGGACGCGCTGCGTCGGCCGGAGCGGTTCGACGAGCTGCTGCGGGCCTGCGAGGCGGATGCGCGCGGCCGCGCGGGGCTCGAGGGGCGACCCTATCCGCAGGGCGAGTATCTGCGCCGCGCCCGCTCGGCGGCCGCAGCGGTCGCGCTCTCGAGCGAGCAGCGGCGCGGCCTCACGGGCCAGGAGATCGGCGAGAAGATCCACGCCAGGCGCTTGGAGGCCGTGCGCGCCGTGGCGACGAGCCTGCCGGACTGAACAACCGGTGCGCCGCGCCGCGGGTCAGGCGTGGGCGGCGAACGCGCCCGGAGCCGCCTGCGGCGCCAGATAGGTCGGCAGGATCTCCATCATGGCGTGACGCCGCAGACCCAGGCGCGCAAAGCCGTCTTCCGCACAGACGCTGTCGCGTGTCAGAGAGCGGAAGTTGTCCAGTGTGAACGGCTTGCCCGGCAGGAGCCCCATGACGGCGCCCTGCAGGCGTCCGAGCGCATCCGGCAGTCTCACGATCCGGCACGGCAGCGCGGCGACCGCCGCCGTGGTGCGCACGATCTGCTCCAGGGTCATGACTTGCGGGCCGCCGAGCTCGTAGGTCTGACCGAAGGTCTGACGGCGGGACAGCGCGAGCACGAACGCCTCGGCCACATCCCCGGCGTACACCGGGGCGAAATGCGCGTGGGCCCGCGCGAGCGGCAGCCAGCCGTGCGAGAGGCGCAGCAATCCGGCGAAGCGGTTGGTGAGCGAATCGCCCGGCCCGAAGATGACCGAGGGGCGGAAGATCGTGAAATCGGCGTGGGCCCCGGCGGCGCGTACCAGCGCCTCGGCCTCGGCCTTACTGCGCAGATAGCGGCTGGGCCCGCGGACGTCGGCTCCGAGGGCGCTCATGTGCAGCAGGCGCCGGACGCGGCCGGCCTTCAGCGCCGCGACCAGCTTCGCGACCAGGTCCACGTGCACCTGCTGAAAGGTGCTGCGGCCGCTCTCGTTCAGAATCCCGACGAGATTGATCACCGCGTCCATGCCGTCGACCAGCCGGTCGAGCACGCGGGCATCGTGCACGTTCGCCCTGACGAGGCGAACCGTCGGCAGCACGCGCAGGCGTTGATTCAGCTCGGGGTCGCGCGTGGGCACGCTCACCCAATGGCCCTGCTGGGTCAGCCGATTGATGAGTGCGGTCCCGACGAAGCCGGTACCGCCCAACACACAGATGTTCAGTGGCGCTGCCATGACCGGAGACCTCGCGCGTCTGCCGCGAGCATGCGCCCGCGGCTCGAAGCCCGCCACCGGAATGCCTCGCCCCGGGGCTGCTCGATGCTCCCCCGGGGCGAGAACCCGGATCCTCAGGCCGCCCGCACCTCGATGGTGCGCGGCTGCAGTTTCGGCTGCTTCGGGATCGCCACCTCCAGCACGCCGTGCGTCTGTTTGGCCGTGATCGAATCCACGTCGGCCCCTTCCGGCAGCGTGAAGGTGCGCAGGAATGCGCCGGCGCGGCGCTCGAGGCGCTGATGGGCCTTGCCCTGCTGGGCCTCGCGCGCGCGCTTCTCGCCGCGGATGGTGAGCACACCCTTGTCGGCCGTGATGTGAATGTCCTTCGGCTCAACGCCGGGCACGTCGGCGACGACCACGTAGCGGTCGGGCTCCTCGTAAATGTCGACCTGGGGAATCCACGAGACCTCCGCCGCTGCGGCGTTTGCGCCGGCCTCCGTGGAGAACGCCTGGTCGAGCTGACGCTGCAGGGTGTCGATGAGCGTCCAGGGCTGATAGCGAACAACAGTCATGATCCAGCCTCCAATTAATGATGGTGTCAGCGTCGACACCGTATGTCTGGTTGAAACCGATCTGCGGCCGAGGCCGGGATTTTCAAGGCGCCGGCACGGGCTGCGCCGCGCCGCGGGGCCGCTGGACGGCGCTCACGCGATTCCGGCCGATCCGCCGGGGTCCGACCTGCGGGGGATAGCTCTGTGCACAAGCTGTGCGAACGCGGGGGATACAATATCTTGGGGTTATGGGATCGCGTTTGCCTCAGTCTTCCGCAAAATATTCGCAGGCCCGACACGGCGTGATTCGTCATAAGACATTGTTTTTATGGAATTTAATTTGCCGTTTTCCGAATGACCCCAATCTTGACGCAGAGCCGGGTGCTCATTAGGCTCTTTGCCCCGACACAAGATCTTGTGTTCGCCTTCGGGAGAACGAGAGATCGCGCGTTCGGGGAGGCTCAGGGGGATACTGGCTGTGGATCGGCGTGTCGGTGGACCCGGTGCGCGCAGCCCAGCGCTTTCGGCGCCGCCCGTATTCCCTGTGATCCGGTGTGCAGACACTTGGGGCGCCGCGGACACATGAATACCGTCGTGAAGATCGAATCAAAGGACATAGACGCCATTCCGTTCCAGGAGGCGTCGATCGATATCTGGGACAAGAAATACCGCCTGACCGCCAAAGACGGCACGGCCATCGACAAAACGATGGACGATACGTACAGGCGCGTCGCGCGCGCGCTGGCGGACGTCGAGCGCGAAGAGCTGCGCGAGGAGTGGTACGAGCGCTTCCTCTGGGCGTTGCGCCGCGGCGCGATTCCGGCCGGTCGCGTCACCTCCAATGCCGGCGCGCGCGAGCACAAGCCCGCCACCTCGACGATCAACTGCACCGTCTCGGGGACCATCGAGGATTCGATGGACAACATCCTGGGCAAGGTCCATGAGGCAGGGCTGACGCTGAAGGCCGGGTGTGTAGCGCCCGGCACCTGGGTACGCACCGAGCGCGGACTGGTCACCGCCGATCAGGCGGTGCAGGAGAAGCACGAGCGCATTCTCAGCTATGACCGTCAGACGCGCCGCTTCGAGATGCGCAAGATCCTGCGGCACATGACCACGCACGTGCCGCAGCACGAGAACATCCGCATCTGGTCAAACGGCCTCTCGCTGACGACTTCGATCCGGCACCCGGTGCTCGTCTTTCGCGATGAGCAGCTGATTTACGTGCGCGCCGACGAGGTCAAGGAATCGGACGCGCTCGTGCACCACCGCTACGAATGGGCGGGAGATGCCGCGCACGCGCTGGAGGCGTGGTTCGCTGGAGCGCATCTCGGCGACGGCCGTGCATGCGAGAAGGAACAAGCGTACGAGCCGTCGCGAATGCAATGGCGCGCCAAGGCCGCTGCCCTCGGACGGCGGTACGTGTTCAAGATCCGCGCGGCGGAGCGCAAGGTCGTGGAGCGCTACGCGGCGTTCTTCGCCGCCTTTGCCGAGAGCCGGGCCCAGGTGGTGGCTGCGAGGACCGCTAACGGCACCCCGGTGTGGGATTTCACGGTGTCCAGCTTCGCTGCGAGCCGCGCGGTTGATCGCATCGATGGGCAGACCGGCGAGAAATCCGCGACGCTGCGCGTGCCGGCATGGGTGGCGGCCGAGCCGGATCGGTTCTTCCTGCCGTTCCTCGCCGGATTGGTCGACACTGACGGAACGGTATCGGCCGAAAGCGGCAGCGTGTCGATTTCGATGAACAGCGATGCCTTTGCGCGCGAGCTTCAGGCGCTCCTGGGCCTGTTCGGCGTTCATGGCGTGGTCACGCCGTGCAACTGGCGCGCACAGGTGCTCAACGGCCATCCCGTGGCGGCAGGCCGCGGTGCGGTCCTGAAGATCTGCGACGCGCAGTTCCTGGCCCGCGTCGCGCAGTTCATGGCCGATGACGGCAAGCGTGGACGCATTGCACGCTATGCGTTCACGCCTGGCCAGGACGACCGCTATGCGATGCCCGAGGCGCTGCGTCAGGCACTGGATTCCGCAAGCGCCGCGCTGTCGCATGAAGAGCGGCAATGCCTCGGTTTTTATCACGGGTGCCACCGCCGCAGCGGCGTCAGCCGCGTCTGGCTGGACAAATGGCTCGCGCGCTTCCCGGAGCTGGCCGACCTCATTCGCTTCGCGATGAGCCTGCGGCCGGTCGAGCGGGTCGAGCGCGCGCTGCCGATTGCGGAGACTTTCTTCGACTTCACGGTCGACGGCCACAACAACTACCTGGCCGGCAATCGCGGACTGGCGGTCATCCACAACTGCGGTATCGGCTACGAGTTCTCGACGCTGCGCCCGCGCGGCGCGTACGTCACGGGCGCGGGCGCCTACACGTCAGGCCCGCTGTCGTTCATGGATATCTTCGACAAGATGTGCTTCACCGTCTCCTCGGCCGGCGGCCGCCGCGGCGCGCAGATGGGAACGTTCGATATCGGTCATCCCGATGTCATGGAGTTCATCAAGGCCAAGCGCGAAGCCGGCCGGCTGCGGCAGTTCAATCTGTCGCTGCTGATCACCGACGAGTTCATGCAGGCGGTCCGGCAGAACGGCGAGTGGAAGCTGGCATTTCCGCTGTCGCGCAAGGAATACGAGGCGGACAAACCGGATCTCGCCGACACGAGCAAGTACGTGTGGCGCGAATGGGCGGTGCATGACCAGTACGTGGTCAACGAGCACGGGCTGGTCGCCTGCAAGATCTACAAGACGCTGCCGGCGCGGCGCGTGTGGGACGTCATCATGACGTCGACCTACGATTTTGCCGAGCCGGGCTTCATTCTCATCGACCGCGTCAACGAGATGAACAACAACTGGTGGTGCGAGAACATCCGCGCCACCAATCCGTGCGGCGAACAGCCGCTTCCGCCGTACGGAAGTTGTTTGCTGGGTTCTGTTAACCTGACGCGATTCGTGCGCGAGCCGTTCAGCGATCATGCGCGCTTCGACTGGGACGAGTATCGTCAGGTCGTCAAGGTCTTTGCCCGCATGCTCGACAACGTGGTGGAGGTCAACGGCCTGCCGCTCGAGCGGCAGCGTGAGGAAATCCTGCGCAAGCGCCGCCACGGGATGGGTTTCCTCGGACTCGGCAGCACTCTGACGCTGCTCGGTATCAAGTACGGCTCGCCCGAATCGGTGAAGTTCACCGAGGATGTGGCGCGCGAAATGGCGATCGCCGGCTGGGAAGAGGCGCTCGATCTGGCGCGTGAGAAGGGGCCGGCGCCCATCATGACCGAGCGGTTCACGGTCACGAGCGAGATGCTGCGCAAGCGTCCCGAGATGATCCGCGACGGCCTGAAGGTCGGCGATCAGGTGCCGGGGCGCGTCCTGCACGCCAAGTACAGTCGTTACATGCAGCGGATCGCCCAGATTGCGCCGCATCTGGTCGAGGAGCTCGCCGCGAACGGCGCGCGCTACACGCACCACACCTCGATCGCGCCGACCGGCACCATCTCGCTGTCGCTCGCCAACAATGCCTCGAATGGAATCGAGCCGTCGTTCGCGCACCACTACTTCCGCAACGTGATCCGGCCGGGGCGCAAGACGAAGGAAAAGGTCGGCGTGTACTCGTTCGAGCTGCTGGCATATCGCGAGCTCGTCAATCCACACGCGACTCCGGGCTCCGCCATCGAGTCTGAGAAGCTGCCCGATTACTTCGTCGCCTCCGAGGACATCACGCCGAAGGAGCACGTCGATGTGCAGGCGGCAGCGCAGAAGTGGGTGGACTCCTCCATCTCCAAGACTGCGAACGTGCCGACCGATTTCCCTTACGAGAAGTTCAAGGACATCTACCTGTACGCGCACGAGCAGGGCCTGAAGGGTTGCACGACGTTCCGTTTCAACCCGGAGGCCTTCCAGGGCGTGCTGGTCAAGGAACAGGATCTGAAGAACACCGTCTACAAGTTCACTCTCGATGACGGCACCGTCGTCGAGGCGCGCGGCGATGAGGAGATCGAGTACGACGGCGAGTTGCACACGGCCGCAAATCTGTTTGATGCGATGCGCGATGGCTACTATGGGCACTTTTGAGACACCCAGGACCGACCGCGGCGCGGAAATCGCTCGGGGCCCGAGACGCGCAATGCCTGGGCATCAGCACCCGGGAAATTCTTCCTGTCCGCGGAGTCTGCTGTCCCGCGACGTTCGTGTGGGCATACGAACTGCCTGCGGCACGACGGCCTGGAGCAGACGGCACTGATTCTGGAATCGTGATATGACCATCAAGATCGAGCGGAAAATCGTCAAGTACGAGGTGCAGAAGCCCGAGGAAGCCCAGGCGGAGAAAGCTGCGGTGGCGCAAGCGGCCAGCGCCCCTTCCGGCCCGCCGGCCCTTCCTCCCGTACCCACCACCACGACGGTCCGCGACAAGTACGGGCATATGGCGCAAGTCATCCGGATGCATGAGAAGCTCGAGCGTCCGGAGGTACTGATCGGCTCGACGTACAAGATCAAGACGCCGATCTCCGATCACGCGATGTACGTCACCATCAATGACATCGTGCTCAACGAGGACACCGAGTACGAGCAGCGGCGACCGTTCGAGATCTTTATCAACTCGAAGAATCTCGATCACTTCCAGTGGATCGTCGCGCTGACGCGCATCATTTCGGCGGTGTTCCGCAAGGGCGGGGACGTCACGTTCCTGGTCGATGAGCTGAAAGCGGTGTTCGATCCGCGCGGCGGCTACTGGCAGCCGGGCGGAAAGTTCATGCCGTCGATCATCGCCGAGCTCGGTTACGTCATCGAACGGCACCTGCAGTCAATCGGGCTGCTGCGCAAGCCGTCGCTCGACGAGCATCAGCAGAAGCTCGTCGACGAGAAGCGCGCCGAGTACGAAGCCCGCGCCCGCCAGACCGACGCATTCGCAAAATCAGATTTCCCTGAAGGCGCGCAGCTGTGCGCCAAGTGCAGCACCGCGGCCGTGGTGATGATGGATGGCTGCATGACGTGTCTCAACTGCGGCGAGTCCAAGTGCGGTTGAGTTGGTCGGGATCGGCAAAAGTTGCAATTTGTCCGTTGACACATAAGGTGACATTTCAGCCCCCTAAACTGATATTGTCAGCCCCATAAAGTGATACTTCACTGGGGTCATTCCATGCGGCGAGGCTCTCCTCGACACAAGTTTTGCGAAGTACAAAAAGCGGGGCGCCGCGCACGGCGTGCTCTCAGTGCTGCTTTGGGGCCATCAACTTATCATTTTGTCGCGCGAATTCGTCCAGCCACCGTACGATTTGTGGTTTGCAGTCGGTGCTGATGCCACGGCGTTCGGCTCGCCGGTCTGCTGGCGTTGAGGGTGGACGTCGTCGGAGTTGGGACCCATGGAGATTGGTCACCCGACGGAAGGCGCGGCCAGGAATTGCGTTTCGAAGCTCTCGCTGGGCACCGCTTTACTGAATAAAAAGCCCTGCATTTCATCGCAGTTCAGCAGCCGTAGCAGGCGCGATTGCTCCTCGGTTTCGACACCCTCCGCCACCACTTTGAGCTTGAGCGAATGCGCAAGATCAATGATGGTCGAGACCAGCGCCAGTCCCTCCGGTGCGACCGTCATGTCGAGCACGAACGATCGGTCTATCTTCAGCGTGTCCACCGGCAGTTTGGCGAGGTAGTTGAGCGAGGAGAAGCCGGTGCCGAAGTCGTCAATGGCGATGCTGACGCCCAGGGCGCGCACCGCCTGCAGGCTGGCAATATTCCCCCTGATGTCCTCCATGATCAGGCTTTCGGTGATCTCCAGTTCCACCCCGGCGGCCGCGTGCGCGTCGCCTCCGATGGCCTGCTTGATTTCGTCGATGAAACCGCGGCTGCGCAATTGCAGCGCCGACACATTCACCGCGATGCGCACCGCAGCGAGCCCCGCGCGGCGCCAGCGCAGATAGTCCTCGATCGCTTGGCGTAACGCCCAGCGCCCGACCTCATGGATCAGCCCGGTTTCTTCCAGGATCGAGATGAACCGGCCCGGCGGCACCAGGCCGGTGCGCGGATCATTCCACCGGATCAGCGCCTCGGCGCCGGTGAGCTTGCCGCTCGCAAGGTTTACCTTGGGCTGGTAATGCAGCACGAATTCCCGGTTGTCCAGCGCGTGGCGCAGCTGATTTTCCAGCGTGAGCTTCTCGGCGATCATTTCGGTCATTTTCTGCGTGTGAAACAGGTAGGGCTCGTTGCTCCTCTTGGCATTCTTTAGCGCGGCTTCGGCGTTCCTGAGCAATGTGTCGGCGTCAGCACCGTCGTCGGGGAACAGCGCTACGCCGACCTTGGCGGAGACCCGGAATACGGCATCATTCAGGCGGAATGGATGCCCCAGAAGCGCCGCCGTTGTGTTCTCCAGAAGCTGCACCACGTCGCCATCCTGCTTCACCACCGGCAGCGCCAGCGCAAAATGGTCCGTACCCACGCGCGCCACTAGGCCGGCGTTCCCCGCGTTGCGCGTCAGCCATGCCGCCACCTGCTGCAAGAGCGCGTCGCCGGCCGACCGACCAAGGCTGTCATTGATGTTCTTGAAGCGCTCCAGATCGATCAGGAACAGGCCAAGCTTGTGCCCGCCGCTGGCAGCGCTGCGCACGTACTGCGCCACCCGCTCAAGAAACAGGCTGCGGTTCGCCAGGCCGGTGAGCTCATCGTAGTACGCGAGATAATTGAGCTTGGCCGACTTTTCGATGTGATCGAGCGCGAAGGATATGTTGGCGGCCAGCTCCAGAAGCAGCTTCATCTCGCTCTGGTCGAAGAACCCGATTTCGTTCGCGTATATCACCAGCACGCCGACCGCTGCGTCCGAAACCAGCAAGGGCAGCACGACGAGCGATTGCAAGTCCCGCTCGCGGGCGCCCGCGCGCAGCAGAACCCGCGGATCCTCCTGCATGTCCTCGACTATCATTGGCTTCTTCTCGGACACAGCGCGGCCGGCTAACCCGAATTTCTCGCCGTCCGCCTCGTTCAGGCTAAGCGGAATCCGTTCGAGATAGTCGCGCCAGGGGCCCTCGCGCGCGACTGGCCTGAGCTGCATCACGCCTGGATCGACCGCAGCCACCCATGCAAGCGTGAAGCCTCCTGCCCCGACGGCAATCCGGCACGCCTCCCGGCAAAGCTCCTCGCGGTCATGAATGCGAAGCATGGCGGCGTTGATCTCGCTGGATACGGCGCGGATTCGGGCGAGATTGGCGAGCTTCTGCTGTCGATCGAGGTTTTCGAGAGCAAAGGAGATGTCCCCGGCAAGTTCGACCAGCAGCCTCAATTCTTCTTCGTGGAAGAATTCGCTCTCGCCGGCGTACAGCGCGAGTACGCCTGCCGCCTTATCCGAAATTACCAGCGGCAGTACTGCCATCGAACGGACGCCGGCTTCCGCGTATTTCGCGCCGAACAGAACCCCGGGGTCGTTGTGCGAATCATTGGACACGATCGGCTTGTTCTCCCTGATCACCCGCGCGATCATGGCGCTTGCCGCGTGCTTACTCGATGACAGGATGCCCTTGATGGCGGTCCTGAGTTCCTCATCCTTGCTCGCCACCGCGACCGGAATTATGCGCTTCGCGCTCCGATCGACCATGGCTATCAAGGACATACGGAATCCGCCCTGCGCGACCGCGATCTGGCACGCCTCCTTGAACAGCTGGCCGCGGTCCTGCACATGCGTTATCAGCGTGTTGATGCTGCTTAACAGGGCGTAGATGCGGTTGAGATAGATGATTCTGTGTTCCGCTCCCTTACGCTCGGTGATGTCGCGGAAATACCAGATGCGGCCGTAATACCTGCCGTCCGCTCCAATGGCCGGGGCGCAATACCGATCGATGGTCCTGTCGTCGATTAGCCGGACTTCCTCGCGACTCGATTCGTCGCGGTGCTCGTTCAGGTATTGGACCCGGGAGGCAAACGCCTCTGGATTTTCCACTTGCGCCACAACTGATTGCAGTACAGGTGCGTCCACACCCGCGCTTACGAGCTCCGGGGAGAGGCGCCATAGGTCGATGAATCGTTGATTATAGGAAATGATTGTTCCGTTCTTATCGACCACGAGGATTGCATCGAGCGAGGTCTCCTGCTGAGTCTTGAGGATCGTGTTGTTGAATTGTATTTGCTCCTCCGCCTGCCTGCGCGCTGTCTCGTGGGCTAAATGGTCGAGCCCAAAGCTGATAACCTCCGCCATTTTAACCAGCAGGTCGCGTGCCAAGTGGTCGACGGATCCGACCACGCCGGAATACAGGTTGAGAGTGCCGACGACAGTACCTCCTCTATGCAACGGCAGCGAGGCTGAAGCGGCCAAGCCAGCGCGCGCTGCGAGTTCGCGCCAGGGTACGGTTGCCGTGTCATTCAGTATGTCCTGGCACCAGTACGGGCGGTTCTCGCGGAAGGCAGTGCCGGTCGGGCCCCGCCCGAGCAGGCTGCCGACATCCACCGAGATACCAATGTCTTTGAGGTACCCGGTGTCATCGCCGAAACTGGCGGCGAGCCGCATCTTGAGCGTCTCGGTGTCGCCAAAGCCGACCCACGCAATCTTCATGCCGCCAAACCGCACGGCAGCGCGACACACTCGTCGGAGCAATTCTTCCTCGCCGACGCAGCGTACGATGGCCTCGTTGCATTGGCTCAGTGCGGCATACAGTTGTGTGTGCCGCTGGAGTTTCGCTTCGACGATCTTGCGGTCAGAAATATTGCGGATGTTGCACTGAATGACCTTGACGCCTTCACAGTCATAAGAATTACTGACGAATTCAACCTCGATTATCAACCCGGCTTTTGTCTTCAGCGGAAGATCTTCGTATCGGACATATCCAGTAGCTTGCAGCTGCGCGAACATCTCCATGCTCTCCGCTCGGTCTGCGAACGCGCCCACTTGCCATAGCTTTCTTCCCAGGAACTCCTCATGCGAGTAGCCAAGCATCTCGATCAAATAGGGGTTGACGTCTTCGATCTGGGCAGTATCAGCGTTAAGAAGCAGAATCCCGTCTCGCGCGGTTTCGAAAAGCCGGCGGTAGCGGCTTTCGGATGCCCGCAGTGCTTCGGCGCCCGGATCGCTGAGCGCTTCTGTGGCTGACGCCATCGCGGGGTGGGAGGAAGGTGTGCCTTTCATGAATGACGATATCCGCGTAGCAGGCGCCGCAAAACGGGAAGGACGGAAAGGACGAAATACGAGGCTCTGCTCGTAAACATGCTGTGCCTGTCCGCCTCGGCGCTCTGTGCGAGAACGTACATACAGGCGTACGGATTGGACGAAAAGGTTTTGCCGCGGAGCGGAGTTGGTGACTGTGATCGCGCCTCTGGTGGCACTGAGCAGATGCAACGGTCTGCGGCCACCGACTGCCATAGGGGTCAACGCAGCCCCCTCGCATTGGCTCGCCAAAATTGTTACCCGGCGCAATCGTTGCCGCATCCGGAAGGTTACCGGCGGCGCGCGCGATCGTATCGCGTTCCTGGGACTGCAAACCGCCTTCCGCCTTGTCGAATGCAAGCGACCGAAAAGCGACCGAGAGGAAGAATTCAGTCACACTTCGAATGGGGCAAACAAATTACCTGAGGCAATACGAGGGCGCTTCGCCCGGCGCCGCTTCCCGTGCGCGTGCAACGGCCTGAATGCCCATCCCACGCAGTCGACTGCGGACTGCACAAATACGCATGTTCCGGGCCCGCTCAATTCGCTATACGCACTCATGGTGGCTGAGCGCGGCAAGCGCCCCGTCATCCTGGACGCGATCCGGCGGCGACCGACGCGTCGAAGGGGCGTGCCACTGGCCAGGACATCGGCGCGCACGCAACGGCGCTGAGTCTGGATGGGAGATGGGACATGTACATAAAGCATCGCCTGCACGGATGGATCGTCGCTAGCACTACGGTGCTGGTCGTCATGTCACGTGCAGCGCTCGCCGATACGGCGAGTCATGACCTGCAGATCTATGCGGGCGAGATTTTCGGCGATCGACTCACGTCGATCCCGCTGACGGGCCGCTACCCCGTGCTGAACGACAATGCGACGTTTGGCGCCCGCTACACGTACGGGCTGTCGCGGCGGTTTGCGGTGCAGCTCGAAGCCGGTTACAGCCCGGGGCGCGCCTCGCGGCTCGCGGTCGGCGATTCGAGCCTCGATCTGACCACGGCGGACCTCGACATGCTTTTTAACGTCGCGCCGACACTGACCGAGGGCGGGCGGCGCGTCGTACTCTACACCGAGCTCGGTGCGGGATACGCATGGATGAATCTGCATCACCCGCTGCTGGGCAGCACCGGCAGCGCTCCGGTGCTGCTCACCGGGCGCAATGACTACACCGCAAACGTCGGCATGGGTGCCGAGTTTTACCTGACGGCGAACTTCTTTGTCGATTTTGACGTCCGGTACCGATACATCAGCCGTCTCGTAAATCGGTACAACCACGAGCTCAATACGGCCGAAACGACCCTGGGCATCGGCTACGCGTTCTGATCCTGCCCTCGGATGCAGAGCTGTTCGCACGCCGAAGGAGGATGTCGGTACCGCGCGATGCGCGCCGCAAATCTAGACCGGTTCCCGGCGCTGCGGATCCGGCGCACACCCCGGCGCCGCAGCGACTAGACCTGTGCTTGCGGGGCGGTGAGGAACCGGATGATCGCGACGACAAAGCTGAGCAGAACAGGGCCCAACACCAACCCCAGTACTCCGAATGTGCTGACGCCACCGATGGCGCCCACGAATACGGCAAGCGTCGATACGTTGGTGCGATACGCGGTGAGAAGCGGCCGGCCCACGTTCTCGAGGAGTGCGAGGCCGGCGCCCCAGAACGCCAGGAATATCGCGATGCCCCAATGCGCCTGGATCAGCAGATACAGCACTGCGGGCACCAGCACGACGATTGCGCCAGCGGGCAGCAGAGCGGCAATCATCGCGACGACGCCGAAAACCAGCGGAGACGGAAGCCCCGCCAGTGCGAACCCCGCGGCCACGAACAGGCCCTGAATAATCGCGGTAATCGTCGAGCCGTACACGACGGCCCGGGTGACGTCCCCGAGGTACTTCAACAGAGGATCGCGGCGGTCTGGCGCAAGGGGCACGAGCGCGACGCACTGTGCCACGAACCGCTCGCCGTCCCGCAGGAAGAAGTACAGCAGGAACAGCATCATGAAGAAGCTGATCAGGGTCCCAAAGAGGGTGAACGCGACATTGCCGCCAGCGGATGCGGCCGACTTCAGCAATTCAGTGCTCGCGCCGGTGACCCACGTGTGGACGTCCAGCGCATGTGTCGGCAGGTAGCGGGACAACCAGTCGATTGCCGTCCCGACGAGAGGATATTGCGTGAGCCTGGCGATCAGGGCTGGAAATCCTATGAACGGGTGCTGATGCAGGTAACGACGCAATTCGATGGCCTGTTCGACGAAGAGCACGGCCAGCACGGACAGTGGCGCGAGAACGACGAACGGCGTCGCGGCAGTGAGAATGCCGGCCGAGAGCGCGCGCCGGCCTTTGAGGGCACCCGCGAGCCGTTTGTGCAGCGGGTGCAGCAGGAACGCGAGCACGGCGGCCCATACGAGAGCGTCCCGCAACGGCAGAAGGACCCGGAGCAACAGATATCCGAGGACTGCGGCGGCCACGACCGCGAACAGCCGGCGGTAGAACGCCGAATCTGTCATGGCGACGACCCTGTTGCCCGCGGGCTCATTCCGCCCCCGCCACTGTCTTGCGGGCATGCCGGCTCATGCGGACCATCGACCCCGGGGTCGGCGCGGCCGCGGCTGTTGCCCTGAAAGGGCGCCGGAATGCCTCTGGAGACGCTGCCTGCCGTCGGTACGGCGCAGGATCGGATCTGGCGGCAAGCGCGCGCGAGGCGAGCCCCGCCAGGCTAAACCCGTGGGTCCTGCCCTCGATCTGTCGAGCTCAACCCAAGGGGTCTCGGCCGTCAATCAGAGCTCCATTGTGCGCGTGCGCCGGGTTGCCATGCTGCGGCCCCTATACGCGGAAGCCTCTGCTGAGGCGGTCCTTGATCGCCGCGACGAAAATCGCGGCCAATAGGACCGCGCACAGTCCCACCATCACGAAACTCAATACAGCGTCGATCTGTGCATCGATGTACGCGGGCAGGCCGAGCGAGATGACCACCAGGACCGACACGAAGCCGAATCCGAGGGGCAGGTAGTCGAAGGTCGCGCGAAACCAGCTCAATGCAAGACAGCCACCCACCAGCAGAACGCCGAGCGCCACGTATCCGCTCGTCAGAGCCCAGCCGCCGTAGGCGGCTATCACCGGATCGAGCGCACCCTGAAATACCGCGCTCCACTGAGGAACACCCGAAATGAGGGCGTACGTCAGCGATCCGCCGCACAGGATCACCGCCAGCAGCACGGACCCGATGAGGCGCGGAGTTCGTAGAGGCATACCCTTTCTCGCAAACGGCATGGCGCAGGCCGCCTGGACATCTTAGCGAAAACGTGCGCGCGCCGCGCGTTTGCCGCCGCGTCGCATGGGAACGCGACCTGCGGTGGTATGATTTTCCGCCCGAGCGTTCGGATCGTAGCTCAGAATGCCCGATTGCCTGACTGGAAGCCCACATCAATCCGCAGATGCCTGCGCATGCGGCCGCGCCCGCCGGTGGCGCCGGCTCTGGCGAGCTGCGGTCGCCGTGTTCTGCGGCAGCATACTGAGCGCGTGCGCCACGCCGCGGCTGCCGGCCCCGCCGACGCTGATTGCCCAGGTCGCCCCGGCCGGATTCTCGCCGAACGTGCGGTTCCTGAGCAGTGACCGTGATTACTTGGTGGCACACCTGAAGGTCGCCGTCCAGCGCCTGAGTGCGGTTGCAGATGGAGCCCCGATCCGGATTCTTGCCCTTTCCGGCGGTGGCGCCGACGGTGCCTTCGGCGCTGGCGCGCTCTATGGATTGGCGCGCACGGGCCAGCGGCCGAATTTCCAGGTGGTCACCGGTGTCAGCGCCGGGGCGCTGCTGGCGCCGTTCGCGTTTCTGGGAACCGCTTGGGATCCGCAGCTCAAGGACGCCTTCGACAGTCACCGGACAGATCACCTGCTGCGCGCGCGTCCGTGGCTGGGCTTGCTGTTCCACCCGGGCATCTACCAGCGCGGGCCGCTCATTGCGCTGGTCCACCACTTCGTCACGCCGCGCATGATCCGCGCGATTGCCGCTCAGGCCCGAAAGGGCCGCGTGCTCCTTGTCGTCACCACGGACCTCGACAAGCAGGAATCGGTCATATGGAACATGGGGCTGATCGCCGAACACGGCGGTCCCGCGGCGCTCAAGCTGTTTTCGCAGGTTCTGGTGGCCTCCGCGAGCATCCCGGGGGTCTTCCCGCCGGTGCTCATCCGCGTGCGCGGCGATGGAAAGACGTATGACGAGATGCACGTGGACGGCGGTACAACTCTGCCGTTCTTCGTGACCTCCGATATCGCCGATGTGATGCCGCTGCATCTGCCCGAGCTCCAAGGCGCGCAAGCCTACGTGATCGTCAACGGACAGCTGAGCGCCTATCCAAAGACGACGCCCGAGACGCCCATGGCGGTGCTGGCACGGGCCTCCTCGGCGGCGCTGATGCATGCGTCACGGCGGGCTCTGGTGCTCTCCGCGCTGTTTGCGCGCCATTTCGGCATGCACTTCCGCTTCACCTACCTGCCGATGAGTTACCCGGATCGCGGATCGCTCGATTTCAAGTTCTCGAACATGCACAGGCTCTTTGACTATGGCGTTCGCTGTGCCGAGGCGGGCGAGCTCTGGACCACCCTCAATCAAGCAGTCGACGAAGGGCAGCGCGGCGCCACCCACTTGCCCGCCAAGTCCTACCAATGCCCGGCTGCGCCCGCCGGCTGAGGTGATCTGTTCGGCTCGATGTGGGGTGCGGAAACGGGCGACGGCCGGCCGCGAGGCCCGCCGTCGCCGCCTGTGCGGTGTGCCTGGCAATCCGGCGCCGCTTACGGCCGGGTCAGATCGAAGCGATCCAGGTTCATGACCTTGGTCCAGGCCATGATGAAGTCACGGATGAATTTTTCCTCGGCATCCATGCTGCCGTAGACCTCAGCCAGCGCGCGCAGCTGGGAGTTCGAGCCGAAGATGAGGTCGACACGGGTTGCGGTCCATTGCAGCTTGCCGGTGGTCCGCTCGCGCCCTTCGAACACGCCGTGTGCTTCCGAAACGGGTTTCCACTCCGTGCCCATGTCGAGCAGGTTGATAAAGAAATCGTTGGTCAGTCTTTCCGGAGTGTCGGTGAGCACACCGTGCGGGCACTGAGCGAAATTGGCGTTCAACACGCGCAGACCGCCAACCAGAACCGTCATCTCCGGCGCAGTCAGTGTCAGCAATTGCGCCTTGTCGAGGAGCAATGCCTCGGCGCGGACGGCGCTTTCGCCCTTGAGGTAGTTTCGAAAACCGTCCGCGCGGGGCTCAAGAGCCGCGAACGACTCAACATCAGTCTGCGCCTGCGAGGCGTCCGTGCGCCCCGGCGTAAAGGGAACCGTAAACGCGTGTCCGGCATTCGTTGCGGCTCGCTCCACGCCCGCGCAACCGGCGAGAACGATCAGGTCGGCGAGCGTGATCCGCTTGCCAGCCGCCGTTGAGTGATTGAATTCCCGTTGAATATCCTCGAGAGTGCGCAACACGTCCGCCACAAGCGTCGGCTGGTTCACTTCCCAGTCCTTCTGCGGCGCGAGGCGGATCCGCGCGCCATTCGCTCCGCCGCGCTTGTCCGATCCGCGGAACGTCGAGGCTGCGGCCCACGCAGTGTAGACGAGCTGCCGGACCGTCAGCCCAGAGGCCAGTACCCTCCTTTTCAATGCGGCAACATCGCGCTGATCAACGAGCTCGTGATCGACCGCCGGGACGGGGTCCTGCCAGAGGAGCTCTTCGCAGGGAACCTCGGGTCCGAGATAGCGGGCACGCGGGCCCATGTCGCGATGGGTCAGCTTGAACCATGCGCGCGCAAACGCGTTCGCGAACTCTTCGGGGTGCTCGTAGAAGCGTCGGGAGATCTTGGCATAGACCGGATCGAACCGCAGGGCAAGATCCGTGGTCAGCATCGACGGCCCATGATGCTTCGCGGGGTCGTGCGCGTCCGGCACGGTGTCCTTACCGGCGGTGCCTTTGGGCTTCCACTGGTGCGCGCCTGCAGGGCTCTTGGTCAATTCCCATTCATATCCGAACAGATTCTCGAAGAAGCCGTTGCTCCACCGGGTCGGGGTGCTCGTCCAGGTGACCTCCAGGCCGCTGCTGATGGTGTCACCGCCCTTGCCGGAGCCGAATCGGCTCCGCCAGCCGAGCCCCTGCTCCTCGATGCCAGCCGCTTCCGGCTCAGGCCCCACCTGCGAGGCGGGGCCGGCGCCATGGGTCTTTCCGAACGTATGCCCACCGGCGATCAGCGCGACGGTCTCCTCGTCGTCCATCGCCATCCGCGCAAACGTTTCGCGAATGTCCTTCGCGGCGGCGAGCGGATCCGGATTGCCACTCGGGCCCTCGGGATTGACATAGATCAGGCCCATCTGCACGGCAGCGAGCGGATTCTCCAGTGCGCCTCCGTCGCCACGACGTGTATCGCCCAGCCAGGTGGTCTCCGCACCCCAATAGACGTCCTCGTCCGGCTCCCAGACGTCGGCGCGTCCGCCGCCGTAGCCGAAGGTCTTGAGCCCCATCGACTCCAGCGCGACGTTGCCGGCGAGAATGATGAGGTCGCCCCAGGAGATTCTGCGACCGTACTTCTGCTTGATGGGCCAGATCAGCCGGCGAGCCTTGTCCAGATTGACGTTGTCGGGCCAGCTGTTCAACGGAGCGAACCGCTGCTGACCCGAGCCGGCGCCGCCGCGTCCGTCCCCGACGCGGTACGTGCCCGCGCTGTGCCAGGCCATGCGAATGAACAGCGGCCCATAGTGTCCAAAGTCCGCAGGCCACCAGTCCTGAGAATTGGTCATCAGCGCCAGGAGTTCCTTCTTGACCGCCGCCAAATCCAACGTCGCAAACGCCTCTGCATAATTGAACTCGCCGCGCATGGGGTCGGACAGCGGCGAATGTTGATGCAGGATTCTGAGGTTGAGCTGATCGGGCCACCAATTCCGATTGGAGGTGCCGCTGCCCGCGGTGCGATTGAACGGGCACTTTGATTCGCTCGACATGTTTGAACTCCTTGGGCCGGGTCGGCCGATCGTTCCGCGTACCGTGGCGTTTGCGCGCCTTTCGATGAAGAGAACTGTAGGGTAATCCCGCTGCGAGCGGAACGCAGTTGATTCTATCGGTGCCATAGACGATACCTATCGCTTCTTCACGGAACCCGGGGCGCCGAACGGCCGGTCATTCCGTGTCAGGTGGCTGCCGGGCGCGCCTGCCCGATGGACTCTGCACCCACCCGCGCCGGCCGGCGCCCCTGTGCGACTGGCCGAGATCGCCGTTCACAAGGTGGGGCTCGATCTGTCGATGCCGCCAGGGCGTTCCCCGCCGCCAGTCTTGCCGTCCTTATGGGGTCAACGACACTTCAGCCGCTCCGGCCGCTACAATCTGCTCGTGCGCCAACTCACGCTCCACCTGCGCTCCATCCTGCCGGTCGGGGCGCTGCTGTTGGCCATGATCTCAGTGCAGAGCGGCGCGTCGATCGCCAAGACGCTGTTCCCCATCGCCGGACCTGTCGGCATCGTGACCGTCCGGGTCGGCTTCGGCACGCTTATCCTCTGTCTCGCGCTGCGTCCCTGGCGTGCGCGCATCCGGCGCGAAGCCTGGCCGCCGCTCGTGGTTTACGGGTTGGCGCTCGGCACCATGAACTTTCTCTATTATCAGGCGCTCGATCGATTGCCGGTCGGCATCGCCGTGGCGGTCGAGTTCATCGGGCCGCTGACCGTTGCGGTTCTCTCCTCGCGCCGCTCCATTGACTTCCTGTGGATCGCAATCGCAGCCGCCGGATTCGTGCTTCTGCTGCCGGTGCTGCCGCAGGGGCGCCAATCCAGTGTGACGGGAATTCTCTTCGCGCTCGGCGCCGGGGCCTGCTGGGGGCTGTACATCGTGTTCGGACAGAGGGCCGGTAATCACCTCGGCACGCAGACCGTGGCGCTCGGCAGCGTCATCTCCGCCTTGCTCATCGTGCCGTTCGGCCTGCTGCACGCCCGCTCGGCCCTGTTTTCCCGCGACGTCCTACTTCCGGGCCTTGCGGTAGCGCTCCTCTCGACGGCGCTGCCATACACTCTGGAGATGATCGCGCTCACGCGCCTGCCGACGCGCACGTTCGGCGTGCTGATGAGTCTCGAGCCGGCCGTCGGCACGCTTGCCGGGTGGTTGCTTCTCCAGGAGCGGCTCACGGTGTGGCAGTGCAGCGCAATCGCGCTGGTGATGTCGGCTTCCATCGGGGCGACGGCGACCGCCCGCCAGAATATGGCCGCGCCGGTGCCGGACTGAGCGCTGCGGTAATATGATCTGCGCTGACACGCCATGACGCTGCGCGTGGAGCGGATCACGACGAGGGGCGATGCCGTGGACGGTAAGGCGATCTACGATCTGATCATCATCGGCGGTGGCGTCAACGGCGTCGGAATTGCCCGCGACGCGGCGGGGCGCGGTCTGTCGGTGCTGCTGCTCGAGCAGAGCGATTTGGCCGGCGCCACCTCCTCGGCCTCATCCAAGCTCATTCATGGCGGCCTGCGCTACCTTGAGCAAAGCGAGTTTCATCTGGTGCGCGAGAGCCTCAAGGAGCGCGAGGTTCTTTGGGCCGCCGGACCGCACATCGTCCATCCGCTGCGCTTCGTGTTGCCGGTGAGCGCCGGCATGCGGCCGGCATGGATGCTGCGGGCGGGTCTGTTTCTCTACGATCACATCGGTGAGCGCAAGCGTCTGGCGCCGACCCGCACCCTGCACCGCGGACGCGATTCGGCGCTCGATCCGCTGCGCGGACACGTCCGGCTGGCGTTCGAATATTCGGATTGCGCAGTGGACGACGCGCGGCTGGTGGTGACCAACGCGATCGACGCGCGCGAGCGTGGCGCCGAGATCGTCACAGGGTGGCGACTGAGCGGCGCGCAGCGCGACGACCCGGTGTGGCGCATCGAGGCGCAATCCTCGCGTGGCGAGCGCCGCGCGCTGCGCGGCAGAGCGCTGATCAACGCGGCCGGCCCATGGGTGGAGGAGGTGCTGGGCAAGGTCGGCGTGCTGCGTCATCGGACCTTGCGGCTGGTCAAGGGCAGCCACATGGTCGTTCCCCGACTGTATGCCGGCAGTCACGCCTATACGCTGCAAGGGGCCGACGGCCGTGTCATGTTCGCCATTCCCTTCGAGGAGGAATTCACTCTCATCGGCACCACGGACGTGCCCTATGACACCGATCCGGCGCAGGCGCGGGCGAGCGCGCAGGAAATGGACTATTTGTGCCGCGTCATCGGCGAGTATATGAGGGTTCCGGTCGCGCCTGATCAGGCGGTGTGGCGCTTCGCGGGCGTACGCCCTCTATATGACGACGGCAGCGTCAGCGCATCCACCATTACGCGGGATTACGTGTTTGACATCGATGCGCCTCGCGGGGCGGCTCCGATCCTGTCCGTGTTCGGCGGGAAACTGACGACGTATCGGCGCCTCGCCGAGCATGCGCTGCAGGAGCTGCTCCCGCGCCTGAATGTGACGGGCCGTCCGTGGACACGAACCGCCACGCTGCCGGGCGGCGATATTCCCGACATGGACATCGAAGCGTTCATCGCCGCCCAGACCGCGCGTTATCCCTTCGCCGCGCCGCAGATGATCCGCCGCATGTGCCGCGCCTATGGCACACGGATCGAGAGGATCATCTCCGCTGCCGGCGCCGCCGCTCTCGGCGAGGAGCTCGCGCCCCAACTGTACGAAGCGGAGCTCGAGTATCTGCGCGCCGAGGAGTGGGCGCGTACCGCCGAGGATGTGCTCTGGCGCCGCTCCAAGCTGGGCCTTCGCCTGACGCCCGGCATGTCCGAGCGCATCGATCGCTGGCTGTCCTCAGCGCCCGCCGCCTGAACTACCCGGGCGGCCCACGCGGCGAAGCGCCGCATGCCAGCCTTTGAGCTCCCGCTCGCGCCCGGCTGCCTCGAGCCTCGGCTCGAAGCTTGCCTCGGCGCGCCATAGCCGGCCGATGTCCTCGAGCGCACCGAATACCCCGGCTCCCAGTCCCGCCAGGCATGCCGCGCCCCAGGCGGTCGCCTCCACGACTTTCGGACGATGGATCGGTACCGCGAGCACGTCGGCGAGACGCTGCAGGAACAATCCGTTGCGCGCCATGCCGCCATCCACTTTGAGCTCCGCCGGAGCGACGCCGTCCGCCGCCATGGCATCGAGCAGGTCGCGGGTCTGATAGACCACGCTGTCGAGGCCGGCGCGAGCGATCTGCGCGCGGCTGCTCGCACGGCTCAGTCCGATGATCGCGCCGCGCGCGTCCGGATCCCAGTACGGCGCGCCGAGTCCGGTGAACGCCGGCACCAGGTAAACGCCGCCCGTGTCGCGCACGGATCCGGCCAGCGCCTCGACCTCGGCGGCATCGTTGACCAACCCGAGCCCGTCGCGCAGCCACTGGATGGTCGCGCCCGCCGACAGAATGGATCCCTCGAGCGCATAGGTGGTGCGGCCGTTCAGCCGGTAAGCGATCGTGGTGAGCAGACGGCTGGTCGAGCGGATGAGACGCTCGCCGGTGTTGAGCATCAGAAATGCGCCGGTGCCGTAGGTGCTCTTCACATCGCCGCTGGAGAATCCGGCCTGGCCGATCAGGGCGGCATGCTGGTCGCCCGCGACGCCCCTGATCGGCACTGCGGCGCCGAGCACCGACGGATCCGTCACGCCGAAGTCTCCTGCGCAGTCCTGTACGGCCGCCAGAGACTCCGGCGGCACTCCGAACAGGCCGCACAGTTCGGTGTCCCACTGGTTCGTGACGATATCGTAGAGTGCCGTGCGGCTGGCGTTGGAGGCGTCAGTGAGGTGCACACGGCCGCCCGTCAGGCGCGCAAGCAGAAACGTGTCGACCGTGCCGAACGCCAGCTCGCCCCGGCGCGCTGCGGAGCGCGCTTCGGGCACCTGCTCGAGAATCCACGCCATCTTGCTCGCTGAGAAGTACGGATCGAGCCTCAGGCCGGTGCGCGCCGCCAGCCGCTCCTCCTCCCCCGCCTGCGCCAGCCGGCGGCAGAGTTCGGCGGTGCGCCGGTCCTGCCAGACGATCGCGTTGCACAGCGGTGCGCCGCTTCGGCGGTCCCACGCGATCGTCGTCTCGCGCTGATTGGTGATTCCGGCGGCGATGACGGAAATGCCACGGGCCTGCAGGCGCCGCAGAACCTCGCGCAGCGTCGACAGCACCGTTGACCAGAGCACCTGCGGATCATGCTCGACCCAGCCCGAGTGCGCGTAAATCGGCTCGAATGGCTGCTGCGCGCTCTCGAGCACCTCTCCTGCGGTCGAGAACGCAATGGCGCGGCTCGAGCTCGTGCCTTGGTCGATCGCCAGCAACGCGCCATCGCGGGCCATGGGCCTCTCTCAACTCCGATGCCGATCTGCGCAGAAGCTAGGCAAGAGCGCCCTCGCCGTCAACTGCGGGTTGGATTCGCGAGTCTGACTGCTCGGGCTTTTGGTGCGCCGAGGGCAGCGGCCAGGCGCTGCGCGCATGCCATTGCGGATGCTGCGCAAACGCCGTGATCGACGGTTCGCACGCCGTGCGCTCAATCGCGACTTCCGTCAAACGCTCGCGAGGTGGAGGGCAGGGGCGTCCTCGCCTCGGGCCAGGGGACGCACAGCGCTGTGCTATCATGGGAAATTCGCACTGGGACGGGGGGGGGCATCATAAGCATGAAAGCCATCATTCCTGCCGCGCTCGCATCGCTGCTGCTCTCGGCCTGTTCCGCATCGCACGCGGCGCACCCCGGAGCGCTGCATTATCCGCCTGCTCGTCGCGACAGGATCGTGGATGTGTATTCCGGTACGCGCGTCCCGGCACCCTACCAGTGGATGGAGAACATGCGAAGCCCGGCGCTGCACCGCTGGGTGCAGGCGGAAAACCAGCTGACGAACGCGTACCTGGCGAAGATTCCGGTGCGCGGCTGGATCAGGCGGCGTCTCACGGAATTGTCGGATTACGCGAAGGAAACCACACCGGTCGAGGTTGCCGGACCGCGCATCTTCTTCAGGCGCAATTCCGGCCTGCAGAATCAGTCGGTTCTGTATGTCCAGGATTCGCCGGCGGCCAAGCCGCGCGTTCTCCTCGATCCCAACAAGCTCTCGCCGGACGGATCGATCGCCCTGGCCGGCTTCCAGCCCTCGCCGGACGGCAAATATCTCGCCTACGCCCTGTCGCAGGGCGGCTCCGACTGGCAAACCATCCATGTGATGGACGTCGCGACCGGCAAGACGCTGCCCCATGCGGTCCGTTGGGTCAAATTCTCCAACATTGCCTGGACCAACGGCGACAATGGATTCTACTACTCGCGTTATCCGCGGCCGCCGAAGAGCAACCGCATCAACGACCAGGTCCTCGACCAGGCGCTCTATTTCCATGCGCTCGGCACGCCGCAGCACGATGATAAGCTGATCTACCGGCGGCCCGACCTGCCGCGCTGGATCATCGAGGGGCAGGTGAGCGAGAACGGCCGCTACCTGTTCGTCACCCTCGTCAACGGCACCTCGACCCACAATGAGCTCTACGCGGCCAGTCTCGGCAATCCGCTCCACCCGAAGGTCACCGCGCGGCTGCGGCCCCTCTACACCAAGGATGACGCGCAGTACGCGTTCGTCGGCGTTCACGGCCGCACGCTTTACCTGCAGACCACGCTCGATGCGCCCCGCGGCCGAATCGTGGCGGCAGGCCTGTATGCGCCCGCGAGCGGGCACTGGCGCACCGTCGTGCCGCAGGGCAAGGGTGTCATCCAGGCCGCGATGCTGGCCGGCGGGCGCCTCCTGGTCGACTCGGAAGACGTCGCGACCAGCCGGCTGACGCTGTACGCGCTCAACGGCCAGAAGCTGCGCGCCTTGCCGTTGCCGACGCTGGGCACCGTCACGTCGGTGTCATCGCGCATGGACTCGAACGTCGTTTACTACGGATTCACCTCGTTCCTGTACCCGAAGCGGATCTACCGCTACACCGTGCGCCAGGGCACGACGGCCACGGTCTTCAAGCCGCATGTGAGCTTCAACGCCTCGCCTTACCAGGTGCGCCAGGTCTTCTATCGCTCCAAGGACGGTACCCGGGTGCCGATGTTCATCGTGGCGGCGCGCAACGTGAAGCTCGATGGACACAACCCGACCATCCTCTACGGCTACGGCGGCTTCGACATCACCATCACGCCGTATTTCGATCCGATCCTGCCGGTCTGGCTCGAACTCGGGGGCGTCTACGCGGTGCCCAACCTGCGCGGCGGCGGGGTGTACGGCCAGAAGTGGCACCGGGCCGGGATGCTGGGCAACAAGCAGAACGTGTTCAACGACTTCGCCTGGGCGGCGAAATACCTGATCGCCAAGGGATACACCTCCTCGAGGCATCTGGGGATCCAGGGCTACTCCAACGGCGGGCTGCTGACCGGCGCATCGATCACCGAGCGGCCGAAGCTCTTCGGCGCGGCCTATATCGGCCACGGCGTGCTCGACATGCTCCGTTACCAGGACTTCTCCGGCGGCGCGCTGTGGGCGCCGGAGTACGGAGTGTCGAGCAATCCCAAGGCGTTCAAGTGGCTGTACGCCTACTCGCCGCTGCAGAACATCAAGCGGGGCACGTGCTATCCGCCGACCTTCATCACCACCTCCTGGGATGACGATCGCGTCGTGCCGATGCACGAATTCAAGTTCACCGCAGCGCTACAGCGTGCCCAGGCGTGCGCCAACCCGATCCTGCTGCACACCACGGGCGCGACCAGCCACATTTACATGCCGCTCGACAAGCAGATCGCGCAGCGCGCGGACGTATGGAGCTTTGAGGCCTACAACCTCGGCGTCAAGACGGCACCTGCGGCCGCGCGGGCCGCCGCCGGCAAGGCGCCGGTGCGCTGATTGGCGAGCATCCGTACCGGCTGCGTGCCCATGCGGACGGCAAATGGCGCCCGTGCACGCACCGCCAAGGAGGGCGGGCCGCTGCGGAGTTTGGACAAGAACGACGGTATCTCTTATTCTGCCGCGAGCGGCTCGATACAACCTAACCGACCAGTTTGAGGTGCACGACATGGCAGGTCCAGCCAAACTCAGGCGCGATGCGGGAGTCATCGGCCTTCTCTACGCCAGTCTCGGCAGCATCATCGGATCGGGCTGGCTGTTCGGTGCGCTGCATGCCGCGGTGCAGGCCGGGCCGCTCAGCGTCCTGTCCTGGGTGATCGGCGCGGTCTCGATCCTGTTCCTCGCGTTCGTATTCGCCGAGCTTTCGACGATGTTTCCGAACTCCGGCGCACTGGTGCACATGACGCATGTGAGCCACGGTGATCTGGTCGGAAAGATCTGGTCGTGGATCCTGTTCCTCGCGTTCGTATCGGTGCCGCCCGTGGAAGTGAGCGCGGTCCTGACCTACACGAACAACTATCTGCCGGGACTGATTCACTCGGGCACCGGCCTGATGACCAATCTCGGCATGGCGCTCGCGACCGTGCTGCTCGCCGCGGTGGTGGCGCTGAACTTCCTGGCTGTCCGCTGGGTGATCGCCATCAACAGCGCCGCCACCTGGTGGAAGCTCGTCATTCCGATCGCGACCATCGCCATCCTCATGGCGTACTCGTTTCACCCGCACAATATGGTGGCGCACGTCCACAGTACCCCGGTGAGCGGTGTGTTCACGGCGGTTGCGACGGCGGGGATCGTGTTCAGCTTCCTCGGCTTCCAGCAGGCCATCGCGCTTGCCGGCGAGACGCGCAATCCGAACCGCTACGTGCCTATTGCTTTGATCAGCTCGGTTCTCATCGGCATGCTGATCTACGTCGGTCTGCAGGTGTCGTTCATCACGGCGCTGCGGCCCCAGGATATTGCCGGCGGATGGGATCATCTGCACTTCACCGGGATGTTCGGGCCGCTGGCGGCGATCGCAGTGACCGTCGGTGCGGTCTGGTGGGCGGTGGTGCTCTACGTGGATGCGATCATCTCGCCCCTCGGAACGGCCTTCATCTACATAACGGCGAGCCCACGCATCATCATGGCGGCCGGCGAGATGGGCAACGCGCCGCAGCACGTCACTCGGCTCAGCCGCCAGGGTGTGCCCTGGGTCGGGCTGGTCGTGACCTACTTCGTCGGCGTTCTCTTCTTCTTCCCCTTCCCCTCCTGGCAGAAGCTGGTCTCGGCCGTATCGCTGATCACCGTGCTCTCCTACAGCATTGGTCCGGTGATCCTGCTGCGCCTGCGCACGGCGTTGCCGGATGCGCCACGGCCGTTCCGGCTGCGCGCAGCGGGCGTGCTCGCACCGATCGCGTTCATCGCGTCCAACTGGATCATCTACTGGACCGGTTACGCCGTTGCGCAGTGGATGTTCAGCGCGGTGTTCGTGTATGTCGTCGCGTACCTGTTGTGGTACTTGGTGGTGCGCCGTCGGCCGCTGCGCGAGCTTGGCTGGCAGCAGGCGTGGTGGACGGTTCCCTATCTGGGAGGCATGTGGCTGGTGAGCTATCTCGGCCCGACAGGCGCGATGGGGGGCACCGGCACGCTCGGCTTCTTCACCGGCATGTGGATCATCGCGGCGTTCAGTCTGGTCATACTGTGGCTGGCGCTGCGCGCCGGACAGAGCAGCGAGGCAGCTCAGCGCTGTGCGGATCGGGTCAAGACTCTCGGCTCGAGCGGGGTTGATTCGCGCGAACGTGCGGAGGAGCTGGAGGTCGCGCCCTGATCGCGACTCACTCGGTCATGCGCGGATACATCCGGGTAGCGACGGCGATCATCGCTAGCCCCGCGACCGCGAGCACGGTGAAATCGCGGGTCAGGCCGAAGACGCTCGAGCCGCGCGCGAGCATCACGGCGCGCAGCCCGTCGACCTCGTAGGTCAGAGGATTCAGCAGCGCCAGGATCTGCAGCCAGCCGGGCATGAGCGCGACCGGGTAGATGGCGTTGCTCGCGAAGAATATCGGCATCGTCAGCACCTGGCCGATTCCCATGAAGCGCTCGCGTGTGCGTACCATGCACGCGATGATCAGGGAAAACGTCGAGAACAGCGCGGATCCGAGTGTGATGAGCAGGATTGCGGCCGCCACGTCGGCGGGCCGCAGGCTCAGGCGTACGCCCATCGCCGCGGCGCAGAAATAGACGATGACCGCCTGCGAGAGGGCGCGAGCGCCCGAAGAGAGCGCCTTGCCGCTGACCAGCGCGCTGCGCGGCGCGGGGCTGACCAGATAGCGGTGCAGCACGCCGAGGTCGCGCTCCCAGATCGCCGAGATGCCGTAGAAGATGGCAACGAACAGCGCGCTTTGGGCCAGAATGCCCGGCGCAAGGAAGTCCAGATACGGTATGGCCTGTGGCGCAAGACCACGCACGCGGGCCATGACGTTGCCGAACAGCAGCAGCCACAGCACCGGCTGAATGGCGCGGCTCGCGAGTTCCCACGGATCATGCCGGAGCTTGCGCAGCTCGGCATCGGCCACCGCCAGCAGTTGTGTCAGATAGCCGCCCATGGGCGATTGCACCGAGTCCGGCTAGGCGTGCTCACGCGCGGCGCGGCGTGTGCGGCGCACGTCGCGATAGCTGCCGCCTTCCGCCGCGTGGCCGGTCATCTGTGCGAACACGTCGTCCAGCGTGGCGTGATCGCCGATTTGCCCCTTCAGCGCGGCCGGCGTATCGGTGACGAGAATCCGGCCACGATCGATCAGGGCGATCCGATCGCATAGTGCATCGGCCTCATCCATGTAATGAGTGGTCACGACGACCGCCGCGCCGAGGCGCTCGCGCAGATCGCGGATGTGCCGCCAGACCGCATGCCGGCCGACCGGGTCGAGCCCCTCGGTCGGCTCGTCGAGAAAGATGACCGAGGGAGCGTGCAGGGTGCTCTGGGCGATCTCGAGCCGGCGGATCATGCCACCGGAATACTGCCGCACCAGGCGGTCGCGAACCTCGGTAAGACCCATCAACGCGAGCGCTGCGCGGATGCGCCCCTCGCGCGCGGTGCGCGGCACCAGATACAGACGCGCCGAGAGCAGCAGATTCTCATAGCCGGTGAGCTCACCGTCGGCCGAGAGCAGTTGCGGGACGTAACCGATGTGCCGGCGCACCTGCCCGGCCTGCGTGCGCAGATCGAAGCCGGCGATGATTGCGCGGCCTGCCGAGGGCGGCAGCATTGTCGTCAGCATCTTGATCAGCGTGCTCTTGCCCGCACCATTGGGGCCGATGAGGCCGAAGATCTCTGCCGACCGGACAGACAGCGACGCGCCGTCCACGGCCGCCAGCGCTCCAAAGCGCCGGGTGAGCCCGAACGTTTCGATCGCCGGACGGCCGGACGCCGGGCTATCTGTGCCTATGACGGTCACGAGCAGGCTTGTAATTCATGGCTGCGGTGCTGAGCCGCGTAACCGGGCGGAAGGCTGCGCCGGCCAGGCGTGCAACACCAGTGTGAGAAGCCACACTTGCACGCGGCGCATATCCGGCACCTTGACCTTGAGACGCAATCGGCGTGCAATCGCCCGGGCGATTGAACTGACACGATGCGCGGCCGGACCCCGACGACGGGTGTCCGCGCACGGCGCCGTGGTGCTACGGGAGGACCCGCTTGGACTCACCCATCGATGCCGCCGCAGCCGGGCAGATCACACTCGGAGGGGATCTGACGGTCAACCGTCTCGGATTCGGCGCGATGCGCATTACCGGACCGGGTGTGTGGGGAGATCCGCCGGATATCTCCTCGGCCGTGCGTCTGCTGCGGCGCGCGGTGCATCTTGGGGTCAATTTCATCGACACTGCCGACGCCTACGGCCCGCAAGTCAGCGAGAGCCTCCTGGCTCGTGCGCTATATCCCTACCCATCCGATCTGGTCATCGCCACCAAGGGCGGCCTGGTCAGACCCGGGCCGGGGGAATGGAACCGCGATGCGCGCCCCGTGCATCTGCGCGCGGCCTGCGAGGCGAGTCTGAAGCGGCTGCGGCTGGAGCGCATCGACCTGTATCAGCTGCATGCGCCCGATCCTGCGGTGCCGCTGGAAGAGTCGATCGGCGAGCTCGTTCGTCTGCGCGCGGAAGGCAAGATCCGTCACATCGGGGTCTCGAACGTTACCGTGGCCGAGCTGCAGCGCTGCGAGCGTCTGACGCCGGTGGTGTCGGTGCAGAACCGCTACAACCTGGACGACCGGAAGGCGGAGGACGTCCTCGAGCACTGCACGGCGCGTGGCATCGCGTTCCTGCCCTGGGCACCGATCGCCTCGGGCCGGCATGCGAGCAGCGCTGGCGCGACGCGCGCGCTGGCGCAAGTCGCCCAAAGAATCGGGATATCAACCGCCCAGGCCGCCCTCGCATGGCTCCTTCACCACGCGCCGGTGATGCTGCCGATTCCCGGGACCGCTTCCATGGCCCACCTGGAGGAGAATATCGCCGCCGCGTCCGTCTCCATGACCGCGGAAGATTTGCGCGCGATCAGCTGAGTATCGCGGGCTGCGGAACGTCCGCAACGCCTTGAAGCCATGAGCGAAACGGCGCAGCGGCCGCCCGGCCACGGAGCGGGCGAGCCCCCCATACGTAGTTCATCTGATGCGCGGGCGCAAGCCGCGTAGGAAAGTGCGCTGGTGTCCTGCCCTGCCGGACCCTGTGCAGTCGCGCGCCCCCCCGCAGGGTCGCCAAAGTGCATCGGACCCAATCATTCGGGAGAGACTCATGTCACACGATTTTCTCAGGCGAGCCGTGCGCGGGGCCGTGGTCGCGCTGTGTCTGCTCGGGGGCATGAGCACGGCCGCATTCGCACAGATCCGCTTCGGCGTCGGCATAGCGCTGCCCGGCGTGCGCATCGGTATCAACGTCCCGGGCTACCCGGATCTGGTTCCCGTGCCCGGCTATCCGGTCTACTATGCGCCGCAACTGGACGTTAACCTTTTCTTCTATGACGGTCTCTACTGGCTCTTTACCGGTGACGAGTGGTACTCGAGTTCCTGGTACAACGGTCCCTGGTATCTGGTTCCGCCCGAACAGGTGCCGGATTTCATCTTGCGCATTCCGGTGGGCTTCTATCGGCAGCCGCCGCTTTTCTTCCGTTCCTGGAACCGCAATGCCCCGCCGCGCTGGGGGGAGCACTGGGGCCCCCGCTGGCAGCGCAGCCGGCCGGACTGGGATCGCTGGAACCGCCGTGCCGTACCGCCTCGCGCGCCCCTGCCGCGCTATCAACGCAATTTCCGTGGCGGCCGCTATCCCAATCCCAATGAGCAGCGAACGTTGCAGGAGCGGTATTACCGCTTCCCGCAGCGCACCCCGCAAGGCCGTCCGCCCGGAGAGCAGCAGCGCTACCAGCAACAGCAGCGCGGCAAACAGCCGCCGCCGCAACGTTACCAGCAGCAACAGCAACAGCGCTACCAGCAACAGCAGCGCCGCAATCAACCACAGCAGCGGCGCAAGAACCAGCAGCAGCAGCAGCGGCGTGAGCATCGCCCGGGTGGGCCGCCGCCCGGCTGATCGGGGCGCGCTGACTCGATCGCGAGCCACTTGAGCCGGCCCGCCGACACAAGGGTATTGCGTCCGGCACCGTACCGGCAGTTCACGCTGCTCGGGGCGGTGTTGGCCGCTCTGGCTGCTGCGGGTGCCGCGGCGGCCCTTGGCGCTCCCGTGCTCAGCCGAATCGTGCTCGTCTCCCTGACCGGCACCGTGGTTGCCGTCACTGCGTACAACACCGCGCGGGATCTGTTCCAGGGCGAAATTGGCGTCGACATCATCGCGCTGTTGGCGATGATCGGCGCCCTGGTGCTTGGCCAGTACCTCGCCGGCGCCATCATCGCAGTGATGCTCGCCAGCGGCATGGCGCTGGAGCAGTACGCAATCGCGCGCGCGCGGCGGGAGTTGAGCAGCCTGATCAGCCGCGCGCCACGGATCGCCCACCGCAGCAGCGCCGATCACTACGCAGACGTTGCGGTGCAGGACGTGCGCATCGGGGATGTGCTGATGGTCAAGCCCGGCGAGGTGGTGCCGGTCGATGGCATCGTCGGCGCACAGGGTGCCGTCGTCGACGAGTCGTCCCTCACGGGCGAGGCCCGGCCGGTCAAGCTCGAGGCGGGTGCGCCGCTGCGCAGTGGTGGAGCCAATGCCGGGGGACCATTCGAGCTGCGCGTGACCGCGGCCGCTGCCGACAGCACCTACGCCGGCATCATCCGCCTGGTGCAGGCTGCGGAGCAGTCCAAAGCGCCGTTTGCGCGCTTGGCTGACCGCTATGCGCTGGTGTTCCTCGCCGCCACGCTGGCGCTCGCCGCGGTCGCGTGGCTGATCGGGGGAGATGCCGAGCGGGCGCTCGCGGTCCTGGTGGTTGCCACTCCGTGTCCACTGATACTCGCGGTGCCGGCAGCGATCATGGCCGGGGTGTCCCGCGCGGCGCGCAGCGGCATCATCATGAAGGGCGGGGCGCCGCTCGAGACGCTGGCGAGGGTGCAGGTGGTGCTGCTCGACAAGACCGGGACCGTCACCGCCGCGCGGCCGGTCGTCGTTGCGGTCGAGCCTCTCGGGGCGCTCAGCGCCGAAGAACTGCTGCGGCACGCGGGGGCGCTCGAGCAGCTCTCGGTTCACCCGTTCGCACCCGCGATTCTCGCTGAAGCGCGTGCCCGCGACCTGCAGCTCGCGTTCCCGGAGGGCGTTCACGAACAGATGGGCGCAGGCATTACCGGCACCGTCGATGGTCGCCACGTCGCGGTGGGCCAGCACGACTTCGTGGTGCCGGACACCGCACGCACCGCGGCGGTCCGCTCGGTCGAGCTGCGGGCGGCCGCCGATGGGTCATCGTGCGTCTTTGTCGCCATCGACGGCGCGCTCGCCGGCGCGCTGCTGCTGCAGGATTACATTCGGCCGGAGGCCCCGCGGGTCTTGCGGTCACTGCGACACTTGGGCATACGGCGCATTCATCTGGTCACCGGCGATCATCCCGATGTAGCGGAGCTCGTCGCCGATGCGCTCGGGATCGATCGGTTGTTCGCGGAGCGCGCCCCGGAGGACAAAGTCGACGTCGTGCGTGCGGCCCGCCGGGAGGGGATCACGGCGATGGTCGGGGATGGCATCAACGATGCGCCCGCACTGGCGCTCGCCGACGTTGGTATCGCCATGGGGGGGCGCGGCGCAACGGCCGCTTCCGAAGCCGCTGACATCGTGCTCACTTCGGATCGGTTTGAGGGGGTCGCACGCGCGGTGCACATCGCGCAGCGCACCCGGCGGATCGCATTGCAAAGCGTGTGGGTGGGCATGGGCCTGTCGGTCATCGCGATGGGATTCGCCGCGGCCGGGTTCATCCCGCCGATCAGCGGAGCGCTGCTGCAGGAAGGCATCGACGTGCTCGTCATTCTCAATGCGCTGCGTGCGCTCGCCGGTCGCGTGAGCGGCTCGGCGGGCAGCACGGAGGCCAAGCGCCTCGCTCAGGCGCTCGATAGCACTCACCGCTCGCTGCGCCCCCGGGTGAGCGAACTCGCCGAGCTCGCCGTGCGAATCGACAGCCTGCCGCCGGCCGAGGCTCGGGCGCGGCTCGAGCAGACCGTGCGGATGCTCGAGGAGGAGCTGCTGCCGCACGAAAACGAGGAGCAGCAGACCGCTTATCCCATCCTCGAGAACATGCTTGCCGGGGAAAATCCGACCGGGCCGCTGATCCACACCCACGGTGAGATCCGCCGTCTGAGCCGGCTGTTTGCGCGCCGGGTGGCCCAACTGCCGCCCGCGGGCCCCTCCGCGGAGGATCTGCGCGACATTCACCGGCTGCTCTACGGCCTGCACGCCATTCTCACCCTGCATTTCGCGCAGGAAGACGAACTCTACAGCCTCTTGGCAGCCTGAGCGCGTCCGTCGCGGCCGCGACACCCCGGCCTTCCGGGCGCGAGCGGGACCGGCCCGGATACCCATACGCACAAATGCGCCTTACCGCAGGGCCTGAGCCGCCTTAGTGTTCAATTGGCGGGCGGAACTCTCATGGATACACCCACCACGTCAGATCACTCAACGCCGGCGCCCGAGTCGCCGAGCGTCAAGGGCGGCTCGCCTGCCGCAGGCGGCCGGGAGCGTGGCCGGCGTTGGCTGCTGCGTGCCGTGGTCGCGATCGCGCTCGTCACGGCGGTGTCGCTTGGAATATGGCACTACCTTACGCCGGCCGCTCGCATCACCTACGTCACCGCGCCGGTGAGCCGTGGGCGCGTCGCGCCGTATGTCACCGCGAGCGGCAGCGTCAACCCCGTCGTGACCATTCAAGTCGGAACCTACGTCTCGGGGGTGATTCAGGACCTGTATTGCGACTACAACACCCGAGTCAAGGCCGGTCAGCTGTGCGCCCGCATCGATCCGCGTCCCTACCAAGTGGTCGTCGATCAGGGGCGGGCCGCGCTGGCGGCCGCTCGAGCGCAACTCGCCAAAGATGAGGCGAGCCTCGTCTACGCCAGCGCGAGCGCGCAGCGGCAGACGCGGCTTCTCGTGGACCATCTCACGTCCCAGGATGCCGCCGACTCCGCCCGCAGCGCCTATGAGCAGGTCCGAGCACAGGTCAATCTGGATCAGGCGACGATCAAGGAGCGCCAGGCCGACCTGCAGGCCGCCGAGGTCAATCTCGGCTACACGCGCATCACCTCGCCGGTCGATGGCATCGTCGTGACACGCAATGTCACCCAGGGACAGACCGTTGCCGCCAGCTTCCAGACGCCGACGCTGTTTCTCATTGCCACCAATCTGACGCAGATGCAGGTCGATGCCAACGTCAGCGAGTCCGATATCGGTCAGGTCAAAGCCGGAGATGCCGCGACCTTCACGGTCGAGGCGTTTCCTGCGCATGTCTTCCAGGGACGAGTCACCCAAGTACGGCAGTCGCCGCAGACGGTTCAGAACGTCGTGACGTACGACGTCGTGGTGAGCGCGGACAATCCGCAGCTGCTGCTCAAGCCCGGCATGACCGCCGATGTGCGGATCGTGACCACGGACATACCCGATGCACTGCGTGTTCCGGTCGATGCGCTGCGCTTTTGGCCGCAATCCGTGCCCAAGCCCACCGAGGCGCGATCGGCCGCGCAAGAGGTCTGGGCGCTGCGCGACGGGCGTCCGGTCGCCGTCCCCGTGACGGCCGGCGTCACTGATGACGTCTATGCACAGATCAACTCCGGCGCACTGCGGGTCGGTGAGCCGGTGATCATCGGGGAGCGCTCGAGCGAGGGCGCGCCGGGCAAGCCGGGGAACGCTGCGCGGCCCCGCTCGCCGTTCCTGTAACGGCCCGGGCGACATGCCGTGAACGGTCCGGTCATCGAGACACAGGATCTGCGGCGCGTGTATCGCGCGGGCGATATCGAGGTCGTGGCGCTGGCCGGTGTGAGCCTGACCATCGAGCGCGGCGAGCTGGTTGCGATCATGGGCGCTTCCGGATCGGGAAAGTCGACCCTGATGGCGGTGCTCGGCTGTCTCGACCGCCCGACCAGCGGGACCTACCGGCTGGAGGGTGCCGAGGTCGCCACGCTCGGGGAAACGGAGCTTGCTCGGGTACGCAGCGAACGCCTGGGCTTCGTGTTCCAGAGCTTCAACCTCCTGGCGAGGACCAGCGCGCTCGACAACGTGTCGCTGCCGCTCTACTACGATCCGCGCGGCGCGGCGAGCGCCGCGGAGCGCACGGAGCGGGCGCGCGAGGCCCTCAATCAGGTCGGGCTCGGCGGCCGGGAGCGCAATACCCCCGCGCAGCTGTCGGGCGGGGAGCAGCAGCGGGTGGCGATCGCGCGCGCGCTGATCAACTCTCCCGCCGTCGTGCTGGCGGATGAGCCGACCGGCAACCTCGATACGCGCAGCTCACACGAGGTCATGGCGATTCTCGTCAGACTCAACCGTGAACGGCATGTGACCGTCGTCGTGGTGACCCACGAGACCGACATCGCGGCCTATACCGACCGGGTGATCACCATGCGCGATGGCCGGATCGTCGCCGATGAGCGCCGCGCCCCATTGGCAGAGCCGGCGCCGGCTCCCGTGCCGCAAGCGCAGCCGTGGCAGACTCGGGGGCGCACGCTGCCGTTCGCGCGCATGATCGTCGGCAGCGCCATCCAGGCGATCGGTCGTAACAAGATGCGCTCGGGTCTGACCACGCTCGGCGTGTTGATCGGCGTTGCCGCATTGATTGCCATGGTGGCGGTGGGACAGGGCGCGAACCGGGCGGTGAGCGAGCTGATTCAGAACCTCGGCACCAACATGCTGGTCGTGCTGCCCGGCGCGAGGACCGCCGGGGGGGTGCGGTCCGGATTCGGCAGCGCCTCGACACTCACCGTGACGGATGCGAGTGCGCTGCGGCGCGACGATCCCGCGGTGGCCCGGGTCGGCTATATGATCCGCCAGAGCGCGCAGGTGCAATACCGCAATCAGAACTGGAGCACCGCGATTCTCGGCACCAGCGCCAACTACGCCGCCATCACCAATTGGCACATCGCTTCGGGGCGCGCCTTCACTGCCGCCGACGTGAACTCTGCGGCGCTGGTGGCGGACATCGGACAGACCGTCTATCGGGAACTGTTCCAGCCGTACGAAAACCCGGTCGGAGCGACCATCCTGATCAAAGGCGTGCCGGTCCAGGTGATCGGCCTTTATCAGTCGAAAGGGCAGTCGCCGATGGGCCAGGATCAGGACGATCTGGTGGTCATTCCCTTCACGACCGCCGAGCGGCGCGTGCTCGGCGTGGCGGCCCCGACTCAAACACAGGCGCAGAATCCGGGTACGACCTATCTGCCGCCGCCCAATCCGTTCGGCATGCAGCCGCGCCTGACCGGCTACGTGAACGTGATCTACGTGCAGGCTGCCGCTGCCAATCTCGTGCAGCAGGCCATGCAGGAGGTGACTGCGACGCTGCGCCGCCGTCACAATATCCGCCCGGGCGACACGGATGATTTCAGCGTGCGCAATCTCAGCCAGATCGCCACCGCGGCCGAGGGCAGCAGCCGCGTGATGGCGCTGCTCCTGGCCACGGTGGCCTCGATCTCGCTGCTGGTCGGCGGCATCGGCATCATGAACATTCTGCTCGTCTCGGTGACCGAGCGGACCCGCGAGATCGGCCTGCGCATGGCGCTCGGCGCCCGGCGCGCGCACGTGATGCTGCAATTCCTCGCCGAGTCGGTCTTTCTCAGCGCCGCCGGCGGCACGGCCGGCATACTCGTCGGGGTCGGAACCTCGGAGCTGGTATCCGCGGTCGCGGGGTGGCCGATCGCGCTGTCGCTCACGGCCGCGCTCGGCGGGTTCGTATTCTCCGCGGTGGTGGGCGTGTTCTTCGGCTATTACCCGGCGCGCAAGGCCGCGGCGCTGAACCCGATCGAGGCGCTGCGCTACGAGTGAGGCCCCCCCGAGGCCCTAGCGCCCCTGGCCGAACGCCACGGAGAAGCTCAGCAGCCCGCCGCCCGGCAGGGGCGAGAAGGCGATGCGCTGGCGGGGGCTTCGATTGAAGCCCATGAAGGTGTTGGTGAAGAAATCGGCGCAGAAATTGCCGAGCGCCATGCCGAAGAGGGTGTCGGAGGGATAATGCCAGCCGCCCTCGATGCGCGCCCAGGCGGTGGCGAAAGTCAGCCCATGCAGGCCGACATCGAGCGCGTCGCGCACGTGGGGGTTCATGGGAATCTGCTCGAGATTGAGCGTCGCGAGGCGGGTATACACGGCCGATGCGGTGGTGTGATTCGACGGGAAGCTGTGATTGTTGGCGCGATTCGGCCGCTCGCGGTACGCGAGGCGGCTGATCATCGAATTGGTCTCGATCGCCGTCGTGGCGGCAACCAGGTTGACCAGATACCCCTTGGCCTTGTCCTCGAGCCAGGTCTTGCCGAAGTGGCCGCTCGGCGCGAACAGCAGCGCGGCGATGTCGACGCCGACCGAGGCGCTGCGCAGCGTGTAACTCCAGCTCGTGGCATTGGCGTTGGAGCCGAACACCGGCGTATGCGTGCGCCCCCAGCGCGAAATGCGGTGATCGAAGTTGCCGAACTGCAGCGCCGCCGCACCGGCGAGCGGACCCCAGACCCAGGGGTCCGTGGCCGCCGAGACGGCCGCCCGGCGCACGCGCGCCCAACCGGGCTTGATCGTCACGTTCTGCCCCCAATGCGGGCCGCCGGGCAGCGTCGCGCAGCCGGTCAGGGCGAGCACTGTCAGCGGTAGAGCGGCCCGCAGCCAGCGCATTCAGAAGTCCTTGACGAAGCCGACCGACACGCCGCGCGGCAGGATCTCAACGAGCAGCGGGACCTTGCGCTCAGAGGCCCAGTAGCCGAAGGCAGAGCCGAGCAGCCAGCCGGCAATGACATCGGATTGCCAGTGCCCCTGGCTCTTCATGCGCCCGTAGGCGTCGTAGACCGGCAGCAACTCGGCGGCCCAGATCCACGGATAGCGATGCCGATAGTGCAGGATGAACGGCGTGACGAAGCTCGCCTGCAGCGTGACCTCACCGCTCGGGAAGCTTTGATCGGTTCCCTGGAAGAACGCGTTCGGGCCCTTGCCCTGGTAGGGCCGCGCCCGGCGGAATGTGTACTTCAGGGCGTCGGCGGCAAAGCCCGCGAACACCGAGGAGTCGGCCGCCTGCCAGAACACGTGGCCGAGCCCTTTGTGATTGCCGAGGAAGAGCGCCCCGGCCGCCTCGAAGGCGACGGTGCCGTATTCCAGGCCCAGCTGGTTCGAGCGCGAGAAGATGCCGTTGTTGTCCTGCGCCTTCAGCCGGTAATCGATGCCGAAGGGACCGTGACTGGAGCCCTCGTGGATCCGCATCGCGGCGAGAAAGGCCGCGGCCCCCGCGGCGGGCAGCACCCAGCGCCGCCGCCACCATGAGCGCGCCCCGGCACGCAGTTTGGACTTCACCGCCGTTTGGCTTGATGAGTGAGGGCTCGAAGCAGGCCGGGTGCGCGCTCCCTCGCCCGCATATGCCCGGATCGGCGCGACAACCAGAAGCGCAATCAGCGACGCACCGGCCAGGGCGCGGCGCGGATTGCTCGAACGGGTTCGCAGTGTGTTCATCAAGGTCGTCCCCTGAGTCAGGCGTTCCAGCAGAGCGCGCCGCTCGGCACGCCTGCCAACGGAGATCCACTGGTTTCGGTCGCGGGAATCATCGGCGCAAGCGGCGCGGCAAAGAGTATCAGGCCAGCGTCGAGCGCGGAGGCGCACGCCGAGCGGCTCAGGTGCTGTGCAAAGCGGGCTCGGCGGATCGACGGCTGCGGTCACGTGAACCTCGAACCAAACCAGACGGTCTGCAGGTCCCGGCGCCCGATCCTCAACGTGGAGTCGTTTTCGCGGTCGACCGCGGCGGCCCGGCATCGACGGGAGTCGCGCGTGGCGGGATGGCCGGCCGCGCTGCCCGATCTTCCCTTAGAAGAGGCCTGTCACGGAAGGTTCCCGCTGCGGGTGCGTCGCGCCGCCCTCGAGCATCACATCGGGTCGCGCGTGCCGCGTGTGACTCGCTTCCGGCACGATGGGGTGCCGGATGAGGCGATTGCGCCCGAGCCCGCGGCTGGTAAGCTGCGGATCATGAGACCCCCGACACCTGCAGGCTTCAATGACGCGCTCGAGCGCTGGAACGAGCGCTTTTCGCAGCCCGGTTATCTCTTCGGACTCGCGCCGAACGCCTTCCTGGTCAGACAGAGCGCGCGTCTGCGGCCCGGCTCGCGGGTGCTGTGCGTCGCGGACGGCGAGGGCCGCAACAGCACCTGGCTCGCCGCGCGCGGTCACGAGGTGACCGCGTTCGATCTGTCACCCGTGGCGGTGGACAAGGCGCGCTCGCTGGCGGCCGAGCGGGGCGTTGCGGTCGATAACCACGTCGCGGGCACCGACACCTGGGAGTGGGCGCCCGCAGAGTACGACGCGGTGGCGGCGATCTTCATCCAGTTCGCCTCGCCCGCCGAGCGTCCGTCGCTCTTTGCAGGCATGTGGCGTACGCTCAAGCCCGGCGGGCTGCTGCTGATCCAGGGCTATACGCCCAAGCAGCTCGAATACGGGACCGGCGGACCCGGCAGGCTCGACCATCTCTACACGGCCGATATGCTGCGGGAGCTTCTGCCGCAGGCGCAGTGGCTTGAGCTCACCGAGCATGAGGCCGAGCTCACCGAGGGCGGCGGCCATCGGGGGCGCTCCGCGCTCATCGACGCGGTGGCGCGCAAAACATAACGGTACACCGGGAAAGATCGTTCACAGAGTGCGGGCTGCGCGTCGGCTGAGCAGAGGAGGAAGGTGCGCTTGAACAGACGGTCGCTCCCCCGCGACGCGTGGCTGCTGTGCTTCTCGGCATTCAGCGCCGATCTGGGCTATCAGGGCGTGACCGCGCTCTATCCGCTCTATCTGGTCTTCCAGCTGCACGCCTCGCTGTATGCGTATGGGCTCGTCACCGCGATCGCCTTCGGCGGCGGCGCGTTCGTGTCGTATCTCGGTGGTCGCGCCGGCGATCGCTTCGACAGGAAGCACGTCGCGGTGGCGGGCAACATCCTGATTCCGCTGATGGCGCTCGCGGGGCTCGCGCATTCTCTGGCGCTCTCGGCCCTGCTTTACATTCTCGGGTGGTGGGCCCGTTATTTCCGCAGCCCCGCGCGGCGCGCGCTGCTGGTGGGCGCAACGCCGCCCGAGGAGCGAACGCGCGCCTTCGGCACGCTGCACGCGCTGGATATCGGCGGGGGCATGCTCTCGGCGCTGATTGCCCTCGGCGCGCTGTGGCTGAAGGTGCCGGTCGCGGCCGTGATGCTTTGGGCGATCGCACCGCTGGTGGTCTCGACGCTGCTGCTGCTGTTCGTGCGCCGCAGCGAGGTCTATTCCGGCCAGACCCCCGCGCTCGCGAGCGCGGGCGCCCGCCGCATCCCGCCGCGCACGGTGCTGGCCGCGCTGCTGCTTTCCGCGACCCTCTACGGGTTCAGCTTCTACAACCTCGGGTTCCCCATCGTCACCGCCACCGAGGCGCATGCCGCTGCGCGCTACGAGTGGGGCGTGCTCGCCTACGTCGTCTACCTCGGCGTTTCGGCGCTCAGCGGCTATGTGCTCGGTGCGTGCCGGGGATCCCCGGCACGCTCGCTGTGGCTGCTCGGCTACCTGCCATCGGCGCTCGGCTCGGGACTGATCGGGCTCAGCGTGTCAGGGCACGTGCAGACGCTGGCGTTTTATCTCGCGATCGCCGTGCTCGGCTTCGGGATGGGCGCGGTCGAGACTTTCGAGCCGACACTGGTGTCCTCGCTCGTCAGCCACACGCGCCTCGGGCGCGGCATGGGGTTTCTGTCCGTCTCGCGCGCGATCGGGCAATTCCTCTCGAATCTGATCATGGGCGTCCTGTTCGTGTTCGGACAGTCGGTGCCGTACTTTTACGCGTTCGCCTGCGCGCTGCTCGCTGCGCTGGTGTTTGGTTCGGTGGAGCTAGCCGCGCGCCGGCGGTTCGCGCGGTAGCATGGCGCGGCGAAAAAAGAAGACCCCGCTTGCGCGGGGTCGGTCGCTTGCTTGCATCGAGTCGTGCTTCTTGTTTTTAGGCTGGCACGGTACGGGATGCGTCTGTGGCGCGCAGCGAGCCCGTGCTTTCTCGTAATTTCCTTGCTGTGTGGTTCTTCCCCCCGGGGCCGCGTGAGGACCCCAAGTGGGCTATTCGTAGCAATACCTATGCCAACATGAACGCTCTGGACCGACTCCTCACCGATCGGCACCCTCTCTGAGCGCGAATGTGACGTAATGTCAATTTACGTGAGATGATTTGGCCTATTCTTCGCGCAAGCCCATCTTCCGCTGCCGCCGAGATACCTCAAACCGCTGTGCATGTAAAAAACTTCGACGAGTTTAAGGCATCATCGTGCGCGGGAATGGAGCCGCCGAGCTCATAACACTCTGAATCTATTAATGAATAAGATCCGCATCGAGGTGTAAATGAAATCGACGGGCGGCCGCAGGAAGGTGCCGGGCGTCCTGCGCCTGTTTTGCATGGCTCTGTTCATGGCGTTTGCGGCCCAGGCGTCTGCGGCCGACCCGACACTACCGTGCCCGCCGCAGCTGCGACCCGCAGTCCATTTCTGGATCCGGGTCTACACCCAGATCGACACCGACGCGGGCTTTCTGCACGACCGGCGCAATCTCGGCGTGGTCTACGAGACGGTGCATTTCACTCCCGACAGCTCGCGCTGGGAACGCCAGCGCCTCGTCGATCGCGAGCGTGACCGCCTCGCCGCCGAATTGCGCCGTATCGCCACGGGGGTACGGCCGCTGACACCCGATGAGAGGCGCATCCTGGCGTTGTGGGGGCCGCAGGTCAGCGCCGCGCGGCTGCGCGAGGCGGCGGACGATATCCGCTTCCAGCTCGGCCAGGCCAACCGCTTCAAGGCCGGCCTGATCCGTTCGGGTGCCTGGCAGGAGGCGATCGCGCGCGCGCTGGCCGCGCACGGACTGCCCCCCGAGCTGGCAGCGTTGCCGCTGGTGGAGTCGTCCTACAATCCCCGCGCCTACTCCAAGGACGGAGCGGCCGGGCTGTGGCAGTTCATGCCCGGCACGGCGCGGCGCTTCCTGCGCATGGGCGCGGCCGTCGATCAGCGGTTCGATCCGTTCAGCGCCACCGTGGCGGCCGCGCAGCTGCTCGCCTACAACTACCGGATTCTGGGGACGTGGCCGCTGGCCATCACGGCCTATAACCAGGGAGTCGCCGGCATGCTGCGTGCCGTGCGCGCCACCGGCTCGCGCGACATCGCCACCATCGTGCAGCGCTATCACTCCGCCACCTTCGGGTTCGCGTCGCGCAACTTCTACGTGTCCTTCCTCGCCGCGCTGTACGTCGAGCAGCATGCGCAGCGGTTCTTCGGTGATCTGCAGCGCTTGCCGGAGGAGCATTTCCAGGAGGTGACGCTCCCGGGCTACGTTTCGGTGGCCTCGCTCGAGCGGGCGGCGGACGTGACCTCCGCCCGGCTGCGCGAACTCAATCCGGCGCTGCTGCCGTCCGTATGGGACGGCGCGCTCGATGTGCCGAGGGGATATCGTGTGCGCCTGCCGGCGGGCGGAACCGACTGGACCGTCGCCGCGATCACCGCGCGGCTCGGTCCGCAGGCGTTGCTCGCGGCGCAGCTGCGGCCGCCCGTGTACCGGGTGCGCTGGGGTGACACGCTCTCCGCTATCGCGGCGCGCTACCGGCTCAGCCCCTGGACGCTGGCCCGATTCAACGGCATGCCGCTTGATGGGATGCTGCGCGCCGGCGAGCTTCTGCGGCTGCCGGGTGCCAGCCGGCCGCCGGCGGTCCTCGCCGCCGCGAGCCTGCCGCCGGGTGCGCGGCCCGCGACCTTTCGGGTGCGCCCCGGGGAGACGCTCTCGGGCATTGCGACGCGTTATGGCGTGAGCGCAGGCGCTCTGGCGCGGCTCAACGACATTCCGCTCAACGGCCTCCTGCGTGTGGGGGAGCCGCTGCGTCTGCCGGGCGCCGCCCAGCCGGCGCAGCTCGCGGCCGTGGCACCGGCCGGCGCGGTGGATGACATCCCCGCCGCGGCGCACGCGCTGAGCCCACCGCCCGGCTCGACCCTGGCCGCGAACACCTCAGGCGCTGCAGTCCCGCTTCCGCCCGCGGCCTCGCGCCTGGCGTCGGGTCCGAACCAGGCGCTGGCGGATGCCGAGGTCGGCACGCGCGCCGCGCCGCCCCCGGGCGCGGGCGATCCGCAGCCCGTCTCGGCCGGTCAGGCCGAGGCTCTGGGCCCCATGCTGGGTCCCGAGGGCGAGCCGGCGCGCAGCGTCGACCCCACGGACTACACGGTGGCGCCCAACGGCACGATCCGCGTGGCCGCCGCCGAGTCGCTCGGCTACTACGCCGAATGGCTGGGCGTCAGCGCCATGGACCTGCGCCGCATCAATCATCTGGCCTTCAGCCAGCCGGTGCGCATCGGTGAGCCGATCCGGCTGGATTTCCGTTATGTGACGCCCCAGCAGTTCGAGCAGCGGCGCATCGCCTACCATCGGGCCCTGGAAGCGAGCTATTTCGCCAGCCACCGAATCGACGGCACTCGGACCTACGTGACCCGCAGCGGCGACTCATTGTGGACCCTGACGCAGCGCTTTGCGGGGCTGCCGGCGTGGCTGCTGCGCCAGTACAACCCGGATACCGATTTCTTTGCGCTGCAGCCGGGGACCCGCCTGGTGATCCCGCGGATCGTGCCGGACCACGCCGCCGGCTGACGGGGCGCTGCGCCTTGCGAGCCATGTCATAATGCATCCATGCGCCTGCCGAAAATCATCCTGACCGCCGCCGTGCTCGCATCCGTGGCCTCAGGCGCGTGCGCCGCGCCGGCGCCTCGCATGGGACGCGTCCCCCTGCTCGCCAACCCGCGCCTGCCCCACGTGCAGTACGTCCTCGTCAAGAAATCCGCGCGGCGGCTGTACCTGATGAACGGCGACCAGGTGGTGCGCGCGTTCAGGATCCACCTCGGCCTGATGCCGAACGGGCCGAAGGAGCGCTCCGGCGACTACCGCACGCCCGTGGGCTGGTACCGGCTGGTGCGCCGCGATCCGCGCAGCGACTTCTTTCTCTCCATCCAGATTTCCTATCCCAATCGGGCCGATCGGGCGCGCGCCCGCGCGCACCACTGGCAGCCGGGCGGGGAAATCATGATTCACGGCCTGCCGAACCGGCTGAACAGCCCGCTGTCGTATTATCTGGACAGCGATTGGACCGACGGCTGTATCGCCGTGTCCGACGCTGACATGATGCAGATCTGGATGATGACCCGCGACGGCATGCGCATCGACATCCAGCCTTGAGCTCGTCCGGTCCCTGATGGAACACAACGACCTCGAATCCGAGTTCATCGAAGCGCGCGTTCATCCCCGCGGTAGTCTCGAGAACCTCTCACAGGAGGAAATCGCCAAGCTGCTCGACTCGGGACAGGGCGGTCTGTACCCGCTGTTCCGCAAGTGCGCGCTGGCGGTGCTCAACAGCGGCGCCGCCACGGACAACGCCAAGGAGATCTTCGACCGGTATCGCGATTTCGAGGTGCGCATCATGCGCCAGCCGTGGGGCATCCGTCTGGAGATGCACCACGCGCCGGGCGCAGCATTCGTCGACGGGCAGATGATCCGCGGCATCAAAGAGCACCTGTTCGCGGTGCTGCGCGATGTGGTGTTCACCTCGAACGAGATCATGGCGGCGGGGCGGTTCGACCTGAACGATTCGCCCTCCATCACGAACGCGGTATTCCACATCCTGCGCAACGCCCAGCTGCTCGAGTGCAAGGCGCGGCCCAATCTCGTGGTGTGCTGGGGCGGGCATTCGATCGGCACCGAGGAGTACAAGTACTCCAAGCGCGTCGGCTATGAGCTCGGCCTGCGCGGGCTCGACGTGTGCACCGGCTGCGGTCCGGGCGCGATGAAGGGACCGATGAAGGGTGCGACCATCGGGCATGCCAAGCAGCGCATCGAGCATGGCCGCTACATCGGCATTACCGAGCCCGGCATCATCGCTGCCGAGCCGCCCAATCCGATCGTCAACCACCTGGTCATCATGCCGGACATCGAGAAGCGGCTGGAGGCGTTCGTGCGCTTCGCGCACGGCATCGTGGTGCTGCCGGGCGGGGCCGGCACCCTGGAGGAGATCCTCTACCTCCTCGGCATTCTTCTCGATCCGGCCAACCGCGATCAGCCCTTCCCCGTGGTGCTCACCGGGCCGCACGCGAGCGGCGGTTATTTCGAGCACATCCGCCGCTTTATCCGCGGGACGCTCGGGGAGGCGGCGCTCGCGCGCGTGAACATCATCGTCGATGATCCAGCCGCGGTCGCGCGGCAGATGGTGCGTGGCATCGAAGCGGTACGGGAATTCCGGCGCCAGCACAAGGACTCGTACAACTTCAACTGGCTGCTGTCGATCCGGTCTCAGTTCCAACATCCGTTCGAGGTGACGCACGAATCGATGCGCGCGCTCGCGCTCGGGCGCGACCAGCCCGCGCACGAGCTCGCGGCCAACCTGCGCCGGGCCTTCTCCGGCATCGTCACCGGCAACGTCAAGGAGCACGGCATTTACGCCATCGATCGCCACGGCCCGTACGAGCTCGCCGGCGATCCAGGCCTCATGCGCCTGCTCGATGAGCTGCTCGCGGCATTCGTGGAGCAGGGCCGCATGAAGCTGCCGGGCAGCGTCTACCGGCCGGTGTATCGGCTGGTCGCATAGCCGCGGCCGAGTCCACGGCGGATTGCGCCGCCTCGATGTGACATAATCAATATCGATGTTTCATAACCGGACCGTCTCGGTTTTCCGCCGTCTGCGAGTGAGGACGCCTGTGAACCAGTACCTGCGCAGGGAGCGCGTGGAACGTACCCTCAAGCCTCGTTGCCCGAGGTGCGTCCATGAGTTCATCGTTCAGGGAGCGCGGCGTCCCGCCCGCCGCTCGAGAAGAGACCGCCGGCAGCGCTACGGCGCCCGCGGCACCGTCTGCACCGTTCCCGAACTGGTACGAACGCATGCAAAACGTTCGCGCCCGGCACGATGCCATCACGCGCAACCTCAATACCTGGTCGAACTACAAGAACTGGGCCGAGCGCATGCGTACGGCCTGGAGCGAGGAGGCGGCCGGGGACGACTCTGCGCCGCAATCCAGCGATTCGACGCCCAATCATTGAGCACCGGAGACCTCTGATGGAATGCGTCATGCTCTGGTGGGACGAGCTCGATGATCTCACCGCCGCCCTGGCTCACCTGGCCCGCTCGGCGTTCGCCGAAGTGATCGCCTTCCCGCCGCCGCCCGAGTGGGGCAGCCTCATCGGTCAGTGGCTGCGCCTGCCGGCCTGAGCCGCCCGCCCGCCCCCCATTGCCGCCGCTCAAGCCCCGCGCGTCGTGAACGGCGCGTGGCGCTGCCCGGCCGCGCATTGAAAATCGGCAGATCGCGCCCAAAATGCTCCGCTCCGGAGAGATTCAGGAGTGGACCGTGACCAGCCCAGAGACCCCGTCGAGCCCGTCTTTCGATCGCCAGACGCACGGCTTTCAGGCCGAGGTGCGCGAGCTGCTGAAGCTCATGATCCACTCGCTGTACAGCCACCGGGAGATCTTCCTGCGCGAGCTGATCTCCAACGCCTCGGACGCCAATGATCGCCTGCGCTTCGCGGCGATCGGGGCGCCCGAGCTGCTCGGCAGCGACACGGAGCTCGCTATCCGCATCGAGGCGGATCCGGCGGCGGGCACGGTCGCGATCGCGGACAACGGCATCGGCATGACGCGCGAGGAAGCCGTCGCCAATCTCGGCACCATCGCCCGCTCGGGCACGGCGGAGTTCTTCCGCTCCCTCTCGGGAGACCGGCAGAAGGACGCCCAGCTGATCGGGCAGTTCGGCGTCGGCTTCTATTCGGCGTTCATCGTTGCGGAGCGGGTCGAAGTGCTCTCGCGCCGCGCCGGCGAGCCCGCCGAGGCCGCCGTGCGCTGGGAGTCGCGCGCCGACGGGGAATTCACCGTCGAAACCGTGACGCGCGAAGCGCGCGGGACCGAGGTGAAGCTGTACCTGAAGAGCGAAGCGAAAGAGTTCGCCGATCCGTTCCGGCTGCGCACGCTGATCCGCCGCTACTCCGACCACATCGCCTTTCCCGTGCGCATGCGCAAGGAGGGCGAAGCGTCGCTGGAGTACGAGACCGTCAACCAGGCTACGGCGCTGTGGGTGCGGCCGCGCGCCGAGATCACCGACGAGGAGTACCGCCAGTTCTACCAGCATCTGGCGCACGATTTCACCGAGCCGCTCGCCTGGAGCCACAACCGCGTCGAGGGCAAGCGCGAGTACACCAGCCTGCTGTACCTGCCGGGGCGCGCGCCGTTCGACCTGTGGCAGCGCGAGGCGGCGCACGGGCTGAAGCTGTACGTCAGGCGCGTGTTCATCATGGACGATGCCGAACAGTTCCTGCCGCTGTATCTGCGCTTCGTCAAAGGGGTGGTCGACTCGAGCGATCTGCCGCTCAATGTCTCGCGCGAGCTCCTGCAGCGCGAGCCCGAGGTCGAGGCGATCCGCGCCAGCCTCACCAAGCGCGTGCTGGAGATGCTCGCCAAGCTCGCCCAGGACGAGCCGGACAAGTACACCGCGTTCTGGAAGGAATTCGGCCTGGTTCTGAAGGAAGGGGTCGGGCAGGACACGGCCAACCGCGCCGCGCTCCTGCCCCTGCTGCGCTTTGCGAGCACGCACGAGGCGGGCGATGAGCCGGTGGTGAGCCTCGCGCAGTACGTGGCGCGGCTGAAGCCGGGCCAGGAGCGCATCTATTACATCGCCGCCGAGAGTCTCGCTGCGGCGCGGCGCAGCCCCTACATCGAGCGGCTCGCCGAGCGGGGCATCGAGGTGCTGCTGCTCGGGGACCGGATCGATGAGTGGATGATGGGACAGCTCGAGGATTTCGACGGCAAGCGCTTCAAGGACGCCTCGCGCGGGGAGCTGGAGCTCGGCACGCTGGAGAGCGATGCCGACCGGCAGGAGCGTGACGCGGCGCTGAAGGAAAGCAAGGGTCTGCTGAAGCGCGTCAAGGACGCGCTCGGCGCGCGGGTAACCGAGGTGCGGGTGAGCACGCGCCTGAAGGACTCTCCGGCCTGCCTGGTGCGCGATGAGCACGATCTCGGGGCGGGCATGCGCAAGATCCTCGCCGCGGCGGGTCAGAAGGTGCCGGAGTCCAAACCGGCGCTGGAACTCAACACCGCCCATCCGCTCGTCAAGTACCTCGACGGCCTCGCCGATGCGGGCCGTTTCGAGGCGCTCGCCGTGCTGCTTTACGAGCAGGCCGAGCTCGCCGAGGGTGGCGAGCTCGGCAACCCGGCGGAGTTCGTCCAGCGGCTCAATCGCCTGCTGGTCGAGTTGGCGGCGGCTCACGCGGCGTGAAACTGCCACGCGCCGAGCGCCTGACGCTACCCGGCCCGGCCGGTACCCTCGAGGCCCTGGTCGAGACGCCGGCAGGCGAGGACGGCGCAGCGGCGGCTGCGCCCGCTGTTTTCGGGGTGGTGTGCCATCCGCATCCGCTCTACGGCGGGACGCTCGACAACAAGGTCGTCTACACCCTGGCGCGCGCATTCGAGGAGTGCGGCGCGCCGGTGGTGCGCTTCAACTTCCGCGGTGTTGGGGCAAGCGCGGGAACCCATGACGCGGGCCGCGGCGAGACCGAGGATGCGCTCGCCGTGATCGCCTATGGCCGCGCGCGCTGGCCGGGGGCGGCGCTGTGGCTGGCCGGCTTCTCCTTCGGGGCGGCCATCGCCGTGCGGGCGGCCGCGCGGGCCTCGCCGGCCAAGCTGGTGCTGGTGGCCCCCGGCGTGAGCCGGGTGGCAATGGACGCAGTGCCCTCGCCGCGCTGTCCGTGGCTGCTCGTCCAGGGCGATGCCGACGAGGTGATCGAACCGGCCGATGTGCTGCAGTGGGCGGCGCGTCAGACGGTCCCGCCCGTGCTGCGCACCTTCCCGGGGGCGGGGCATTTCTTCCATGGCCGGCTGCACGAGTTGCGCCAGACGGTCGTGCAGTTCATCAATCGCCCCGACTGACGGGCGCGGTCCGCGCGGGACACTGCGAAATGAACGGGGTTCGCGGAGCGAACCCCGTCGTATCTCGCGACTCAGCGCGTGATCAAGAGTTGACCATCGCCTTGAGGTTCTTCAGCGGCATCACACGGACCTTCTTGCTGGCCGGCTTCGCCTTGAACATCATCTTCTCGCCCGTGAACGGGTTGATTCCTTCGCGTGCCTTCGTGGCCGGCTTCTTCACGACCTTCATCTTCAGCAGTCCCGGCATGGTGAACAGGCCGTTGCTGCGCAGGCTCTTCTTGATTACGCCGTTCAGCGAATCGAACACACCGCCGACCTGCTTGCGCGAGAGCCCCGTGTCTTTGGAAATTTGAGTCAGGACTTCCGACTTGGTCGGAGCGCTACCCTTTTTCGCCATATTGCGCCACTCCTCGAATAAATGAATGTGCGCGCTGTTGTGCAGCCACGCAAAGTAAGAATCGCCGCGGAAAATAGCACATGCGCGCGTGTGCGCAACTGTTTTTTTGCGCGCGCGCGCGCTGAAACGGCCTTTTTTTCAAAGGTTTTTGCACAACCGGCGGGTCGGCGGTTCAGATTTTGGCGGCGAGTTGCGCGGCCGCCGCGGCCGCGCCGAGTATCAAAACGTCCTTGTGGCGGCTTTTTGCGCCGCGGATCAGAGAAACGTCCGTTTTCGGCACGCCAAGTGCATGAGACAAGAGGCGTATGAGCCTTTCGTTCGCGGCGCCCTCGACGGGAGGCGCCGCGACCCTCACGAGGAGTCTTCCGTCGCGTACGCCGTCAATACACTCACGCGCCGAGCGCGGCTGAATACGTATGCGCAGCACGCAGTCGCTTCCGCGAATCTCCAACCAGTTCGCGACCTTGGCGCGCTTGGTTGATGTGTCGTGCATGGCGCGGTTCAGCTTTGCGAGGCGCACCGGTTTCAGGGATCGCGCCGGCCGCGCCTCACACGTGCAGCAGGATCAGCAGCGCCTGGATCAGGATGCAGGCCCACAGCGGTGACAGATCGATACCGGCGATCGCCGGAATGAGACGCCGGAAGGGCCGCAGCACCGGCTCGCAGAGGGAGGCCAGGATGGACTGCAGCGGCGAGTAGCCGCCCGGGGCCACCAGGCTGAGCAGCACATAGAGAATGATGGCGTAGAAATAGGTCAACAGCAGGGTGCGCGCGATCTCGAGCGCGACCGCGTGCAGCCACACCCAGGGGCCGACCCAGCCCATGCCCTCGAGCGCGAACACCACGGCCACCTCGAGCGCGGCAACCAGGATCACGGCCACCACCGAGGCGGAGTCAACCTTGCCGATCGGCGGCAGCACGCGCCGCAGCGGCAGGATCAGCGGATTGGTCAGGCGCACGATCGCCTGGCAGAGCGGATTGCGGAAATCCGCGCGCGAGAGCTGCAGCAGCAGCCTCGCCAGGACGACGAACAGCGCCAGCGAGAGCAGCATTTCGATGATGTAGATGAGGGCGCTCATGACGGTGTCGGCAGCCGGGTCAGGCGGGATGGAACTGCTCGGCGAGCTCCCGGCTGCGCGCCGCGGCCGCCTGCACCGCACGCGCGACGATCCGGCCGAGGCCCGCGGCCTCGAAGATGCTGAGCGCCGCCTCGGTCGTGCCGCCCTTGGAGGTGACCTCGGCGCGCAGCTGCGCCAGCTCGGCGATACCGCTGTGCGCGAGCACGCCCGCCCCATGCAGCGTCGCCACGCTCAGCGTGCGCGCCGCCGGCGCGGACAATCCCAGCTCGGTGCCTGCCTGCGCCAGCAACTCGGCCAGCAGGAAGAAATACGCCGGCCCGCTGCCGGAGAGCGCGGTGACCACATCGAGCGCCTCCTCGCTGTCGAGCCGGACCACCTCGCCCACGGAGCGCATGACCTGCTCGGCGAGGTTCACGTGCGCCGGGCCGATGTCCGCGGGCGCATAGAGCCCCGTGACCCCCGCCCCGACCAGGGCCGGGCGGTTGGGCATGGCGCGCATCACCGGTACCTGCGGCCCGCACCAGTGCCGCAGCGCCGCGACGCGCACGCCCGCGGCCACCGAGAGCACGAGGGGGCGCTTGTGGGCGAGCTCGCCGGCGAGCGGGCCGAGCACCTCGGCGACATTCTGGGGCTTCACGGCGAGCACGACCACGCTCGCGCCGCGCACGGCGGCGGCATTGTCGGCTGCCGCCGTCAGGCCGAACTCGCGCTGCAGCGCCTCGCGGGCCGCCGGCTCGCGCTCCCCGACCGTCAGGCGCTCGGGGCGCATGCCCTGGCGCAGCAGACCGCCGATCAGGGCGCGACCCATGTTGCCGCCGCCGAGCACCGCCAAATCGAGATGATTCATAGGCCTGCGATTGTAGCGGTTGGCGTGGGCCGGCGCGCTGCGTTCATGCCGGCGGGTTGCGCGGCCCGAACAGCGCCGTGCCGATGCGCACCACGGTGGCGCCCTCGAGGATGGCGCTCTCGAAGTCTTCGCTCATGCCCATCGAGAGCGTATCGAGCCCGGCGCCGTGCGCGTTCAATGCCTCGCGCAGCTCGCGCAGCCGGGCGAACCAGGCGCGCTGACGCTCAGGATCGCGCTCCGCGGGCGGGATGCACATCAGCCCGCGCAGGCGCAGCCGCGGCAGCGCACCGAGCGCCGCGGCGAGCTGCGGCAGCTGCGCGGGCGCCACGCCCGCCTTGCTCGCCTCGCCGGCGAGGTTGACCTGGATACAAACATTGAGGGGCGGGGCGTGCACGGGCCGCTGCGCCGAGAGGCGCTCGGCGATGTGCAGCCGCTCGAGGCCATGGACCCACTGAAAGCGCTCGGCGATCGGGCGCGTCTTGTTGGCCTGCAGGCGGCCGATGAAGTGCCAGGTGAGCGCCAGCCCGGCGAGCGCCTCGAGCTTGTCGAGCGCCTCGTTGAGGTAGCTTTCGCCGAAATCGGTGAGGCCCGCGGCCGCCGCCGCGCGCACCGAATCGGCGGGCTGGGCCTTGGACACGGCCAGAAGTGTGATGTCGGCCACATTCCGCCCCGCGCGCGCGGCCGCCGCGGCGATCCGTGCGCGCACCTCCTGCACGCGTTCCGGCAAATTCTGCGAAGCCCTTATCATATGGATGGCTGAACCCCTCCGTTATACTGCACCGACCGGTCAGGCGCAGGATGCGCTCGGCCCGACTCCGATCGGAGACCCGATGGTCGATATCGCGCAACTGCTGGCCTTCGCCGTCAAGAACAACGCCTCGGACCTGCACCTGTCCGCCGGGGTACCGCCCATGATCCGCGTCGACGGCGACATGAAGCGGATCAATATGCCACCGCTGGCGCACAAGGAAGTGCACAGCATGGTGTATGACATCATGAACGACAAGCAGCGCAAGGCCTACGAGGAGTTCTTCGAGACCGACTTCTCGTTCGAGATCCCCAAGCTCGCGCGCTTTCGCGTCAATGCCTTCAATCAGAATCGTGGCGCCGGGGCGGTGTTTCGCACGATTCCCTCGAACATCCAGTCGCTCGATGATCTGAATGCGCCGAAGATCTTCCGCGACCTGTGCATGCTGCCGCGCGGCCTGGTGCTGGTGACGGGCCCGACGGGCTCGGGCAAATCGACCACCCTCGCCGCGATGGTCAATCACTGCAACGACAATCGGCCCGACCACATCATCACCATCGAGGACCCGATCGAGTTCGTGCACGAGTCCAAGCGCAGCCTGATCAACCAGCGCGAGGTGCACCGCGACACGCTCGGCTTCAGCGAGGCGCTGCGCTCGGCGCTGCGCGAAGACCCCGACGTGGTGCTGGTCGGTGAGTTGCGCGACCTCGAAACCATCCGTCTCGCGCTGACGGCCGCGGAAACCGGCCACCTGGTGTTCGGCACGCTGCACACCAGCTCCGCCGCCAAGACCATCGACCGCGTGGTCGATGTGTTTCCCGCGGCGGAGAAGGAAATGGTGCGCTCGATGCTGTCGGAATCGCTGCGCGCGGTGATCTCCCAGACGCTGCTGAAGCGCATCGGCGGCGGGCGCGTCGCCGCGCACGAGATCATGATCGGCACGCCGGCGATCCGCAACCTCATCCGCGAGGGCAAGATCGCGCAGATGTACTCGGCGATTCAGACCGGCCAGGCCTCGGGCATGCAGACGCTCGATCAGTGCCTCTCGGAGCTGCTCGCCAAGGGCCAGGTGAGCAAGGAGGAAGCGCGCTTCAAGGCTCAGAACAAGGACAGCCTGTGATCAGCGGCGCGGCAATTCACTCATAAAGAGGAGCGTGCGGGGGGATGCCAATGGACCGCGATCAAGCCATCAAGCTGATTCACGATCTGCTGCGGCGGATGGTCGAGAGAAAGGCCTCGGACCTGTTTCTCACCGCCGGCTTTCCGCCTGCCGTGAAAATCGACGGCGAGGTCCGGCCGCAGAGCGAGCGGGCGCTCACGGCCGAGCAGTCCGCGACGCTGGTGCGCTCGCTGATGAACGACCGGCAGACGCGCGAGTTCGATGCCACCAAGGAGTGCAACTTCGCGATCGCCCCGCCGGGCATCGGCCGCTTCCGCGTCAGCGCGTTCGTGCAGCAGAGCGCCGTCGGCTGCGTCATCCGCATGATCAACGCCAAGATCCCGAGCTTCGAGGAGCTCGACCTGCCGCCGATCCTGAAGGAGCTTTCCCTCTCCAAGCGCGGCCTGGTGGTGGTGGTCGGCGGCACCGGCTCGGGCAAGTCGACCACGCTCGCGGCGATGATCGGCTATCGCAACGAGAAGACGCGCGGCCACATCGTCACGGTGGAGGACCCGGTGGAGTTCATCCACCAGCACAAGGGGTGCGTCATCACGCACCGCGACGTGGGCGTCGATACCGACTCGTGGCAGGTGGCGCTGAAGAACGTGCTGCGCCAGGCCCCGGATGTCATCTACATCGGCGAGATCCGCGACCGCGACACCATGGAATACGCCGTGCAGTTCGCCGAGACCGGCCACCTGGTGTTCTCCACGCTGCACGCCAACAACGCCAACCAGGCGCTGGATCGCATCATCAATTTCTTTCCCGACGAGCGGCGCGAGCAACTGCTGATGGACCTGTCGCTGAACATCCGCTCGTTCATCTCGCAGCGCCTGGTGCCGCGCGAGGGCGGCTCGGGCCGCATTGCGGCCATGGAAATCATGCTCAACTCGCCGCTGATCCAGGACCTCATCTTCAAGGGCGAGGTGGTCAAGATCCGCGACGTCATGGCGCGCTCGAACCGTCTCGGCATGAAGACCTTCGATCAGTCGCTGTTCGAGCTGTACGAGGCGGGGTTCATCTCCTACGAGGATGCGCTGCGCAACGCCGACTCCAAGAACGAGCTGCGGCTGCGCGTGAAGCTCGAGAGCCACCGCGAGAGCCCGGCCCTCGATGACGAGAGTCTCGCCATCATGGACGAGGAGGAGAAGAAGCCGTGATCGATGCGGCCACGCCGGGCGCGGCAGAGGCGCCGCCGGAGCCCAAGGGCGACGATTCGGCCGCGCTGCAGATCAACACCAAGCCGCTGTTCAAGCTGATGGTCGAGCGCAAGGCGTCCGACCTGTTCTTTACCAGCAACGCGCCCATCAAGATCAAGATCGAGGGGCAGATCTACCCGATCAACAAGCAGGTGCTCACCCCGCAGATGGTGCGCCAGGCGGCGCTCGCGCTGATGACGGGTGAGCAGCGCGAGCAGTTCGCCCAGGAGCTCGAGCTCGATTTCGCCATCTCCGAGCCCGGCCTCGGCCGCTTTCGCGTCAATGTGTTCATGCAGCGCGGCTATCCGGCCGTGGTGCTGCGCTACATCACCGCCGACATGCCGCGCCTGGAGTCGCTCGGACTGCCGGAATCGATCGGCGAGCTGGCGATGCACAAGCGCGGCCTGGTGCTGGTGGTGGGCGCGGCCGGCTCGGGCAAGTCGACCACCCTCGCCGCCATGGTCAACCTGCGCAACGAGACCGCCTCGGATCACATCCTCACCATCGAGGATCCGATCGAGTTTCTGCACGCCAACAAGCGCTCGATCGTCAATCAGCGCGAGGTCGGCGGCGACACCAAGTCCTTCGCCCGCGCGCTGCGCGGCGCGCTGCGCGCCGCGCCGGATGTGATCCTGGTCGGGGAGATCCGCGATCAGGAGAGCATGGAGGCGGCCATTCATCTGGCCGGCACGGGACATCTGGTGCTGGCGACGCTGCACGCGAACAACTGCGCGCAGACGCTCGACCGCATCATCAACATGTTTCCCTCCGGGCAGCACGCGCAGATCTTCCTCGATCTGTCACAGTACCTGCGCGGCATCCTGGCGCAGCGCCTGGTGATGGGCAAGGACGGCCGTCGCGTCGCCGCCGTCGAAGTGATGCTCAACACGCCGCACATTGCCGACCTGATCAACAAGGGCGATGTGGTCGGGGTCAAGGAGGCGATCGCGGCGAGCGCCGAGCAGGGCATCCGCAGTTTCGACATGGCGCTGCACGAGCTGTACAGGCAGGGGCGCATCGAGCTCGCCGATGCGCTCGGCAACGCCGATTCGCGCGCCAATCTCGAGGCGAAGATCAACTTCGGGTGAGGCGAGTGCGGCGACACTGAAGGTGTCGTCGCACCCGCCGAACGACCCGCCAGGATGGCGGGGCCGGGCGACTTGCCGCCAGGGACAGCCAGTGCGACGGCCTTCTTGGGGCCGCTTCAAAACACCTGCAGCGCATCGAACACCGGTCCGTCGACGCAGACCCGCTTCATGGCATCGCCATCGCGGGTGCGCACCCGCACGGTGCAGCCGGCGCAGCCGCCGACCCCGCACGCCATGAACTCCTCGAGCGACACCTGGCAGGGCACCCCGTAGCGGCGCGCCAGCTGCGCGGCCGCCGCCAGCATCGGCGTCGGTCCGCAGGCGAAAAGCTCGACTTCGGCGAGCTCTGCGCCCGTGAGCGTTGCGAGCCACTCCCCGGCGAGCTCCGTGACGTAGCCGTCGAAGCAGCCCGGGAATCCCGCGCGGCTCGCGAGGCGGCTGGCAACCTCCCATTCCTCGAGCAGCGGCATGCAGGCGATCGTGCCCGCCGGCATCCCGGGGATCAGCAGCGTCGAGGGGCGCGGAGCGAACGGGAAGGGGATTTCCGAGCCCATCAGCACGAGCGGCCGGTAGCGCCGCTGCGCCTCGCCGCGCAGCCGCTCGGCGAGGAAGATCATGGGCGGTATTCCCACGCCGCCGCCGATCAGCACCCGCCGCGGCCGCTCGGGGTGCGGGGTGAACGGCCGGCCGATCGGGCCGATCACGCTCACCGTTTCACCGGGTTTGCGCGCGGCGAGCGCGCGCAGACCAGGACCGACGATCTTGTAGAGCAGATCAATCCAGCCCGCCGCGGCATCGGCGCGCATGATCGACAGGGGCCTGCGCATCGCAATGGCCGGATCGCACGTCACGTGCACGAAACTGCCCGGCTCGGCGCGCGCCGCGCAGGCCGGCGCCTCGAGGCGCAGCACGAACTGCTCGGCCTCGTAGGCGCTCTGGCGCACGATGCGGGCGTTCTCCAGATGCAGCGTGCCGCGGTCTGCGCGGCTCACGCGGCGCTTCTCCAGGCCAGAACCTCGCTGAGGACCGCCATGCGAACGGCGACGCCGTTGCGCACCTGGTCGCGGATCACCGAGTGCGGGCCGTCGGCGACGTCGGAGGCGATTTCGATGCCGCGGTTCATCGGCTGCGGATGCATGACGATGGCGTCGGGGCGCGCGAGGGCGAGCCGCTCGGGCGTGAGTCCGTAGCTGGCGTAATAGCGGTGCGCATCGGGCAGGTCGACCTCGGTCATGCGTTCCTTCTGAATGCGCAGCATCATCACCACGTCCACCTCCGCCAGCCCCGTCTCGAGCGAGGTATGGCGCGCGCAACCCCGGAACTCATCCGGCCCGGGCATCAGCGCCGGCGGCGCGACGATGCGCAGATCCGGCACGCCGAGCGCCTGGAACACGTGCCAGGCCGAGCGCGCGACCCGCGAGTGGCGGATGTCCCCGACGATGGCGATGCTCAGGTTCTCGAAGCGGGATTTGTGCTGGCGCACGGTCAGTGCATCGAGCAGGCCCTGCGTGGGATGCGCCACGTGCGCCTCCCCGGCCGAAAGAATGCTGACGTGCGGAGCCACGTGCGCGGCCACCGTCGCGGGTACGCCCGTCTCGGCATCGCGGATCACCAGCGCATCGACGTGCAGGGACTGCAGCGTGTACACGGTATCGAGCATGCTCTCGCCCTTGACGCGCGAGGACAGCTGAACCTCCAGATTCACCACGTCTGCGCCGAGTCGCTTGGCCGCGAGCTCGAACGACACCCGCGTGCGCGTCGAGGGCTCGGTGAACAGGTTGGCCACGGTGCAGCCGGCGAGCGCGCGGCTGACCGGCGGCCGCTCCCCGAGCGGCCGCACCAGACTCTGGGAGCGCTCGAGCAGCCGCTCGATCAGGGGCCGCGGCAGATCCTCGAGGGTGATGAGGTGGCGCAACGAGCCGTCGGCGCGCAGCTGTCTCATGCGGCCTCCGGCGCAGCGGCCCGCGGCGGGCCGGCCCGGGGCCGATCGCGCTCGAGCGGGATGGTGGGACTCATGGCAGTTCTTCTCCAGGCTCTCCGGACAGCCAGCGCTCCAGGATGACCGCCGCCGCGGCGCTGTCGATGTCCTCGCGCCGCAGCCGGCGCCGCTCGCCCCTCGACCGCCGCGTCTTGAGCGCCTCGCTCGCTTCCACGGACGAGAATCGCTCGTCGATCAGGCTCACCGGCAGCGCGAAGCGGCGCTTGAGCTCGCTCGCGAAGCGGCGCGCTTGGGGCAACATCGCGCCGGCCGTACCGTCGGCATTATACGGGGCGCCAACCACCAGCCGCGCGGGATTGAACGCACGCAGCTCACGTCCGATCGAGTCCCAGTCCGGCGTGCCCTCGCGCGCGGCGGCCGCGGGCCGCGGCGCGGCGGTGCCCGTGAGGGTATCTCCGGTGGCAATGCCGATGCGTCTGAGTCCGAAATCGAAGGCGAGGACGCGCAGGACCGGCTCAGGCATGTCCGGCGGTGAGGCTCAGCTGGCCGGCATCGATGCCAAGCAGACGCAGCGCGCCGCTCCAGCGCTCGGCGAACGGCAGCTCGAACACCACCCGCGCATCCACCGGCACGGAAATCCAGGCATTGTCGAGCATCTCACGCTCGAGCTGTCCGGAGTCCCAGCCGGCGTAGCCGAGCGCAATGAACGCGTCCTCGGGCCCCTCGCCGCGCGCCATGGCCGCGAGCACGTCACGCGAGGTCGTGACCTGAATCGTCTCGGAGACCTTGTGGGTGTGGTCCCATTGGCCTCCCGGCCGATGCAGGACGAAGCCGCGGTCGGTCTGTACCGGCCCGCCGCGCAGCACCGGCTGCGCCGCGATGGCCTCGCTCGAAGGGGTGATCTGCATCTGCGAGAACACGTCCGAGAGGCGCATCGGCAGCGGCTTGTTGAGGACGATGCCGAGCGCTCCGCGGTCGGTGTGCTCGCACACGAGCGCGACGGTCTGCGAGAAATTCGGATCGGTGAGCGAGGGCATCGCGATCAGCAGGTGGTTGGTCAGGCTCGCGGAGTCCTGCGGCTGCGGCTGTGCGCCAGGGAGTGTCTGGCCACCTCGCGCGCGTCCGTCGTCTGCCGGCAGCTCGACCTGAGGCTGTGCCTCGCCGCCCGGCTTGCCGCTGTGCTCGCCCATGCGATCAGTATGGGGACGGAGGGCGCGCGGCTCAAGGCACGCTGACCGATCCGCGCATGCGTCCGCCCTCGAACTGCCATTCATACGTGAAGCGCAGCACCCGGTAACGGCGCGCCAGATTCGGCGGAAAGGGATCGAAGGGGCTGGCCAGGCGCAGGATCGCAAGCGCCGCCTGATCGAGCGCCGGATCGCCGCTCGAGCGGCGGATCACCGCGCGCGCCAAGCGTCCGTTGGAGTCGATCGCGACCTCGATCACCGGATTGGCGTGCGGGCCGGCCTCGCGCGCGGCCACCGGGAAATTCAGCGTGCCGATCCGCTCGACCTTGCGCCGCCAGGCCACGAGGTAGGGCGCCACGATGGCCGAGCGGGTGTCCGGGCTCACCCACAGCTCGCGTTTCGGACCGCGCAGCCGGACGGGCCCGCTTGCGCTCGAGCCGAGCGCGCCGTTGGCACCCTGCGTGAGGGCTCCGTCGAGCGAGCCGGGCGCGCTGCCGATGCGATACGTGACCCGGGTGCTCCAGCCCGTGGTGGCGAGAACCCGCTCCTCGCCACCTTGCGCCGGCCGGCCCGGCGAGGCCGTGGTGCGGCCACCGTGCGCCGCGGCGGGCACGCCGGCGTGCAGCCGCGGCGTGTTGGGCTGCACGTCGCGCCGCGTGTTGCCCGCGCCGAGCTGGGTGCGCTGCGCCAGATACGCCGCGGTGGCGTTGTGCCGCGCTGCCGGCAGCTGATCGGAGACCAGCAGCACGCGCAGGCCGGGCGCGCCGCGGCCCCCGGCGAGCGGGGAGTTGAACGTCACGCCGAGAATCAGCAGCCCGTGCAGCAGAGTCGCCAGGAACAGCATCGCGAACAGGCGGTCGCGGGGGGCGCGGCCGGCCTGAAGCGATGCGGACTGAGCCGTCACGGACGCCCCCTCACCGGCGGGCGGGCGCCAGGCGCCGCTCGATCGCCTCCATCAGCTGCCCGCCGATGTCGAGCGGGTGCTGCTTCTCGAGCTCACGGATGCCGGTGGGGCTGGTGACGTTGATTTCCGTGACGTAGCCGCCGATGACGTCGAGGCCGACGAACAGCATCCCCGCGGCCGCGAGCGTCGGACCGATCTCGCTGGCGAGCCAGCGTTCCCGGTCCGTCAACGCCCGCACGTGCGCGCGCGCGCCGGCGGCCAGGTTGCCGCGGTTGTCGTGCGGCTGCGGGATCCGCGCCAGCCCGTAGGGCAGCGGCTGCCCGTCGATGAGCAGCACCCGCGTGTCGCCCTCGGTGGCGATCTCGGGCAGGTAGCGCTGCGCAATGGCGAAGCGCTGGCCGTAATCGGTGAGCGTCTCGAACACCACGCCCATGTTCTTGTCGTGCTGCTCCAGGACGAAGATCGAGCGCCCGCCCATGCCGTGCAGCGGCTTGCACACGATCTTGCCGTGCTCGGCCAGGAATGCCGCCATGTCCCCCATGTCGCGCGTGATCAGGGTCGGGGCGCAGCACTGCGGGAACCACGCGGTGTAGACCTTCTCGTTCATGTCGCGCAGCCCGCGCGGGTGGTTGACCACCTGCGCGCCCTGCGCCTGCGCCCGCTCCAGGATGTAGGTGGTATAGATGTATTCGGTGTCGAACGGCGGATCCTTCCGCATCAGGATGCAATCGAGCTCCCCGAGGCGCGTCGCGGCGGGCTCGCCGAGCTCGAACCACCGCGATGGGTCGGCCTGCACCGCCAGCGGCCGGACTCGGCCCCAGGCGATGCCGTCGCGCAGCCACAAGTCGCGCTGCTCCAGGTAGGCAAGCGACCAGCCGCGCGCCTGCGCCGCGAGCAACATGGCCAGCGTCGAGTCCTTGGCGTAATGAATGGCGTCGATCGGATCCATGACCACGCCGAGACGATGGGACATGACGGGATGATGCCAAAACCGCTCGCCGCTGTCCGGCCCGGCTCGGTTGCGGGCATCGGCATGCCAAAAGCGTGACGCAGCCGGCATGGCGGGGGTCCATCCGATATGTTAAAAGAAAATCTGCGTGAGTTCTCGGGGCCCGCAGGGCCAATGGCGGCGCTTCGGGCATTGCGTGTACGCTCCGGACTCGAGGGGGTACCGCCATTGTGGCGGCCGCCCGAGCCTCGCCTCGACAGATAAGGAGTTGCGTGGCCGTGACTGCCAGCAACACGAAGCTCCAGGGCCTGAAGGTCCTGGTCATCGATGACAGCAAGACGATACGCCGAACGGCCGAGACGCTCCTCGCCAAGGAGGGGTGCGAGGTCTACACGGCCATCGACGGTTTCGATGCGCTCTCGAAGATCGCCGACCATCAGCCGGACATCGTGTTCGTCGACATCATGATGCCGCGTCTCGACGGGTATCAGACCTGCTCGCTGATCAAGCACAACAAAGTGTTCCGTTCCATCCCCGTGATCATGCTGTCCTCGAAGGACGGCCTGTTCGATCGCGCGCGGGGGCGGATCGTCGGTTCGGAGCATTACCTGACGAAGCCCTTCACCAAGGACGAGCTGTTGAGCGCGATCGAGACGCATATCGGGAGATGACGGCCATGGCGCTGATTCTCATCGTCGACGATTCGCCGACCGAAGTGCATGTCATGCAGAAGGCGCTCGAGAAGCACGGCTTTCGCACTGCGGCGGCCGCCGACGGCGCCGAAGGCGTCCGGCTGGCGCGCGAGATGAGCCCCGACCTCATTTTCATGGACATCGTCATGCCCGGCATGAACGGCTACCAGGCGACCCGCGCGCTGGTCAACGATCCGCGCACGCGGCAGATCCCGATCATCATGGTGACCTCCAAGGGCCAGGAAACCGATCGGATCTGGGGGCTGCGCCAGGGCGCGGTGGATTACATGGTCAAGCCGGTCTCCCCCGATCAGCTGATCGCCAAGGCGCGCCTGGCGCTCGCGAGCTGAGCCGTCCCATGCCGCACCGTTCGTTCCATCCGTACCCCGGCGCGCAGGCGCAACACCGGTATGAGTGAGGCGCCGCCGCTCGAGTCGCTGCGTGACCGGCCCTTCGAGCTGCTCTGCGAGCTCGAGCGGCGGGCCCGCGCCGTCTCGGCGCAGCCTGGCCAGGAGGGCGGCGCGGAGCGCGAGTGGGTGGGCGTCGCGCTGCGCATGGCCGGAGACCTGTATCTGGTGGCGCGCGAGGAGACCCGCGAGGTGTTGGGGATGCCGGCGGGGATGACGCGCGTGCCGGGCGCCAAACCCTGGATCAAGGGCCTCGCGAACGTGCGCGGCCAGCTGCTGCCGATCGTCGATCTGCGCCAGTTCCTCGGCAGCGGCGCCACCCCGATCGGGCGCACCACCCGTGTGGTGGCGGTGAACCACCGGGAGATTCCCGCCGGGCTGATCGTCGATGAGGTGCTCGGATTCCGGCGCTTCGCCGAGGCGGACTTCTCCGCCGAGGCGCCGCCGACCATGGCCCGCTGCGAGCACTATCTCGCCGGGGCATTCCGCCGCGCCGGCGAGCAGTGGCCCGTGCTCAGCCTGCGTGCGCTGCTGGAAAGCCCCGCATTCGCGGAAGCGGCAGCATGAACGCACGGCCGGCCCTCGCTGCCCAATCGCGTTCGCTCGCCGCACTGCTCGCCGCGAGCGCCGGCTGCACGCTGCTCGGCGCCGTGGGCGCCTACCTTGCCACCCGGGGCGCCGCCTCGCCGCTCGAGCGCTTCGGCCCGCCCGCGCTCGCGGCGGTGGCCGTCGTGCTGCTCATCGCGGCCATCGTGCTCGCCGGGCGCATCGAGAAGGCGGTGCAGGATCAGCGGGTCGCCGCCGAGACCCAGCGCAAGGAGAGCGACCGTAATCAGCAGGCCATCCTGCGCCTGCTCGATGAGCTCTCGAGCCTCGCCGACGGCGATCTCACCGTGCAGGCCACCGTCACCGAGGAGATCACCGGCGCGATCGCCGACTCGATCAACTACGCGGTCGATGCGCTGCGCGGCCTGGTCACGACCATCAATCACTCGGCCATCCAGCTCGACAGCGCCGCGCGCCAGACCCAGGCGCTCTCGCAGCACCTCGCCAAGGCGAGCAGCGCGCAGTCGAAGCAGATCGCCTCGGCCACCGAGTCGGCCTCGGGCATGGCCAACTCGGTGGCGGAAGTCTCGGGCAATGCCGAACGCGCGGCCGACGTGGCGCGCCACTCGGTGGAGATCGCCCACAAGGGCGGCGATGCGGTGCGCCGCACCATCGACGGCATGAATGCCATCCGCGAGACCATCCAGGAGACCTCCAAGCGGATCAAGCGGCTCGGGGAGAGCTCGCAGGAAATCGGCAACATCGTCGAGCTGATCAACGATATCGCCGAGCAGACCAACATCCTGGCGCTGAACGCCTCGATCCAGGCGTCGATGGCCGGGGAAGCCGGCCGCGGCTTCGCGGTGGTCGCCGATGAGGTGCAGCGGCTCGCCGAGCGCGCGGCCAATGCCACCAAGCAGATCGAGGTGCTGGTGCGCACCATTCAGACCGACACCAACGAGGCGGTGGTGTCGATGGAGCGCAGCACCACCGATGTGGTCGGCGGGGCGCTGCTCGCGGAGAACGCCGGGGCGGCGCTCGATGAGATCGAGCAGGTCTCGAACCAGATCGCCAGTCTCGTGCAGAACATCTCCGCCAGCGCACGCCCCCAGGCGAGCGGCGCGCAGAACATCGCGCGCAACATGCAGGTCCTGCGGGAAATCAGCGTCCAGACGGCCGAGTCGACCAACGCCACCTCGGCGGCCATCGCGCAGCTGGCGGAGCTGTCGGCCGGCCTGCGTCGCGCGGCAGCGGGCTTTCGCCTGCCGGGCGGCGTGCCCCCGGGCGCCACCGGCGCCTACAAGCGTCCTGAGAGCCTCGCGGCCGCGAACCGCGCGGCCCCCATCACCGCCGCCGGCGGCAACTGAACACTCTGCCGCGGAGCCACTGGATGTCGGAAGTTGCCTCGCAGACGCTGGAGCTCGTCGGGCACGAACTCGCCCAGACGCTCGCGGAGGCGCGCGCCGCAATCGAAAGCTACCTCGAGCAGCCGGACAACGTGACGCTGCTCGAGCGCTGCAAGAACGAGCTGCATCAGGCGCAGGGCGTGCTGCGCGTGCTCGAGATCTACGGCGCGGCGCTGCTCGCCGAGGAGATGGAGCTGGTCGCCGATTACCTGCTCGCCACCGTCACCGAGCGCAAGGGTCAGGCCGAGAGCCTCGATGCGCTGCTGCGGGCGCTGGTGCAGCTGCCGGGTTATTTGGAGCGGGTGCTCGGCGGCGGCCGCGATATCGCGCTCGTGCTGCTGCCGCTGCTGAACGATCTGCGGGCGGTGCGCGGCAGCGCGCTGCTGTCCGAGGGCACGCTGCTGCTGCTGAACCTCAAATCGGACAAGCAGGCCCAGCCGCAGGCCGCCTCGCCCGGCGAACCGCGGGTCACCGTCGAGCAATGGTCCCGCCGCCTGCGCACGCAGTTCCAGGCCGGCCTGATCGGCTGGATCCGCGGCGAGCGCATCGAGCAGAACCTCGCGGCGCTCGCCGGCGTGGCCGAGAAGCTCGAGCAGTCCGCCACGCGCCAGCCGGTGTTCCAGCTCTGGTGGGTGGTCGGTGCGGTGATCGAGGCGCTGCGCGAGGGCGGGCTCGAGGGCGGCGTGTCCGTCAAGCGGCTGCTCGGACTCGCCGACCGCGAGATCCGCCGGCTCTACGAGCTCGGCGAGCCCCGCTATTGCCAGAGCCCCTCGGTCGATCTGCTCAACAACCTGCTTTATTACGTGGGCCGCTCGGCGAGCAGCGGCACGCGCGTCTCGGCGGTGCGCACCTCGTTCCGCCTGACCGAGCTGCTGCCGGTCGATGAGAGCATCGAGCAGGAGCGCGAGAGCCTCTCGGCGCCGAACGTGAAACTGATGCAGACCGTGGCGGTGGCGATCCGCGAGGATCTCGCCAAGGTCAAGGAGGTCCTCGAGCAGTTCGTGCGCCGCGGGGCCGCCGAGAGCGAGGAGCTGCGGCCGCAGGTCGCACTGCTGCGCAAGATCGGCGATACGCTCGGCGTGCTGGGCCTCGGCGCGCAGCGCGCCACGGTGCAGGCGCAGACCGAGCGGCTGGAGCGCATGCTCAGCGGAGCCGAGCCGGCCGATGAGACGGCGCTGGTGGAAGTCGCCGCCGCGCTGATTGCCGTCGAGGACCGCCTGGACGACAACCTGGTCGGCATGATCCGTCCGGCCAGCGCCGACGAGGGCGAGACCCCGGGCGAGGACCGCGAGTTCCAGCAGGTTCAAGCCGCGGTGCTGCGCGAGTGCATCCAGAACCTGGCCTGGATCAAGGAAGCGGTCACGCAGAGCATCGGCGGCACGCCCGACCCGGCGGCGCTCGACAGCTGGCAGGGGCTGGTGATGGGCCTGAAGGCCGCGCTGCTCATGCTCGGCAAGACGCGTGCCGTGGAGGTCGTCGAGGGCATCGCGACGCAGCTGCGCCGGATCATGCGTCCCAGCGCGCCAGCGGTGCCGCCCGGGTGGCTCGACCGCCTGGCCGATGCGATCGTCAGCATCGAGTATTACATGGAGACGCTGCAGGCCGGCCGCAGCGATCCGTGGTACATGCTGGACAACGCCCAGTCGTGCCTGCAGTTCCTCGAGCACACGCCGCAGACCGTGTCGCTTCCGGCCCTGGAGCCCTCCGCGTTCGCCAAGACGGTGCTGATGACGCCGGGCGAAACACAAATCGCGGCCACCGTCCCGGATCTGCCGATCGCGCCGGCCCCGACTCCCGGGTCGGTGTCTTCCACGGCCAAGCTCGCCGCGCTCGCCGCGAGCGCCAACCCGGAGCTGGTCGGGCTGTTCGTCGAAGAGGCGCACGAGGAGCTGGCCAAGATCCGGCGCCACTTTCCGCTGTGGGATCAAAACCCGCTCGACCGCGATGCGCTCGAGATCGTGCGCCGCGCCTTCCATACCCTCAAGGGCAGCGGGCGGATGGTCGGCGCGCGCGAGCTCGGCGAGCTCGCCTGGTCGGTCGAGAGCCTGCTCAACCGGCTGCTCGACAATACCCTGACGCGCAGTCCCACCATTCTCGAGGAGCTGCGCCAGGCCATCGCCGCGCTGCCGCAGCTGATCGAGCAGCTCGAGTCCGGCCGCCCGGTGCAGACCGACGTCGCCGGGATCACCGCCGCGGCGCATGCCATGGCGGCGGGGCGCGAGCCCGACGGTGCGCCCGAGCCGGCCGCCGACGCGGCGCCCGCGGCGCAGAGCGCACCGCACTCGCCGGCAACCGCGACCGCCGGGATGGATGAGAGTCTGCGCGAGATCTACGCGCGCGAGACCGAAACCCATGTGGCCGCGATCCGCGCCTTCCTCAAGGGCGAGGCTCAGGCGCCCGCGCCGCACGCTCTGCCCGAGGATGTCTATCGCGCCTGCCACACCCTGGCGGGCAGCTCGAAGGCGGCCCAGGCGCGTCACGGCGTACGCCTTGCCCAGCCGCTCGATCACTGGATCCGGCGCGTGTTCACCAGCGGCGCGGGGCTGCGCACGGAGGATCTGGCCCTGCTCGCCGACTGCATGACCGCGATGGAGTCGGTCGCCGAGCACCTGGAGGAGCCCACGGGGTACTTCGCCAGCCACCTGCTGCTGATCGAGCGGCTGGGCGAGGCGGAGAAGGCGCTCGATCAGCGCATCGCGGCCACCGAAGCTCCGGCAGAAGAGGCCTCCGCGCCGACGCCAGGCGAAGCGGCGGCGAGCGTGCCCGAGGCGCCGCAAGCGGCGGCGCCGGTGGCCGAGCCGGTCATCGACTACGACCCGGAAGTCGCCGCGGTATTCACCGAGGAGGCGCTCGAGCTGATCGAGGGCTCGGAGCGGGCGCTCGCGGAGTGGCGCGCCGCCGCGGGCAGCGCCGAGCGCGCGTTTGGGCTGAAGCGCGCGCTGCATACGCTCAAGGGCGGGGCGCGCATGGCCGGCATCATGGCCATGGGCGATCTGTCGCACGAGCTCGAGACGCTGGTCGGGCAGGCCGAGAGCGGCTCGCTGGCCGCCGATGATGCCGTGTTCGATGTCATTCAGGCGAGCCTCGATCACCTCGCGGGCATGCGCGAAGCCGTGGTCAACGGGCAGGGCGTGCCGCCGGCGCAGGCGATGATCGCGCGCATTCGCGCCTTGACCCAGCTCGGCGCGCCCGCCGCGCCTTCGCCGCCGGCACCGCCCGCCCTCGAGCCGCCAACGGCCGCGCGCATCGAGCTCGAGCTGCCGGTCCTCGCCCCCGCCGGGACGGGGCCGCAGCCGCAGGAGCGTGTTGAATTGAGCGGGGTGACGGAGGCGGCCGCGGAGGCGGGCCCCGTCGAGATGGCCGCGGTCGATCCGGACGCGGTGCCGGTTCTGCAGCCGGCTCAGAGCGCCGCACCCGCGCCGCTGCCCGTGAGGGAGACTCCCCCGCCGAGCGCGCCGCCGGAGACGCTGGCCGCCCCCTTGCCGGTGCCGCCGGGACGCGAGCCGGTCGGGCCGCCCGAGCGCCAGGAGATGGCGCGCGTCGACGCCGAGCTGCTCGACAAGCTGCTCAACGTCGCTGGCGAGGCCAGTATCGCCCGCTCGCGGCTCGATCAGCAGATCAGCTCCATCGACTTCAATCTCGGCGAGCTGTCGCGCACCGTGACCCGCCTGAAGGAGCAGCTACGCAGTCTCGAGATCGAGACCGAGGCGCAGATCCTGCACCGGCACGATCCGGAGGGCGGCCACCGCAGTGACTTCGATCCGCTCGAGCTCGACCGCTACTCCTCGATTCAACAGTTCTCGCGCGCGCTCGCCGAGACCGCCAACGACGTGGCGAGCCTGCAGCAACTGCTCGAGAACCTGACCAAGGACGCCCATACGCTGCTGCAGCAGCAGGCGCGCACCATGACGGAGCTGCAGAACGGACTGATGCGCACGCGCATGGTGCCGTTCCAGCAGCATGTGCAGCGACTCTCGCGCATCGTGCGCCAAGCGGCGGCCGACACCGGCAAGCGCGCGGAGCTCATCGTCGAGGGCGCCACCGGCGAGCTCGACCGGCAGGTGCTCGAGCGCATGCTGCCGCCGTTCGAGCACATGCTGCGCAATGCCGTGGTGCACGGCATCGAGTCCCCGGAGGAGCGCGCCAAGCGCGGCAAACCGCTCCTCGGGCGCATCGAGCTGCAGTTGCGCCGCGAGGGCGCGCAGGTCGTGGTACGCCTCATCGACGACGGCGCGGGCATGAATCTCGAGGCCATCCGCGCCAAGGGGCGCGCGCTCGGCTTGATTGCGCCGGGGCCGGTGAGCGACGAGGAGGCCATGCAGCTCATTCTCGAGCCGGGCTTTTCCACCGCCGGGAGCGTGACGCAGCAGGCCGGCCGCGGTGTCGGCATGGACGTGGTGGCCACCGAAATCAAGCGGCTCGGCGGCGCGCTGCACATGGAGACGCACCCGGGTGCGGGCACTGAATTCACCATCCGTCTGCCGTTCACGCTTGCGATCAGCCACGCCCTGATCGCGCGCGCGGGCGATGAGCTGTACGCGCTGCCGCTGCCGACCGTCGAGGGCGTGCTGCGGCTGCCGCTCGGGCAGGTCAATCAGTATCTCGGCACCGACTCGGCGCCGTTCGAGTACGGCGGGCAGCGCTACCGCTTCCAGCACCTGGCCGTGTTCATCGGCCTGCCCCCCTCGCCGCTGCCGGAGCAGGAAGTCACCGTGCCGGTGGTCCTGGTGCGCGCCGGGGAACACTCCACGGCGCTGGTGGCCGATGAGCTGCTCGGCAACCGCGAGATCGTGGTCAAGTCGGTCGGCCCGCAGATCGCCGGCATCCGCGGCATCTCCGGCGCGACCATCCTCGGCGATGGGCGCATCGTCATCATTCTCGACATCGGCGCGCTGGTGCGCGCCGAGTGGCGCGGGCGGGGCCTCGCGCCGGCCGAGCGCGATCAGGCGGATCGGCGCATCTTCGCGCTGGTGGTCGACGACTCGATCACGGTGCGCCGCGTCACGCAGCGGCTGCTCGAGCGCAACGGCATGCGCGTGCTCACGGCCCGCGACGGCATGGACGCGGTCGCGCTGCTGCAGGAGCACGTGCCCGACATCATCCTGCTCGACATCGAGATGCCGCGCATGGACGGCTACGAGGTCGCCGCGCACGTGCGCAACGATCCCCGGCTGCGCGACGTGCCCATCATCATGATCACCTCGCGCGTCGGCGAAAAGCACCGCGCGCGGGCGATCGAGTTCGGCGTCGACGATTACCTCGGCAAGCCCTACCAGGAGACCGAGCTGCTCGAGGCGATCGGACCGCTGGTCGAGCGCGCCCGCGCCGCCCGCCGCGGCGAGCTGGCCGCGACGGCGGGCTCCGCCGCGGCGCAGGGGGAGTGAGGGGGGCGGCATGGCCGAACGGGTCCAGGAAATCTACAGCCTGCTGATCCCGCTCGCGGAAGGGCGGCTGATCGTGCCGCGCGCCTGCGTCGCGGAAGTGGCCGGGTTGCCCGTGCCCTCGGAGATGACCGGCGCGCCGCCGTGGTACATCGGCACGGTGCCGTGGAACGGGCGGGCGGTGCCGCTGGTGTCCTTCGAGGGCGCGTGCGGCAAGAGCATTCCGGCCGGCTCCGGCCGCTCGAGGATGGTGGTGTTCGTGGGGCTCGGCACGCGCCTCACCCACTTTGCGATCGTCTCGCAGGGCTTTCCGCAGCTGGTGCGCCTGAGCTCGGATGTGATCCGGCCCGGCACCGCGACGTTCCCGCCGCGCTCGCCCGTGCTGTGCCAGCTGCGCATGGCCAACGAGAGTCCGCTCGTGCCCGACCTGGAGCGACTCGAGCAGATGATCGCCGACGAGACGCGCGTGGCGGCGTAGAACGGAGCCGAGCGTCAGCGCGAGCGGGACAGGAAAAGGGACTCAAGATTTTCACCCATCGACCGATCTGAAGGCATAAGGAGGACATCCGAATTCGTTCCCGCACTGCCGCGGGGCATTTGCGGCCATCGGCACGGACGCTGTGCAGCCCCGAAAGCACCCCTCCGCGAGGCGGGTTCCCGGCATCCGTGTGAATTACTCCGTCGTACCAGACTTCGTCGCCATCGGCGGCCTGATCGCGGTCTTCTGGACCCTCCTGCGCCGCACCCGCCAGAGCCGTCTCAATTTCTGGCTGGTCGGGTGGGTGCTGCTGCTCATCCACATCGTCGCGCTGTTCGTGGTCGACAACACCCATGGCGGCGCCAACGGCGCGGAGTCCGTGGCGGTCGCGATGCTGGTCATCATCGCCAACACCTTCATCTGGGCCAGCAACGACCCGGCCGACATCCGCTGGCGCCACCTGCCGATGGTGGTCTTGAGCGCGGTGCCCGATGTCATCCTGCTCACCTGCATCGTGTACGACATCCGGGCCGCCTGGCTGTACGCGGCTCTGACCGTCGCGGGAACGGGCACGATGCTGTGGATGCTGCGCGCCTGGCACGGCGCGACCGGGCAGCCGACCCTGCGCTGGCGCACGTCCCTGGTGCTGGCCGTCTATGCGGTGCAGGGTGCGCTGCTGGCGCTGCGCAACCCGAACGAGACGCTGACCTGGATGCTGTGCTGGCACTACCTGGCGGTCGCGGCGCTGTACCGGGCGTCGGCGCCGCGGCCCTCGGCCAGCGTGCGCTTCACCATGATCAGCTTCATCGCCTGGGCGTTCGTGTTCCCCGTGAGCGATCTGATGGCCGTGTTGTGGCCGCACGCGCACGTGGCGGCCGAGGTGTGGAACCTGCCGAAGTTCCTGGTCGCCACCGGTATGACGTTCACGCTGCTGGAAGAGCAGCTCTCGAAGGCGGAGTACGCCTCGCTGCATGATGCGCTGACGGGCCTCGCCAATCGGCGCATGCTCGTGCGCCAGCTGCGCGAGAGCATGGAGCGGGCGAGGGCTGCGGGCAGGCTGATGGCGCTGGTGGTGATCGATCTCGACGGGTTCAAGGAAATCAACGACACGCTCGGCCACGCCGTGGGCGATGAGGTGCTGCAGTGGGCGGCGCGGCAGTTTCGCGCGCAGCTCGACCCCAAGGATGTGCTCGCCCGCCTGGGCGGCGACGAGTTCGCCGTCGTGCTCGCCGATGTTCCCGATCGCGATACCGCCGAGTGCGTCGCGCAGAATCTGCGCGACGCACTGGCCGGCGGCATGGTGGCCCGGGGCCGGCAGCTGATCATTCGCGCCAGCGTGGGCTTCTCCTTGTATCCCAGCGAGGGGGACGACGCGGATCGTCTCTATGCCGTGGCCGACCACGCGATGTACGAGCGCAAGCGGTACCGGCAGGACCAGGACCTGCCGCCCGCCGCCGACGCTTCCAGGGTGGTTTCGAGCGACTGACCGGCGAGCCGGCTAGGCCAGCGCCGCGAGGATCGCAGCGTGCAGGCGGCCGTTGCTCGCCAGCACCGAGGTGGTGCCCAGGGTGAGCTCGGCGCCGGCAAGATCGGTGAAAGTGCCGCCGGCCTCGCGCACGATGACCGAGACCGCCGCGATGTCGAGGATGCTGACGTCGGATTCGATGACCGCATCGAGCGAGCCACGCGCGAGCAGATGGTAGTGCACGAAGTCGCCGTAGCCGCGGATGCGGCTGATCTGCCCGATCAGGGCGCCGAGTTTTCCCCACTGCGCCGAGCGGGCGAGCGTCTTCAGATTGCCCGTCGAGACGATGCTCGAGCCGAGCGCGCTCGTGGTGCTCACGCGCAGCGGGCGCTCGTTCAGGTACGCGCCGGCACCGTCCTCAGCCCAGGCGAGCTCGCCGTAGGCCGGCGCGCTCGACACCCCGAGCACGAAGCGCCCGCCGCGCAGCAGCGCAATCTGCGTGGAGAAGAACGGGCACTCGCGCACGAACGACTTCGTGCCGTCGATCGGGTCGACCAGCCAGACGCTCTCGGCGCCCAGATCGCGCTGGCCGGTCTCCTCGCCGTAGAACCCATATCCCGGGAAGCGCTTCTCGAGAATCGCGCGGATGGCCTGTTCGGCGCGCACGTCCGCCTCGGTCACGGGCGTCTGATCCGCCTTGGTGCGGATCTCGAGGTTGCGCTGATAGTAGCCGCCGATCACCTCGGCGGCGGCGCGCGCCGCCTCCAGGGCGGCTTGAAGTTCGGGTGAGGGCATGGGTTGGGCACAACGGCGGCCGCCAAATTGCCGTCCTGCGGCGCCGCTGTCAATCGCGCGCTCTGGCAGAATGGGCGCCGAGGTCCGCCATGGGCAATCGACTCAGCAAAATCTACACGCGCACCGGCGATGACGGCACCACTGGTCTCGGCGACGGTACGCGGGTCCGCAAGGACAGCGTGCGGGTCGAGGCGTTCGGCACCGTCGATGAGCTCAACAGCGCGCTCGGCGTGCTGCTGGCCGTGCCGGCGCTTCCCCGGGACGTGGCCGACTGCCTGACCGAGGTGCAGCATCGGCTGTTCGATCTCGGCGGCGAGCTGTGCATCCCGGGGCACGCGGTGCTCTCGGCCGAGCCGGTCGCGGGGCTCGAGCGCACCCTCGATGCCTTCAACGAGGGCCTCCCGCCGCTGAAGGAATTCATTCTGCCGGGCGGCGGGCCGGCCGCCGCCGCCTGCCACCTCGCCCGCACCATCGCCCGCCGCGCCGAGCGGCGCGTGTGGACGCTGGCCGGTGAGGAGATGGTCAATCCGCACGCGCTGCGCTACCTCAACCGTCTGTCCGATCTGCTGTTCGTGCTCGCCCGGGTCCTGGCGCGCCGCGAGCGCGGCAGCGAGGTGCTCTGGCGGCACGAGCGGCCATGAGTGGCGCATCGGCCTACGAGCCGCGCTTGAGGCGCGGGCGCGGTCTGTTCGGGCTGGGAAGGCCCGCGCGCGAGGGGGGATAGGCGCAGCCGCGACCCCTGCTGCAACTTTCCTCGGTGCGGCGTGTTCTGGGCACATCTTCAGCCGGAGACGCTCATGAACCGCAGGATGAGACTCGCCGCCACCGGGCTTGCCATCGGCCTGACGGCCGCCGCACTGCCGCTCGCCGCCCACGCCGGCGCCGACACGGTGGTGTCACGCTCGTATCCGTGGACCTCGGACCGGTTGACGCTGCGGGTGCCCGCCGACGTCACGTACCATCCGGGTCCGACGTGGCATGTGACGCTGCGCGCGCCCGAGCGCACCATGCGGGAGCTGGTCGTCAAGGACGGACTCATCAAGGCCAAGCCGCACACCTGCTTCTCGCTGATTCCCTTCTGCATCAGCTTCGGCACCAGCGTCGAGGACACGGTGCACGTGGACATCACCGGCCCGGCACTGCGCACGATCAAGGTCGATGGCTCGGCCAAGATCCATCTCGATCAGGTGCACCAGGACCGGCTCACCCTCAGGATCGATGGCAGCGCGAGGGTGCGCGGCTCGGGCTCGGTCAATGACCTCGCGGTCGTGATCGACGGCAGCGGCAGCGTGCACCTGGGACAGCTGACCGAGCAACGGGCCAGCGTCGACATCAACGGCGCCGGACGGGTCGCCGTGGCGCCGACCGAGAGCGTGTCGGTGCACATCCACGGCGCGGGCGATGTGCGGCTGCATTCCAATCCCCCGCACGTGTCTTCCCATATCGAAGGCGCCGGTGAGGTGACCCGCGTCACCTCAGGTTGAATCCGCCGGCGGCATCCCCCTCGTATTCGGCTCGGCCGGGTCACGATTTGACGGACGTGGCCCGGCTCTTTTTTTCAGGACGCCCGCACCGCCTGCCGGCGGCGCGCTAGCCACCCAGTTGACGCTCGAGCTGGGTCCGGGAGAACAGGCCGCGCACGATGGTCCCGCCCCGCTCGGAGCGCTCGAGCACCACGATGTGCGTCGTCGTGCGCCGGGCCCTGAACAGATCCGCGATTTCCTGCACGCGCGCCGCGTTCACCGCCGCCCATTCGAGCGTCGGCACACGCTCCCAGGGGGTCATGATGTGCCCGACCTGAATTTCGTCGTGGCGCGTGAATCCGGAATCGTTGAGGAACTGCAGCGGCCGCTCGCCCTGGATGTCGTACGAGGTGATCAGGCCGATGACCGTCTCGCCGCGCGTCACCAGCAGCGCGCGCACACCGGCGACCATCATGTCGCGCAACGCATCGTCGATGAGGCGCTCGGCCGCGACGAGCACGGGTGTCTGAACTGTGAAGTCGGTCATGACGCGCGTCGCCGGGTCCGTCGGCGCTACGCGCCGCCTGCCTGGCGTCGGCCGTCGCGGCGCTTCGCTCGCCGCGTGTGCCGGCTCGACGCTCAGCGAATCGCCGGGGCGTGCGATGAATATGTGCTCGTCACTGTCGGATTCTCGCTCAAACATCATTTCCCTCCCTCCGGCCCGCAGGACGTCCGCTCATCGCGCCGTCGTGCGCGGCTTCGGGCACTGCCCGGGCGCATTCATTCTGCGCCTGCGAAGGTCATCTGCGCGTCCCTCATGCGAGAGACGGGGCGGCGCGCAGTGTGTCATCTCCCTTTGACCACCGCGCCCCGCAGAGTTCCGGCGGCGCCGCTGCGCGCTGCGCCGGTGTCAGGGCGGCGCGCCCGGCGGGCGCCCCAAAAAACAAGGCCGCGTGAGTGCTCACGCGGCCCTGTCTCCCCCCTCGACCCGTGCCGGGCCCTGGTCTGCCGGCGCAATCCCCTGCCCGATTCCGCGTGCGCCATCCCGCGCCGCCACATCGTGCTCTCATGGGGCGATGTTGCGTTGATGGTATCGTCCCTGCACGCTCAGTCAAGCGATTTAGGCTTGTCGTTGCGCGAGCGCAACGATTACGGGCGTGCCGCGCCCGCCCGAGCGCGCAGCAGGGCGCGAAAGCGCCCCCAGTCGAAGGCCGCTCCGGGGTCGCTCTTGCGGCCGGGGGCGATGTCGCTGTGGCCGGCGATGTGCTCGCTGGACAGCGACGGATAGGTGGCGAGCAGCAGTGCCGTGAGCTCGGCCAGACTTTCGTACTGGGCCTCGGCGTACGGCGTGGCGTCCGTGCCCTCGAGCTCGATGCCGATCGAGAAATCATTGCAGGCGGTGCGCCCGCGGTACGCGGACTGTCCCGCATGCCAGGCGCGCCGGCCGAAGCCGACGTACTGCGTGAGGGTGCCGTCGCGCCGCACCAGCGCGTGCGCCGAGACCAGCAGGCCCGCAACATCGCGCAGACTCGCCGGCGCATCGGCCGGAATGTTGCCGGTGAACAGCCGGTCGATCCACGGACCGCCGAATTCCCCCGGCGGCAGGCTGATGCCGTGGATGACGATGAGCTCCGGCGCTGCGCCCCCGGGGCGCGCATCGCAATGCGGCGAGAGCACTTGGCGGACCCCGGCCAGCAGGCCGGTGGCGGTGTCAATCTCGAGTGACCGGATCAAGGTGCTCACGGGGGTTCGGCGCGGGCGCTCGGGCCCGCAGCGGCGGGGGCGCGTCCCGCCTTCGCGGCCGATCATGCCACAATCGCCGCATGAGAACCGACAATGCCGCCTACGTCGCGCGCGATCTCGCGCACGTCTGGCACCCATGCACCCAGATGAAGGATCACGAGCACGTGCCGCTCATCCCCATCCGCCGCGGCGAGGGCGCGTGGCTCGAGGACTTCGAGGGCAAGCGCTACCTGGATGCCATCAGCTCCTGGTGGGTCAACCTCTTCGGCCACGCCAATCCGCGCATCAATGCGGCCGTGCGCGCACAGCTCGAGCGGCTCGAGCAGGTGATCCTTGCCGGCTTCACGCACGAGCCGGTGATCCGCCTCTCCGAGGCGCTCACCGCGGTGGCGCCGGCGGGGCTGACCCGCTGCTTCTACGCCGACAACGGCTCCTCGGCGGTCGAAGTGGCGGTGAAGATGAGCTTTCACTACTGGCGCAACGTCGGCCGCGGCGAGAAGCGCCGCTTCATCACGCTCTCCAACAGCTATCACGGTGAAACGCTCGGCGCGCTCGCGGTGGGCAACGTGGAGCTCTACAAGGACATCTACCGGCCGCTGCTGATGGACGTCATCACCGTGCCGTCGCCGGACTGCTACGAGCGCGACAACGGGGAGAGCTGGGCCGAGCACACGCGGCGCAAATTCGCGCACATGGAGGCCGCCCTCGAGCGGCACGCGCACGAGAGCGCCGCGGTGATTCTCGAGCCGCTGGTGCAGTGCGCCGGGGGAATGCGCATGTACGACCCGGTGTACCTGACGCTGCTGCGCGCGGCGTGCGACCGGCATCAGGTGCACCTGATCGCCGATGAGATCGCCGTCGGCTTCGGCCGCACCGGCACGATGTTCGCCTGCGAGCAGGCCGGCATCCGGCCGGATCTGATGTGCCTCTCCAAAGGACTGACCGCGGGCTACCTGCCGCTCTCGGCGGTGCTCACCACCGAGCCGGTGTATGCGGCGTTCTATGACGAGTACGTCAAGCTCAACGCGTTTCTGCACTCGCACAGCTTCACCGGCAACCCGCTCGCCTGCAGCGCGGCGCTCGCCTGCCTGGAGATCTTCCGCAGCGACGAGGTGCTCGAGCGCAACCGCGCCCTGAGCGCGCGGCTCGGCGAGCGAGCGCGCACGCTGCAGGACCATCCCCATGTCGCGGAGGTGCGCCAGCGCGGCATGATCGTTGCAGCCGAGCTGGTGCGCGACAAGGCCGCGCGCCAGCCGTACCCGTGGCAGGAGCGGCGCGGGCTGGCGATCTACCGGCACGCGCTCGCGCGCGGGGTTCTGCTGCGCCCCGTGGGCAACGTGGTCTACTTCATGCCTCCCTATGTCGTCACGCCGCAGGAGATCGATCTGATGGTCGAGGTGGCGCGCGAGGGGATCGAGCTCGCCACGTGCGCCTGAGGCGAGTGCATGTGCCCGGGCCGCTCGCCCCGGGGGCGCGCTGCACCGTTGCCGGCGAGACGGCCGGCCACATCGTGCGCGTGCTGCGGCTCGGAGTCGGGGCCGAACTCGTCGTGTTCGACGGCACGGGCGGGGAATATGCGGGCCGTATCGAGGCGGTGCGCAAGGGCGAGGTCGTGGTAGCCCTCGGCGAGCGGTGCGAAGGGCTCGCCGAATCGCCGCTGTGCCTGACTCTGGCGCAGGGCGTCTCGCGGGGCGAGCGCATGGATTGGGTGGTGCAGAAGGCGGTTGAGCTCGGCGCCACGCGCATCGTGCCGGTGCTGACCGAGCGCAGCGTCGTGCGTCTCGATGCCGCGCAGGCGCACAACAGGCAGCGCCACTGGCAGCGCATCGCGGTGGCCGCCTGCGAGCAGAGCGGGCGCAGCCGCGTGCCGCAGGTCGCCGCACCGCTCGCGCTCGAAGCCTTTCTCGCGGCGCTGCCGGACGGCGGGCTCAGAGTCCTTCCCAGCCCGCACGGCGCCGAGGGACTCGCGGCGCTGCCGCCGGCCGGGCGCGAGGCGCTCGTGCTCATCGGACCGGAGGGCGGGCTTGCCGAGAGCGAAGCGCGCAGCGCGCTGGCACGGGGGTTCCAGCCCCTGCGGCTCGGCCCGCGCGTGCTGCGCACCGAGACGGCGGCCGTGGTGGCACTGGCGCTGCTGCAGCAGCGCTTCGGCGACCTCTGACGGCGCGCTCAGGGCTGCAGCCGGATCACCTTCCAGGGATCGGGGCGGAAGCTCCCGTCGGATGCGCTCAGGCGACGGGTCCACAGCAGCCGGTCGTGGATGCGCGCCGCGCCCTCCACCCAGAGTTCGACGGATTCGGCCCAGAGCCGGTAGCCCCCCCAATGCGCCGGCCTCGGGATCACGCCGGCGAACGGTGCCTCGGGCGCGGCGGTGGCTGGCACCGGCGCGCCGAAGCGTGCCGCCGCCGCCGCCAGAGCGCGCTCGAGCGTCTGGCGCGACTCGGCCGGCTCGCTCTGCGCGCTGGCCCACGCGCCGAGGCGGCTCTGCCAGGGGCGGGAGGCGAAGTACGCGTCGCTGTCGGCAGACGGTGCCCGCACCACCGGTCCCTCGATGCGCACCTGGCGGTGCAGCGCGTCCCAGTGGAAGACCGCCGCCGCCCGGCCGTTCGCGGCGAGTTCGCGCCCCTTGCGGGAGTGGTAGTTGGTGTAGAAGGTGAGGTAGCCGGGCTCGGCGCACACGCCCTTGCACAGCAAGACGCGCGCCGACGGGCGTCCCTCGGGGTCGCACGTGGCCAGGACCATGGCGTTCGGGTTGGGCTGCACCCGCTGATCCCGGGCTTCCTCGAGCCAGCGCTCGAGAACGGCGAGCGGCTCGGCCGGCGGGGCGTCGCCGGACAGTTCATTGGGCGTGGACATGGGCCTCATGGTACGGGATCGGCGCCCCGGGCGGCAGTCGCGAAATTTGACTTGCGATGGCCGCCCCGGCTCGATACAAGGAAAAGGCTGCCGCACGGCGCACCTTTCGGAAAGCCCTGCATGACCCGGGACGATGTGACATTGGACGATTTGCGCCGCCGGCTCACCGAGCTTGATCGCCAGTTCATCGAGCTTGCCGCCGAGCGCAAGGCACTCAGTGCGGAAGTGGCGCGGGTGAAGCGCGCCACGGGCCGGCCCACCCGGGATTATGGCCGCGAGCGCGACGTCATCATGGGCGCGCGCAACGCCGCGACCGAGCTCGGTGTCTCACCGGCGCTCGCCGAGGAGCTGCTGCGCCTTCTGATCCGCTCGTCGCTCACCACGCAGGAGCAGGCGAGCGTGGCTGCGCACGGGGCCGGCTCTGGACGCCGCGCCCTCGTGATCGGCGGCGGCGGCAAGATGGGGCGCTGGTTCGTCCAGTTCCTGAGCTCGCAGGGCTTCGCCGTCGAGGTGGCCGACCCGCAGGGCGGCACGGACGGCGCGCCGCGCAGGGCCGACTGGCACGGCAGCGACCTGGGGCACGACTTCATCGTGCTCGCCACGCCGCTTGCGGCGACCGATGCCATCCTGCGCGATCTGGCGCTGCGCCGCCCGCCGGGCATCATCTTCGATGTCGGCTCGCTCAAATCGCCGCTGCGCGCCGGATTGCTGGCGCTGAAGTCACACGGCTGCCGGGTGACCTCGGTGCACCCGATGTTCGGACCGGACACCGAGCTGCTCTCGGGGCGGCACGTCATATTCGTCGATCTCGGTCACGCCGAGGCGCTGGCGGCGGCGCGCGAGCTGTTCGCCCCCACCATGGCCGAGCAGGTGGTGATGAGTCTCGACGATCACGACCGGCTGATCGCCTACGTGCTGGGGCTGTCGCACGCGGTCAACATTGCCTTCTTCACCGCGCTCGCGGAAAGCGGCGAGGCGGCGCCGAAGCTGGCGCGCATGTCGAGCACCACGTTCGATGCGCAGCTCGACGTGGCCGCGTGCGTGGCGCAGGAGAGCCCCGACCTCTACTACGAGATCCAGAGCCTCAATGATTACGGCGCCGAGTCGCTCGAGGCGCTGGTGAAGTCCGTCGAGCGCCTGCGCACGGCCGTGCTGTCGCGCGATCACGATACGTTCGTGGCCCTGATGCGCCAGGGCCGCGATTATCTCGAGGACCGCCGCTCGGTCACTGAGCGGCGCGCCTGAGGGTATGAACGCCATGGGCGGACCGGGAGCAGACAGCGGCGCGGCCGCGGACATCATCGATGCGGACGGCTTTCGGGCCAACGTCGGCATCGTGCTCATGCGCCGCGACGGCGATGTGTTCCTCGGTCGCCGGGCCGGCGGCAGGGGCTGGCAGTTCCCGCAGGGCGGCATCCGCGAGGGCGAGAGCATCGAGGCGGCCGTCTACCGCGAGCTGCACGAGGAGGTCGGCCTCGGCGCGCAGGACGTCGAGCTCCTCGGGCGCACCGCCCGGTGGCTGCGTTACCGCCTGCCGCCGCGCTATGTCCGGCGCAACCGGCATCCGCTGTGCATCGGCCAGAAACAGCGCTGGTTCCTGCTGCGGCTGCGCCGCGAGGTGGCGGTATTCGATTTCGAGAGCACCGGGGAACCGGAGTTCGACGAGTGGCGCTGGACGGACTTCTGGCAGCCGGCGCGCGAAGTGATCTACTTCAAGCGCAAGGTCTACCAGCGGGCGCTCATCGAGCTTGCGCCCGTGGCCTTTCCAACGGGGCAGCCCGCATTGCCGGACTGGTGGGACGCGCTGACGCAGCGGCCCCGCTCGTCCGCCACGGAGATGGATGAGACACGTGAATAGCCAGAATCCCCTCCCCGATACCGAGGCTCACGGCGGACTGCGGCATCGGCCTGCTGTCAAGGTAGGGCTTGCGCTCGGCGCCCTCGCGCTGCTCTACGTGGCGTTCGAAATCGGCCGCAGTTCCGCCGGCTACAGCATCTTCGCGGCGATGCACGAGCAGGACATGCTGCACAACGAGATCGCGCTGCTCAAGCGCGACAACCGCGCGCTGCAGGTCCGCGTCGTGGAGCTGCAGACGCTGAACGTCGGCCATGCGCACGCGGAGCGGATGGTCACCCGGACCATCGCACAGCTGCAGGCCCAGATCGCCCGTCAGAGCGAGAAGCTGGCGTTTTATCGCGGCGTGGTCGCCCAGGGCGCGCCCCCGATTGGCCTGCGGGTCGGGGAAGTGCTGCTGTCGCCCGGCAAGCGCCCGCTGCACTACCACGTCGACATCTCGCTGCTGCGGACCGACCGCCCCGACGGCGAGGTGAGCGGCACGGTGAGCTTGACCGCCGACGGCCGCGGCCCCGGCGGGACGACGCTCGGCAACCAGGCGCTGCTCGGCAAGCCCACGCTGCAATACCGCTTTCGCTACTACCAGGAATTCAAGGAAGATCTGGTGCTGCCACCGGGGTTCAGCCCCGCGCACCTGACGGTGACGGTGCGCTCGGGCCACCCGAACATCGCGCCGCTGATCCAGACCTACCCGTGGAGCGCCGTATCGGTGCCGTGAGCGCCACGGGCCCCCTGGGGAGGGATTTTGACCTCGGCGCCGCCAGATCCTAGACTGTTCGCATGAACACTACTGAAGTCATCTCGGACGCCGCGCTCATTTTCACCGACGCGGCCGCGCGCAAGGTCGGGGACCTGATCCGCGGCGAAGGCAACCCTAACCTCATGCTGCGGGTGTTCGTGCAGGGCGGCGGCTGCTCGGGCCTGCAGTACGGGTTCGAATTCGACGAGCAGGTGCAGGATGGGGATACCTGCATCGAGAACCAGGGCGTGAAGCTGTTGGTCGATCCGATGAGCGTGCAGTACCTGACTGGAGCCGAAATCGACTACCGCGAGGGGCTCGACGGCGCGCAGTTCGTGATCCGCAACCCCAACGCCACGACCACCTGCGGCTGCGGTTCCTCCTTCTCCGCCTGAGCCGGCGGCAAGCCGCGTGCGTCCGGCTGATTCCCGCGCAACCCGCACGCCCCGCAGACCCGCCCGCATCCGCTCCGATGTTCTCGCGGCGGTCGACCTGGGCTCCAACAGCTTCCACATGGTCGTGGCGAGGTACTCCCACGGGCAGCTGGTCATCATCGACCGCCTGCGCGAGATGGTGCGGCTCGCCTCGGGCGTGGAGGAGAACGGCCGGATCGACCGAGCGGTCGCCGAGCGCGCGATCGCCTGCCTGGAGCGCTTCGGGCAGCGCCTGCGGGCCATGCGTGCCGCCAGCGTGCGCGCCGTCGGCACCAGCGCGCTGCGGCTGGCGCACCGCAAACAGTCGTTTCTGCTGCGCGCGCGCGAGGCGCTCGGCCATCCCATAGAGATCATCTCGGGCCGGGAGGAGGCGCGGCTGATCTACGCGGGCGTCGCCACCAATCTGCCGCACGAGCAGGGCCGGCGCCTGATCGTCGACGTCGGCGGCGGCAGCACCGAGCTCATCATCGGCCAGGGGCTGCGGCCACTCGAGCTCGAGAGCCTGCGCGTCGGGTGCGTGGTGGTGAGCGAGCGGTTCTTCCGCGACGGGAAGATCTCCGCCAAGCGCATGGCCGCGGCGCGGCTGGCCGCACGGCTGCAGCTCGCCCCGGTGCGCAACGCCTTCCGGCGGCGCGGCTGGCAGCACTGCGCCGGCAGCTCGGGCACGGTGCGAGCCATCGGCGATGCCATCCGCGAGCTGACTCCCCGCGCCACGCTCATCACTCCCGGTGGCCTCGAGCGCCTCGTGGATGCGGTGGTGTCCGCCGGGCACACGCGGGCGCTGCGCTTCGCGGCGGTCACCGAGGATCGCCGCCCGGTGTTCCCAGGGGGGCTCGCCATTCTCGCGGAGGTGTTCGCGGTCCTCGGCCTGAAGGAGATGCGCATCGCCGATGGTGCGCTGCGCGAGGGGCTGCTCTACGACATGGTCGGGCGCAACACGGACGAGGACGCCCGCGAGCGCACCGTGCGCAGCATGCAGCTGCGCTATCACGTGGACACCGAACAGGCCGAGCGCGTTGCGGCCACGGCGCTGAAATTCCTCGCAGGAGTCCGCTCGGCCTGGAAGCTGCGCGCTGAGCCGGCAGCCGACCTGGTGTTGAAATGGGCGGCACGGCTGCACGAGGTCGGCCTGGACGTCGCCCACAGCGGGTATCACCGCCACGGCGCCTACCTGCTCGAGAATGCCGACATGCCGGGGTTCTCCCGCGGCGAGCAGAGCCTGCTCGCGCGCGTGGTCGGTGCGCACCGGCGCAAGCTCTCGCGCGAGGGCCTCGCCGAGCTGGTGCCGCCCTGGGATCGCGACGCGCTCTACCTGATCGTGCTGCTGCGGCTCGCGGTGCTGCTGCACCGCGGGCGCGAGCGCGGTGCGCTGCCGCCGGTCAAGCTGAGCGCGCGCGCCGGATCGCTGCAGCTCGTCTTCCCGTCGCGCTGGCTCGCGAATCACCCGCTGACGCAGGCCGATCTGCGCCAGGAGGTGCAGTATCTGGCTGCAGCCGGGCTGCGTCTGCGGGTGACGCGCCGCCGCCGCTGAGCCGCGCGCCGCCGCTCAATCGCCGTCCGCGGCGCCGAACAGCGTCCCGGCGGCATTCAGTGCGAGCAGCTCGCTTTGAACGCTGATCCGTGCCTCGTCCGTGAGGCACAGGCGCTCGTAGCGGCCGTCAGGCAGCAGCTGCCAGGCCTGCGAGTTGTCACGCAGCGCGAGCTGCAGATCCTCCAGGATGCGCTGGCGGTGTGAGGGCCGCTCGATCGGGAATGCCACCTCGACGCGGTGGAAGAAGTTGCGCTCCATCCAGTCCGCGCTCGAGCAGTAGATCTCGCCGTCGCCGCCGTTCTCGAAGTAGAACACGCGCGAGTGCTCGAGGAAGCGGCCGACGATCGAGCGCACCTCGATGTTCTCCGACACCCCGGGCACACCCGGGCGCAGCGCACACACGCCGCGCACGATCAGATCAATCTTCACGCCGGCGCGCGAGGCTCGATAGAGCGCCTCGATCGTCTGCTGTTCGACCAGCGCGTTCATCTTGGCGATGATGCGCGCCGGCTTTCCGGCGCGCGCCTGAGCGCTCTCGCGCTCGATCTTCGCGAGCATCGCCTCGTGCAGGCCGAACGGGGATTGCACCAGGCGCTGAAGGTGCGGCGTGCGGGTGAGGCTCGTCAGCTCGAGAAACAGCTCGTGCACGTCCTGGCCGACTTCGTCGCGGCAGGTGAACAGCCCGTAATCGGTGTACTGCCGGGCGGTGCGCGGATGGTAGTTGCCGGTGCCGAGGTGGCAGTAGCGGCGGATGCCGCCGGGCTCGCGCCGCACCACCATGGCGAGCTTGGCATGGGTCTTGTAGCCGACCACCCCGTACATCACGTGCGCGCCGGCTTCCTGCAGCCGGTTCGACAGCTCGATATTCGCCTCCTCGTCGAAGCGCGCGCGCAGCTCGATGATCACCGTCACGTCCTTGCCGGCATTGGCCGCGGCGACCAGTGCGTCGACGATCGGCGAGTCGCTCCCGGCGCGGTACAGCGTCTGCTTGATCGCAAGCACCTGCGGGTCCGCGGCCGCCTGGCGCAGAAAATCCATCACCGGTGTGAAGCTCTGGTAGGGATGATGCAGCAGCACATCCTTCTGGCGGATCGCCGCGAACAGCTCGCCGCCGCCGGCGAGGCGCCGCGGCAGCCCCGGCGTGAACGCCGGGTACTTCAGGTCCGGGCGCGGCACGAGCTCGTACACGGCCGAGAGACGGTTGAGATTGACCGGTCCGCTCATGCGGTAGGTCTCGAGTTCCCCGAGCGCGAACTGGCGCTGCAGGAACTGCACGATGTCCGCCGGACAGTCGCTCGAGGTCTCCAGGCGCACCGCCGCGCCGTAGCGCCGGTGGGCGAGCTCGCCCTCGAGCGCGCGGCGCAGATCGTCGATCTCCTCCTCGTCGACGAACAGGTCGCTGTTGCGCGTCAGGCGGAACTGGTAGCAGCCGAGCACGCGGATGCCGGGGAACAGCCGCTGCACGAAGGCCTGCACGATGCCGGTGAGCAGCACCAGCGTGCGCTGCGTCTCCTCGGTCGGCACCGGCACGACGCGCGGCAGCGAGCGCGGCGCCTGCACGATGGCCAGCTCGCTGTCGCGCCCGAACGCATCGCGCCCCTCGAGGCGCACGATGAAGTTCAGGCTCTTGTTCTGGATGCGCGGGAAGGGCCGGGCCGGATCGAGGCCGAGCGGGCTCAGCACCGGCTCGACCTCGAGCTCGAAATACCCCTCGAGCCAGCGGCGCGCCTGCTCGCTCCAGCCGGTGTGCCCGAGCAGCAGGATGTCGCGCTCGGCGAGCTGCGGCAGCAGCAGCTCGTTCAGGCAGCGGTACTGCTCGCTCACCAGCCGCGCGGCTCGCTCGTGGATGGCGCCGAGCTGCTCCTCGATCGACAGGCCGTCGGCGGCGAGCAGGCCCGAGCCGAGCTCCTGCAGCTGCTTCAGTCCCGCCACCCGGATCTCGAAGAACTCATCGAGGTTGCCCGAGGCGATGCACAGGAAGCGCAGCCGCTCGAGCAGCGGCACGGACTCGTCGCAGGCCTGGGCGATGACCCGCCGGTTGAACTCCAGCAGGGACAGCTCGCGGTTGATGTAGAGCTGCGGCGACTTGAGGTCCTGCGCGTCCATTGGCCGAAGTAAAGCAGACTTCGCCGGGCCGCGCATGCGCGGCCGTGAGGGCCCCCCGGGGGGCGGTCCGGCTCGATTCCAGCCGGACTGCCCGTTCGCATACACTTGAGCCGCGGCCGAGCAGGCCCGCGCGACCTGGATGGCCCGTTTCACGCCCATGACCGCCGACGAACAACTGCCCGAACTCGAGCGCGGTGCCCACGAGGTGCTGCTGATCGCCGACCTCACCCGCAAGCTGCAGCGCGGTGCGCCGCTGCGCGTCAAGGCGGGGTTCGATCCGACCGCGCCGGACCTGCACCTTGGCCACACGGTGCTGCTCAACAAGATGCGGCAGTTTCAGCAGTTCGGCCACGAGGTGATCTTCCTGATCGGCGATTTCACCGGGCTGATCGGCGATCCGACGGGGCGCAACCAGACGCGCCCGCCGCTTACCCCCGAGGAGGTGCAGGCGAACGCCCGCACCTACGAGCAGCAGGTGTTCAAGATCCTCGATGCCGGGCGCACCCGGGTGGAATTCAACTCGCGGTGGCTCGGGGCGCTCGGCGCGACCGATTTCGTGCGGCTGGCGGCGCATTACACCGTGGCGCGCATGCTCGAGCGGGACGATTTCGCCAAGCGCTACAAGAGCGGTCAGCCGATCGCGATCCATGAATTTCTCTATCCGCTGGCGCAGGGGTACGACTCGGTGGCGCTCAAGGCCGACGTCGAGCTCGGCGGCACGGACCAGAAGTTCAACCTGCTGGTCGGCCGGCAGCTGCAAAGCGCCTACGGTCAGGAGCCGCAGGTGGTGCTCACGGTGCCGCTGCTGGAGGGCACCGACGGCGTCAACAAGATGTCCAAATCCCTGGGCAATTACATCGGCATCGCCGAGCCGCCCGCCGACATGTTCGGCAAGGTGATGTCGATCTCCGACACGCTGATGTGGCGCTATTACGAACTGCTCTCGTTCCGGCCCCTGGCGGATATCGAGGCGCTCAAGCGCGCGGTCGCCGAAGGGCGCAATCCCCGTGACGTCAAGCTCGAGCTTGCGCAGGAGCTGGTCGCACGCTTCCACGGCGCCGCGGCCGCCGCAGAGGCCCAACGGGAGTTTCTTGCGCGCGTCAGCGAGCGGGCCGTGCCGACCGATCTGGCGCCGAAGCGCCTGCCGGTGGATGCCGGCGGCCTGCGGCTGCCCAATCTGCTCAAGGCGGCCGGGCTTGCGTCGAGCACTTCGGAGGCGAACCGCAAGATCGAGGAGGGCGCGGTCCGCATCGATGGCGAACGGGTCACCGATCGCGCGCTGACGCTCAAGGCGGGGGCCGACGTGGTCCTGCAACTCGGGTCCCGGCGCTTTGCCAGGATCAAGCTCGAGCTAGGCAGCTGAGGCAAACTGTGCGGTTCGGGCGCCCGCCCGACCGCGGGCGGCGCCGAGGCCGCCTCATGGGTGGGACGAGCGGCCGATTGCGGCCCTGCCGTGCCGCCCGTAAACGCCATAACGCATTGAGCCCACTTGCCTTCGTGGCAGGCTGTGGGTGCCCATCCCATCGCGGGACGGTGCCTCCCCAGTGCCTGCGATCCCGGCCCTGCACGAAATGATTGCAATGCGTTGACAAGCCCTCAATCAGGGCTATACTGCGCGCCCCTCGTAGCCACCGGCCACCGCGCCGGCGGGTGCGGCGGGCACCGGGGAATCGGTGAAAAAGAAGGTTGACGGGCGCGAAACGACGGATATACTGCCCGCCCCTTCGAGAGCGAGAGCGCTGCCGCAAGCGTGGCCTTTCGACCCGAAATCCGCGCGCCAGCCGTGCGGCTGATCTTTAAAAGTTTGGCAGGTAATTTGTGTGGGGACTCGTGTCAATGAGCCTTTGGCGCTTAAGACCGAGTGACCAAAATGTCCAGCAGTAACTGGAGCCATTTTGGATTTGCTCTGACTTTGTTGATTCTCAAAATCTTCAAGTGAAGAGTTTGATCCTGGCTCAGATTGAACGCTGGCGGCGTGCCTAACACATGCAAGTCGAGCGGTAACGCGGGAGCAATCCTGGCGACGAGCGGCGAACGGGTGAGT
>JAKAXA010000005.1:149036-164670 GCA_021816775.1 Pseudomonadota bacterium
ATTCTCAAGCTTGAAAATGTCGCGTTCGCAATGTGAACCAGCTCCATATCCCCAGACTCCTTGGGGTTATATGGTCAAGCGAGTAAGCGCATATGGCGGATGCCTTGGCGGTAGAAGGCGATGAAGGACGTGGTAGCCTGCGATAAGCGTCGGCGAGCTGGCAAACGAGCTTTGACCCGACGATTTCCGAATGGGGAAACCCACCCTGGCTTGCCAGGGTATCGCACACTGAATCCATAGGTGTGTGAAGCGAACCCGGTGAATTGAAACATCTCAGTAACCGGAGGAAAAGAAATCAACCGAGATTCCCTTAGTAGTGGCGAGCGAACGGGGAACAGCCCAGTCGCGGTAATCGGTGGCGTGTTAGTGGAACGGTCTGGAAAGTCCGGCCATAGCGGGTGATAGCCCCGTACACGAAAACACAAGACCGTGAGCGACAAAGAGTAGGGCGGGACACGTGAAATCCTGTCTGAACATCGGGGGACCATCCTCGAAGGCTAAATACTCTCTACCGACCGATAGTGAACCAGTACCGTGAGGGAAAGGCGAAAAGAACCCCGGTGAGGGGAGTGAAATAGAACCTGAAACCGTATGCGTACAAGCAGTCGGAGCCCCGCAAGGGGTGACGGCGTACCTTTTGTATAATGGGTCAGCGAGTTATTTTCAGTGGCGAGGCTAACCGTCTAGGGGAGCCGTAGGGAAACCGAGTCTTAAATGGGCGACCAGTCGCTGGGAATAGACCCGAAGCCAGTCGATCTATCCATGTCCAGGATGAAGGCCAGGTAACACTGGCTGGAGGTCCGAACGAACCACTGTTGCAATAGTGCGTCGATGAGGTGTGGATAGGAGTGAAAGGCTAATCAAGGCTGGCGATAGCTGGTTCTCCCCGAAAGCTATTTAGGTAGCGCCTCGAGCGATCACTCGGGGGGGTAGAGCACTGTTTGGAGAAGGGGGCCACCTCGGCCTACCAACTCCATGCAAACTCCGAATACCCCGAAGTGCAGCTCGGGAGACACACGGCGGGTGCTAACGTCCGTCGTGAAAAGGGAAAAAACCCAGACCATCAGCTAAGGTCCCAAAATTTCGGCTAAGTGGTAAACGATGTGAGAAGGCATAGACAGCCAGGAGGTTGGCTTAGAAGCAGCCATCCTTTAAAGAAAGCGTAATAGCTCACTGGTCAAGTCGGCTCGCGCGGAAGATTTAACGGGGCTAAGCCGAGTACCGAAGCTATGGGTGTGGCGATCTTCGGACCGTCACGCGGTAGGGGAGCGTTCTCTACGCCTGCGAAGGTGTGTCGCGAGGCATGCTGGAGGTATGAGAAGTGCGAATGCTGACATGAGTAACGTTAAAGCGGGTGAAAAACCCGCTCGCCGAAAACCCAAGGTTTCCTGAGCTACGTTAATCGGCTGAGGGTGAGTCGGTTCCTAAGGCGAGACCGAAAGGTGTAGTCGATGGAAAGCAGGTTAACATTCCTGCACCGGCGGCCACTGCGATGGGGTGACGGAGAAGGCTAAGTCAGCGGCAGCAGTGCCGTTCAAGGCCGTAGGGGGATCCTCCTGGAAAATCCGGAGGGTCGCTATCCCCGAGAACTGAGTACGAGGGAACTTCGGTTCCCGAAGTGACTGACGCCACGCTCCCGGGAAAAGCCTCTAAGCTTCAGGTGGTCGACGACCGTACCGTAAACCGACACTGGTGGGTGAGGAGATAATCTCCTAAGGCGCTTGAGAGAACTCGGGTTAAGGAACTCTGCAAGTTGATACCGTAACTTCGGGAGAAGGTATGCCTTCGCCGGTGAGTGGACTTGCTCCATGAGCTGGCAAAGGTCACAGGTAATCGGGGGCTGCGACTGTTTACCAAAAACACAGGACTCTGCTAACACGAAAGTGGATGTATAGGGTCTGACGCCTGCCCGGTGCCGGAAGGTTAATTGATGGGGTCAGCCGCAAGGCGAAGCTCCTGATCGAAGCCCCGGTAAACGGCGGCCGTAACTATAGAGAGTGACGCAGCTGCAGAGTATGACCGTATTGTAGTTACGTAAATAAACCTGGCTATATGCTGGAAACTCCGAGAATCCTCCGGTACTCGCGGCCCTGCCGCAGTGACAACCCGAGAGGTGCGGACAATCAGCAGGAAAGGCTCTTGGTGTGCTAGACGTCTCGCAAATCCCGCAAAACATCGGCCATTACATGGCTGGATTCACCGACGGTGAAGGCAGCTTCAATGTGTCGTTTCGCAAGCGCGGTGATTACGCGATGCCGTGGAAGGTATCTCTGTGCTTCAACGTGTCACAGCGCGATAAGGTTGTGTTGGCCTTGTTCAAGCGGCATCTGAAGTGCGGAACGATGCGAACACGCAAGGATGGCGTCTGGTATTACGAGGTCAATAATTTCGCCGCAATCGTTGAGAACGTCATACCGTTCTTCGACCGATTTGGCTTTCTGTCTGCCAAGAAGCAACGTGATTTCGCCAAGTTCAAGCGAATCGCGCGACTCCTGGAGCAGGGGCGACATCTTTCGAAGGAAGGCATTGACGAAATTCTGGCGATACGTCGTGATATGAACGACGGTGGCGCAATGAGACGCAAGTATTCGGACGACTCGATTCGTGAGCTGTTCGAAACAAGAGAATCCTCAGAGACTGCACGCTAGGCCCCAGACGCTCTCCGTCTGGTGGATGATACAGTCCGATCTGCATAGCGATATGCAGGAGGTCCCCGGGTCCGAAGCCTGGTTGCCTCGCGAGCAATGCAAACAAGCATTGATCGAAACATCATGAACGGTCCTAAGGTGGAAACGCTGCCTTAGTAAAATTCGGCTATATGCTGGAACAGCTGAGTATCCGGTGGTACCGCGCGAGCGGTGACAATCCATCCGGCGCAGCCAATCAGCAGGAAAGACCGATCTACGGATCGGAATCCTCAGAGACTACATGCCGAACGCTCGCATCTGCGGGCGAAGATATAGTCCGATCTGCATGGCGACATGCAGGGTGAGTCCAATGATCACCGTTCCAAATGTGGATGACTTCCGCGTTGGGAATAACAACCAGAGCGAAATTCCTTGTCGGGTAAGTTCCGACCTGCACGAAAGGCGTAACGCTGGCCCCACTGTCTCGACCCGAGACTCAGTGAAGTTGAAATCGCTGTGAAGATGCGGCGTAGCTGCGGAAAGACGGAAAGACCCCGTGAACCTTTACTATAGCTTTACACTGAACTTTGACCTTGTCTGTGTAGGATAGGTGGGAGCCTTTGAAGCGAGGGCGCTAGCTCTTGTGGAGGCAACCTTGAAATACCACCCTGGTAATGTCGAAGTTCTAACCTTGGCCCGTTATCCGGGTCGGGGACACTGTATGGTGGGTAGTTTGACTGGGGCGGTCTCCTCCCAAAGAGTAACGGAGGAGTGCAAAGGTACCCTCAGCGCGGTCGGTCATCGCGCTTTTGAGTGCAATGGCATAAGGGTGCTTGACTGCGAGACTGACAAGTCGAGCAGGTGCGAAAGCAGGTCATAGTGATCCGGTGGTTCTGTATGGAAGGGCCATCGCTCAACGGATAAAAGGTACTCCGGGGATAACAGGCTTATTCCTCCCAAGAGTCCACATCGACGGAGGAGTTTGGCACCTCGATGTCGGCTCATCACATCCTGGGGCTGTAGCAGGTCCCAAGGGTTCGGCTGTTCGCCGATTAAAGTGGTACGCGAGCTGGGTTCAAAACGTCGTGAGACAGTTTGGTCCCTATCTTCCGTAGCCGTTGGAGATTTGAGGGTGAGCTGTCCTTAGTACGAGAGGACCGGGATGGACGCACCTCTGGTGTTCCGGTTGTCACGCCAGTGGCACTGCCGGGTAGCTATGTGCGGACGGGATAACCGCTGAAAGCATCTAAGCGGGAAGCCCCCCCCAAGATTAGATCTCCCTGGGAGCTCGACTCCCCTAAAGGGCCCACGAAGACTACGTGGTTGATAGGCTGGGTGTGTAAGGTCAGCAATGACTTCAGCTAACCAGTACTAATTGCCCGTGAGGCTTGACCATATAACCTCAAGCGGTCTGACCGTGAGAGGATGATGCAATGGAGCTGGTGACGGCCGTGAGGCTGTCGCATCATGGATGAGACTTGTGAGCGCGACAGGCGTCGAAACGAAACAACCCGGATTGGAGGCGGTCCGGGCCGGTGGCAACACCGGTCCGGTTTGTCTCAAAAAGCTTGCCTGGCGGCTATAGCGAGCGGGAACCACCCGATCCCATTCCGAACTCGGAAGTGAAAACGCTCTGCGCCGATGGTAGTGTGCCCTTCGGGCATGTGAGAGTAGGTCACTGCCAGGCTTTTGGACGCGAAACCCCCGGAGACCCTATGGTCTCCGGGGGTTTTTGCTTTTGGCTCGAGTGCCGCGCGCAAACTGCGTACGGCGCACGGCTTTGGCACGTCCCTTCGGTCACACTGCCCGCCATTTGAACAGCGGGGGCTCGTGATCGTCATCGTGTTGGGATCCGTGGCGATCATCCTGACGTTTGGGCTGGGTTCGGTCTCGGCCTTGTGGCTGCGGCGTGCGTGCCGCGCCGTCGACTGTCGCGCGCATCTCGCCACGTTCATGCAGTCGCCGAATGGCATGCTGCTGGTCGATCCCGCAACGCTGCGGATCGTCGACGGCAACCCGGCTCTGGTGCGTGGCGTCGGCATTCCACTGACGGAGCTGCGCGGCACGCCTATTGGAGCGATCTTCGGTACCGCGGTGGACGCCGGACCCGATTCGCTGGCGACGCAGTTGAGCGAGTCGCCCTCGCGGCTGCTGGTCGAAGCTGCTCAGCATTGCCGCAGCGGCCGGCAGCTGTATGTCGAGATCAGCGGCCATCGGCTCGAGCTCTCGGATCGGCCGCTCTTCGCCCTCAGCACGCGCGACATCACCTTGAGGCGCAAGGTGCAGGCGCAGCAGCTCGAGCGCCAACAGTACCTCAACCACCTGGCGCATCACGATCAGCTTACCGGATTGCCGAACCGGCTCTATCTCGCAGCTCATCTGCCCAGGGCGATCGAGGACACGCGGCGCATCGCGGGCACTCTTGCGGTGCTGTTTCTCGATCTGGACCGCTTCAAGCACATCAACGACCCCCGTGGCCACGACACGGGCGACCGGCTGCTGCAGGAGGTTGCGCGGCGTATCCGAGCCGCTGTGCGCGACGGCGACATGGTCGTGCGCATGGGTGGCGACGAGTTCATCGTCGTGCTGCGCAACGTGACGGCCGCCGACCAGATCAGTGAAACTGCTGCGCGCTTGGCCGAGACGCTCAACGCCCCTGTGATGATCGACGGCCGGCCGCTTGTCGCGACGGCGAGCATCGGCGTGAGCGTCTACCCGCGCGACGGGATGTCCATGGGTGAGCTGCTGCGCCAGTCCGATACCGCAATGTACCAGGCCAAGGACCGCGGCCGAAACACGTTCCAGCAGTTTACCCCCGGCATGGAGCGCAAACTCAAGGAGCGGGTGGCCATCGAAAACGGTCTGCGCAGAGCGCTCGCCGACCGGCGCCTGCACCTGCACTATCAGCCGATCGTCGATATCACGACGCGCCGCGTGGTCGCGCTCGAGGCGCTGCTGCGCTGGCGCACGCAGCACGCCTTCATTCGGCCCAGCCGCTTCATCTCCATTGCGGAGGAGACCGGCCTGATCGTGCCGATCGGGGAGTTCGTGGTGCGGCAGGCGCTCGAGGACCTGCGCCGCTGGCGGAACGCCGGCGCGGCGATCGTGCCGATCTCCCTCAACGTCTCGGCGGTGCAGCTGCAGCGCACGGATTTTCCGGCCCTGCTCGCCCGGCTGCTCGGCTGCTACGCCATCGACGCGAGCATGCTGCAGATCGAGCTGACCGAGAGCGCCATGTTCGAGCGGCGCGGCCGCAAGGGCGATCCGGCACAGGATGCGATCGGGCATCTGCGCGAGCTCGGCACTCGCATCGCCATCGATGATTTCGGCACCGGCTATTCGAGCCTGTCCTATCTGAAGCGCTGGCGGGTCGATGCGCTGAAGATCGACCGCAGCTTCATCCGCGACCTGATCACGGACATGGGGGATCTGGCCATCGTCGAGGCCATAGTCGCCATGGCCCGGCACCTGAACATCGAAGTCATCGCGGAGGGCGTCGAAAGCTGGCAGCAGCTGGAGAAGCTGCGCGAGCTCGGGTGCGATCTGGTGCAGGGGTTCCTGCTGGCCAAGCCCACGCCCGCCGACGCGTGCCGGCGCTTCCTTGACAGCGGGCCGCTCGAGCTGGTGGCGCAGGGCTCGTTGACCGATCCTCTCGAGGCTGTACAGTCTGCCTGAGCCGGCGGATTGCGGCATCCGGGCGCCGCGTCTCCGCGCGTCACGGGACGTGAGACAATATCCGGGCATGGATACTCAACCGCCGGCACCCTCACGCTCGAGCGAGATGCACTCGACGGCGCGCCAGTGCGCCGACGCGGCGCTGATGGTGCGGCCCGCGCGGTTCGGCTACAACCCCGATACCGCTTCGACCAATGCCTTCCAGCGGCCCGACAGGTCCGGGGGCGCCGTCGCGGCGGGCCGAGCCGAGTTCGATGGCCTGGCCGCGGCGCTCGCGGGCGAGGGGGTGAGGCTGTGCATCGTCGATGACACGCCCGACCCACCCAAGCCGGATGCGCTGTTCCCGAACAACTGGGTGAGTTTCCACGAGGACGGCACCGTGGTGCTGTATCCGCTGCAGGCGCCAAGCCGGCGCCCGGAGCGGCGGCGCGACGCCGTGGATGCGGTGATCGAGCGGCTCGGCTTTAAGGTCTCACGCGTGCTCGATCTGACCCGTCACGAGCGCGAGGGGCGCTATCTGGAAGGGACCGGCAGCCTGGTACTCGACCATCGGCAGCGTGTCGCGTATGCGTGCCGATCCCCTCGCACCGATGAGAGCGTGATCGCCGAGTGGTCACGCGAGGTCGGCTACGAGCCAGTCATATTCGATGCTGCGGATCCCAGCGGAACGCCCATCTATCATACCAATGTGCTCATGAGCCTCGGGGAGCGGGCCGCCGTCGTGGGGCTCGAAGCGATCGCCGAGCCGGATCGCGGGCGGGTGCGCGAGCGCCTTGTAAGCAGCGGCCGGGAGCTGATCGAGATCGGCGCGAGCGACATCGAGCGCTTTGTCGGCAACGTGCTCGAGCTCGCCACGTACGACGAGGCGCTCGGGGAATATCGGGTGCTGGTCATGTCCGCAGCCGCGCGGCATGCGCTGCCCGACACGAGCTTCGCCCGGATTGCAGCCTGCACCGACGAAGTGCTCATCGCGCCGGTGCCGACCATCGAGCGCCTGAGCGGCGGCAGCGTGCGGTGTATGCTCGCCGAGGTGTTCCTACCCGCATGATGTCCATCATCGTCAAGCCCGTTGTGGCGTATCTGCTCGGCTCCTTGGTCGGCGGACTGCTGGTCGGTCGCCTGCGCGGCGGGGTCGATATCCGGCGGATGGGCAGCGGCAACGCCGGCGGCACCAACGCGTTGCGGACCCAGGGCAAGCTGTTCGCCTTCTGGGTGCTGCTGATCGACATCGGCAAGGGGTGGCTCGCCACCGCTGTCCTTCCCGCCGCGGCGCTGCCGGGCCTCGCGGCCGGCGCCCATGGGCGCGAGTGGCTGGTGGCCGCCTGCGGGCTTGCCGTGATTCTGGGACACCTCTATCCGCTGTGGTACGGGTTCCGCGGCGGCAAAGGGGTCGCCACCCTGATCGGCGCGGTGCTCGGTGCGGCGCCGCTGCTGCTGCTGCCGATGCTCGCGGTCTGGCTGCTGACCGTGATCCTGTCCGGTTATGTCGGGCTCGGCTCGATGCTGGGCGCCGTAACGTTCGCGCTGGGCGCGGCGATCCGGCCGGGCACGCGGGGCGCGCTGCTCGCCTTCGCCGTGCTCGCCGCGGTGCTCATCGTCTATACCCACCGTTCCAACATCGCGCGCATGTTCGCCGGCACCGAGCCGCGCGCCCGGCGGCTGTGGCTGCTCGGGACCCACACGCGCTCTTCCTGAGATGCCGACTCGACACGGCGCCCCCCGCAATCCGACGCGGCCGCGCCAGCTGCAGCCGCTCGCCGCGCAGGTGTTCGCACAGCTCGCCGACGGGCAGTTTCATTCCGGCGAAGCGCTGGCCGAGGCGCTTGGCGTCAGCCGTGGGGCCGTCTGGAAGGCCGTGCGGACGCTGCGTGCATCCGGCACGACGGTTCACGCGGTCCCGAACCGCGGTTATCGGCTGCCTCAGGCCGGCCAGCCGCTCGACGCACAGCGGATCCTCAGTCGAGTGCCCCCGACGGCGCGCGAGGCGGTGCGTCGCGTGGAGATTCTCTGGCAGACCGATTCGACCAACAGCGTGCTGCTCTCCCGCCCCAATCCACCGTTCGGGCTGGCCGACGTTGTGCTCGCGGAGCATCAGACCGCCGGGCGCGGGCGTCGCGGGCGCGCCTGGCTGGCGCCGCCCGGCGGCGCGATCTGTCTGTCGCTCAGCTGGAGTTTCCGCGAGGTGCCACCGGATCTGGGCGCCCTCGGCCTGGCGGTCGGCGTGTGCGTGGTGCGCGCGCTGCGCGAGACGGGGCTGGAGGCGCGGTTGAAGTGGCCCAATGACATCCTGGTGGAGCGGCGCAAGCTCGGCGGCATCCTGATCGAGCTGCGGGCCGAATCTGCGGGGCCGGCGTGCGTGATCATCGGAATCGGACTCAATGCCGCCCTCGGCGAATCGGTGCTGCGCCAGATTGCAGCGCTGGGCTTGCCCGCGACTGATCTCGCGAGCGCCGGCGCCACCGTCTCGCGCAATATCGTCACTGCGGGGGTGATCGCGCAGGTGTTGCGGGGTCTGCAGGATTTCGAGCATGGCGCATTGCGGCCGTTCATCGACGAGTGGCGCGCCGCCGATGCGCTGCGCGGCGCTCAGGTGGACGTGCAGACCCCAACGGAGGCGGTACACGGCGTGGCGCGCGGCATCGATCTGCACGGAGCGCTGCTGATCGAGACGCCGCAGGGCGTGCGGCGCTTCATCTCCGGGGAGGTCACGGTGAGGGCTGCGCAGTGAGCGCTCTGCTCATCGATATCGGCAATACCCGGGTCAAGTGGGCGCGCTATGACGGCTCCCGCCTGAGCCGCGCGCGCGCGGCTCATCACGCCGCCTGGTCGGCGCGTGATTTCGAGCGAATCATCGGCTCGGCACGGCGTCCCGACCGGATCCTCGTCTCGAGCGTCGCTGGCGCGAACATCAATGCCGCGCTGGAGCGGGCGGCACGGCGCGCGCATGCGGCGGCGCCCGAGTTTGCGGCGACGCGGCGGCACTGCTGCGGCGTCACTGCCGGGTATATGGAGCCGTGGAGGCTTGGAGTCGACCGCTTTCTCGCCATGATCGGCGCGCGCACGCACTTCGGCCGGCGCCCGGTCTGCGTCGTCGGCGTCGGTACGGCGATGACGATCGATCTGCTCGGTGCCGATGGCCGCCACCACGGGGGCGCGATCATCCCCGCGCCGCCGCTCATGGTCTCGAGCCTGCTCGATGGTACCCGGGGCATCCGCCACCGTGCCCAGGGCGGCGCGAAGGGCTCGGGATCCGCGCTGTTCGGCCGCTCCACGCGCGCGGCCCTCGAGCAAGGAGCGCGGTATGCAGCTGCCGCCGCGGTCGATCGGGCGGTCGTCGAGGCCCGCACGCTGCTCGGTCGCGCCCCGCTGGTCGTACTGACGGGCGGCGGTGCTCGGGTACTGCGGCCGCTGATTCGCAGCGCCAGCCGTGAAATACCGGATCTGGTGCTGTGGGGTCTGGCGGTGTGGGCCCGGGAAGGTTGACAATCCTACCGTGCGCACCACATTTTTCGTACTGCTGCTCGCGAATCTTCTGTTCCTGGCCTGGGCAGAGTGGATCGCCGTGCCGTCGTCCCAATCGGAACCGCTCGCTGGCGTACCGCGGCTGCATCTGGTAACCGAGGATCTGGCGCCTCCCCCGCCCGGATCGGGTGCCGTGCAGGCACCGGCAGGAGCGCTGGGTAGCGCCCTGGCGGGACAGGCCGCCGCATCGCCGGCGGTGGGACAGGCCAACGATCCAGCCCTGCAATGCCTCTCCGTGGGCCCGTTTCAGAGAAACCGCGAGGCGATGAAGGCGGCCGCGTTGCTGCGGGCAGCGCATTTTGCGCCGCAGCCGCGCACTGCAGCGGTGCAGCCTGTGCGTTGGTATTGGGTCTATGTCCCGGACATCAGCGGCAGCGCTCAAGTCCAGCGCGCCCTCAATGCACTGAATCGCGATGGCATCGGCGGGGCAGAGGCGATGCCGACGGCCGACGGCACGCCGGGCATTTCGCTCGGACTGTTCCGCAACCAAGCGCTGGCGCAGCGTCAGCTGACACTGGCCCGGGCGAAGGGGTTCGCCGCGCAGCTCACCGGACGCCTGGTCGCGCAGCCGATCTACTGGGTGGACCTGTGGGCTGCAGGGGGTGCTGGGACCCTGCCGATGCAGGCACTGCGCACGAAGCTCGGCCCCGTCGTGGGGACGCAGTCATGTCCACAGGGTGACACGCCGCCGCTGCCGAATAACGCCACCGGCGCAGTCGCTCCAGGCTTGCCCCTGCCGGCAGATGAGGCGACTGCGGCACCGCCGCCCTGATCTCCCCGCGATCTGCGAAGGCCCGGTACAATCGGCGATTCGCCTGTGTCGCACAGCGTTCACGGAGCCGGCTTAGCTCAGTGGTAGAGCAGCGGTTTTGTAAACCGTTGGTCGGGGGTTCAAGTCCCTCAGCCGGCACCACTAAATCCCTTATAATTCAATCACTTCCGTGTTCCGCAGGAACTGCGGCAGTGGCCTGCGCCACAGTTCTGCCACAGTTTCTGCTCGATTTGCGCTACAGTCAAGCTATCTGTGCTCCGGAGTCTGGGCGCATGACGGAGGTGTGACGTGGCGAACATTCGCGAACGGGTCAAGGCCGGCGGCAAGCGAGTCTTCCAGGTCCAGGTTCGCATGGCGGGATTTCCGGCACGCACGGCGACGTTCCCGAGCCGCCGGCTCGCGGAGCGCTGGGGCACCACCACCGAGGCGCAGATGATCGAGGGCAAGCATTTCCGTGGCGCGGAAGCACGCCGAAAGACTCTTGCTGACGCGATCGACCGGTATCTCGAGCATGAAGCACCCAAGCTGCGAGATGGCCGCATGCACAGATACACGCTCCCGTGGTGGCGGGAGAAACTCGGGCACTACAAGCTATGTGACATTACGTCGGCATTGATCGTCGAGTACCGAGACAGGCTCGCGGCGGAACACTACAGGCGCGCCAGACCGGGAGCGAAGCGATCCCTGCTAAAGGCTGGCGAGGAGGCTCCCGAGTACAAGCGAAAGCCAAACACGGTCAACAACTATCTGGTCCCGCTGCGTCGAATATTTTCAGTCGCACGCCGCGAGTGGCACTGGATAGCGAATAATCCGATGGAGGGTGTGAGCAAGCTCGATGAAGGACCTCCCCGCACCAGATTTCTGTCCGAAGAAGAGCGCGCCGCGCTTCTGCGGGAAACCGGGAAGGATTCGCAGCTGCACTGCATGGTGCTCTTGGCTCTGTCTACCGCGTCCCGGGCCGGCGAGCTGCTGAACCTCGAATGGCGTGATGTCGACCTGAAGCAGGGACGCATGCTGTTGGGTCGCCGCCCCGGCCAGCAGTCCAAATTGGAAACTAAGAATGGACAGGCCAGGGCTGTGTGGGTGCAAGGCGAGGCACTACGTTTGCTGCAGGAGCGTGCCAAAACTTCGCACCGGGACGATGAGCGCGTGTTTTCGAGTCCCGGCCGCCGAGGCGGCCGCAGCAAATATAACTACCATGACCCGTTCGTGGATGCGGTGAAGGCGGCGGGTATCGAGGATTTCACCTTTCACGGCCTCCGGCATTCGGCGGCGACATATCTTGCGCAGGACGGCGCCACCTTTCCGCAGCTCAAAGCGGCGGGTGGCTGGAAATCAAATGTTGCGTTGCGCTACGTGCATCTTGCTGCCAATGACATGAAGGATCTCTTCGCAGGACTCAGCGAGAAGGTGGGCGGGGCGGTTGAGAAGGTCGACGGGCAGAAGGTAGTTGCAGCGGGGAAGGAGACGGGTTGATGGCGTTGCTTTCGGGTGGAGATAGTCTAACGGCGACCGTGCTAGCTGCGGCGTGTGGGATCGTATCCGCTGTCTATTGGGCGAGGGCAAGCATGGTACAGCCCGATACCATGGGCGGCCACAACTCAGGCGATCCTGTTGCGCAGTTGTCGGCATGGACGGTCGCCATATTGAGGCAATCGACAGAGGCCGCGCACCTCAACGCCGTGGCAGCGCGATGGGCAGCCGCTGCGGCATTGCTGGGTGGGTTGTCGGCACTCCTGGATAACGAGCACATCATCGTGCTCATGATTTCACGCTTGTTCTGAACCCTCCTCGCCGCGCGTTAGGTCGTCTGAGTCGTCCCGCCGTTGCCCGCAGAGCCAGCGGCAGGTGACTCCGCCCACCAATGTCCCGCCGAATCGGCGGCTTGGCGCAGCGCCGCCGCTTCGAGCGCGCGTCGCCGCGCGAGCACTTCGGCTTTCGCGTCCGATGCCGCGGTGTAAGCCGCGCGCTGGCGGCGCAGGACTCGTACGCGATGTAACGCTCTGTACAGAGTTGCGCGGCTCACCCCAAGACTATGAGCGACGGCAGTATCTAACTCGCCATCCGCTAGCCGCACCAGTGCCTGCCGGGCTTGCGTGTCTGTCATCTTTGGCCGCCGCCCGCGCCTTTCCACCCGCCTCACGGTGCGCTCAGTCTCGGCGCCGTGCTCCAAGAGGCGATTGAGCACGGCCAAAAGCCCCACTATTACCTCCTGTGACGCGACACCCGCCGCCGCGCCATTGATGCGATCGACTCCAGTTACTCCCCGCCTCGTCACCGTAACCCTGTATCCGAGGACCCGGGCGGCCTCGATCAGCCGCCCGCACTCGCTATTTTTGAGACTAATGTGAGACATATTTCGAGACTAATTCTTGCTAAGAAGCTGATTAACCAAAGGATACCACCTGCAGCCCCCCGTGCGGAATGGGGTGAAGCGGGGGCGACTGACCGCCGCACATGGAGCAATCAGATGGCATTGATACCGATCAGCGATGGCCACGCCCTACGCGAAGCTGGCGTGCTGTACCCGTCCACCACGGAAAGCTGGCGGTGGCTGTTTCGGCGCCGCGCTGAGCGCGGCGTGGGAGAGGCGTTTGTCAGGGTGGGACGCCGCATCCTCGTCGACACCGACCGACTCATCGAGCTGATGCGGCAGGGCGACATGCATAGCGGAGGCCGCCGGCCGACAGGTGTCGTGCCATCGTCCCATCGGCGGGCCGGGGGTGCGCGATGAGCAGCGAGTTGACTCCGCCGACCGATGCGGTGACGCACGATAGCACCTACTGGCTCGGCCGAGCGCATGGCCGGGAAGAAGCGGAGCGCTCCGCGTGCTACACGCCTCGAACGGTGGCGGGCAAGGAGGCCGAGCGCCGCGCGGTCGAGGCACAGATGCCCTCTGTCCCCGAACCGTTGCGCCGGCCGATGCCGCCCGCCGAACCATATCCGCTCGAGGCATTGGGTCCGATCCTGGCTCCTGCTGTACAAAGTGTACGGGCTATCATCCAGGTACCCGAAGCAGTTGTGGCCCAGGCATTCCTGTCGGCCGCGAGTCTGGCTGCACAGCCACATGCCGATGTGCTGATTGATGGTCGCCGTGAGTTGCTGAGCTTATTTGCGCTGACAATCGCCAAGAGTGGGGAACGCAAGTCTGCGGCGGATGAGATTGCGCTGCACGTTCATCAGAAATTCGAAAAAGATAACTTGCAACGTCACGAACGAGAGAAGGCTGAGTACGAAATTGACAAGCTCGCCTATGATGCTGCCCGCCGGCAGGTCGTGACAGGCAGCTTCCCGAAGGGTGTCGCCGGGGACGCGAGGGAATACATCCGCTCAAAATTGTCGGGGCTGGGCGAGGTGCCCAAAGAACCCCGAAAGCCAATCTTACTCGCCGCCGCACCGACACTTGAGGCTCTGCACAAGATATTCGCCGGCGGGCTGCCGAGCGTTGGGCTCTTCAACAACGATGCCGGAGACGTGTTCGGTGGACATGGCATGAATGAGGAAAATTGCCTAAAGACCGCCGCCGGGTTCTCGAAACTGTGGGACAAAGGCGAATACGATCGCCTGCGAGCAACAGACGGACTCAACAAATATTTTGGGCGTCGGCTGGCGTCTCATCTCATGATCCAGCCCATCGTGGCGGAGATGGTGCTATCAAACCAGATCTTGATCGGACAGGGATTACTCGCAAGGTGTCTGTCGGCGTGGCCCGAGTCGACGATCGGATATCGCCCATACAGAGAAGAGGATATCTCACAAGTCCCTGTACTGACGACCTACTCGAAGGCAATCACGGACCTCCTGCAGCGCGAGATGCCCCTCGCGGAAGGTCCGGATGGTGAGCGTTCAGACGCGGAGCTCGCGCCGCCGCCCATCGTGCTCAGTCGGCCGGCAAAAACCGTGTGGATGAGTATCCATGATGCAATCGAAGAAGAGATGCGTCCGGGCAGAGCATATGCTGATGTGCAACCATGGGCCGCAAAGGCGCCTGCGCAAATCCTGCGGATTGCCGGGGTGCTGACCATCCTCGAGCATGGAGGGCCGGCTGAGATCGCGGCCGAAGCCGTCGAGCGGGGCGCCGCGCTGATGAGGTACTACCTTGGGGAAGCACGCAGAATGGTGGGCACCGCCATGATCCCCGCGCCCATTCTCCATGCCGAGGCAATTCTGAAATGGTGCCACGATCGCGCAAAATCGGAGGTGGACTCCTCGGACCTGCTGCAGCACGGACCAGGAGCGATCCGAGAAATCGAAGCGTTGGGCAAGGCCATGACAGCGCTCCAGAACGCCGGTTGGGCGATCCCAATCGAAGGCGGGAAAGTGATTGGTGGGAAGAAGCGCCGACGGGTCTGGACCATCCGCTCGGGGGAATGAAGCATGACCAAGCTCGACGAAATCCTCCGAGATTGCGGGTACCCGCCTGCTAATCCTGCGAATTCTGCTAATCCACGGTCGGCCGGAGGAGAGAAATTTGCAGGATTAGCAGAGTTAGCGACGCCCTCTGCCTCGAATACGCCCCCGGCGGTCCGCTTCAGCGCTGCCGACACAGCCGAGTTTGAGCGCCGCGGCGCGGCGAGCGCGGCGGCGCTTCACCGCCACCCGAAGGTGCAGGGGCTCCTTCATACTCGGGCGGTGCGCGACCCCGCGACCGGAGGACCGCTTGTTGCCGTGGTCACCGCCCGACGATGGCCGGACGGTCGGATCACCGTGGCTGAGATCGCAGTTGCGCCCGAAGTGTGGGCACGCGATCAGCATCAGTTTTCCTTCTACCTTACCGCTCAGGTGCAGCCCGCCTGACTCGCCAGAAGCACTGTCGCTCCTTCGGAGGAAGGACAATCACGTAAATTGACCATTGCTGTTGTCCAAAAACACAGCGCCCTTTGGCCATATGAGTGCAATGTCAAGAGACTTCAACCACTCTTCGACGTCCTTAGGGACCACGCAAAAACAACTTCACAGTTTTCGTAACCGGTTCTGGTTGTAAGGTTTGATGGTGTAGTTCCACGCTGGGAGGGTTCGGTGTCTGCGGATACTCAGC
>JAKAXA010000045.1 GCA_021816775.1 Pseudomonadota bacterium
TACACGGACTGCGACGTGGCCGGGAAAGGCCAGGCCGACAGCGTACGGCCAATTTGCGACCGTCGAACGTGCGCCTCGTCTGCCGACGGAGCCGCCATTTAAATTCCCAATAGGGTCTTCAAGCGAACCCGGGTTGCTTGCAGTGTCGCGCGAGGAACAGCGCACAGCGTGTTCGCGTTACGGGCTTTCGTGTCGATGGTACGCAACTGATGGGGGAGGACGACGCCCTTGACGGGCAATCCCGGGGGGATTGGAACCTCTAAATCGTTACGGTGTTTCCGACCCACTGCGCCGCCGGTCTTGCAGTCGCTCCACGCGCTGAACGTCCCGTCCTCCCGACGGTAGAAGCCGTGACGCTCACCGTAAGTCTGGTCATGTTTGCGAACCAACGCAATGGTTGGACGGATTGTCGAAAGCCGTCGGACGCCTTGCTACGCATCCGCGCACGATATCATGTTATATGTGTTGCACGGACACTGCGCAAATGTCTCAGAGCCGACGGGCTCGCGCGCGTCCGCGTACGTTCCGCCGTTACAGCCAACCCTTCTGGCGCGCGATGCGCGCCGCCTCGATGCGGTTGGCCGCGCCGAGCTTGCTGATGGCCTCGGAGAGATAGTTGCGCACCGTGCCTTCCGAGAGGGACAGCTCGGCGGCGATTTCCGACCCGGAGCGCCCCTCGCCGGCGCGCCAGAGGATCTGCCGCTCGCGCTCGGTGAGCGGATCGGGATCGCTCGCCCAAGCCTCGGCCGCGAGCTCCGGGTCGATCACCCGCTCGCCGCGGCGCACGCGGCGCACGGCGGCGGCGAGCTCGGCGGCGGGGCGGTCCTTCAGCAGATAGCCCTTCGCGCCGGCCTCCAGCGCCCGGCGCAGATAACCCGGCCGGGCAAACGTGGTGAGAATGATGACCTGGGTGTCGGGATGACTCGCGCGCACCTCGGCGGCGAGGGTCAGTCCGGTCATCTCCGGCATCTCGATGTCCGTGACCAGCACATCGGGCCGCGCGCTCGCCACGGCCGCGAGCGCCTCGCGGCCGTTGGCGGCCCGGGCGCACACCGTGAGGTCCGCTTCGGTCTCGAGCAGCGCCGCGAGCGCCCCGAGGATCATGGCCTGGTCCTCGGCGAGAGCGACGCGAATCGCACTCATGCTCCGCTGCCCTGGGGCAGTGCCGCCGGCGCCGGGATTTCCACGCGCAGTCGGGTGCCCTGATCGGAGTCGATGGCGAGGCGGCCGCCGAGGGTGGCAAGCCGCTCGCGCATGCCGCGCAGGCCGTTGCCCTCGCGCTCGATCCCGCCGCGGCCGTCATCGGTGATCTCGAACAAGGTTCGCTCGGGCTCGGCGGCGATGGTGAGCCGGCAGCGCGCCGCGCGCGCATGCCGTACGATGTTGGTGACGCACTCGCGCAATACCAGCGACAGCGCGCTCTCGACGAGCGGCGCGAGCCGCGGCAGCGGCGCTTCGTGCTCCAGAGTCACCCCGGCGAGGGCGAGCGTCCGGCGTGCGCGGTCGAGCTCGGCGGCAAGCCCCTCGCTGCGGTAGCCGCCGATGGTCTCGCGCACCTCCGCGAGCGCTCGGCGCGCGGTCTGCTCCACCTCGGCGATCTCCCGCTGCGCGCGCCCGGGATCACCGGGCAGAACCTTGCCGGCGAGCTCGGACTTCAGCACGATGAGCGAGAGGGTGTGGCCGAGCACATCGTGCAGGTCGCGCGCGATGCGCTCGCGCTCGGCGACCTGGGCCAGGTGCTCGATCTGCTCCTGCGCCATGTTCAATCGGGCGTCGTTGCGCGCGCGCACGATCCAGAAGAGGTTGCTGGCGCCGCTCGGCAGCGCGAAGAAGGCGAAGATGCCCCAGGTCCAGGCGCTGTAGCCGAGCACCCACCCCTCGAGCGCCGCGGTCGCTGCCGCTGCCGCGATCAGCGCCAGGCACAGCGCCATGGATTCGGTGACGACCGGGATGAATGCCGCCACGTAGATGAACACCACGCCGGCGCCGGCATTGAACGGGTAATAGGCGATGCCGAGGATCGCCAGCAGCACCGCGAGCGCCGTGCGCAGCCTCAGGTCGTTCGCGTACACCAGGCCGAGGTACAGTGCGAGGAAGCCTGCATACATCAGGGCCGTCACGCCCCACGCGCTCAGCGTGGCGCGCTGCGCGGGCTCGACGAAGAAGAAGACCGAGTAGGCGAGCCAGACGAGGTTGATGGTGCGCGAGCGCCGCGCAATGGGCCGCGTGCGCTGTGGGCAAGAGAGGGCGGGGGTCTCGTTCATGGGCTCTTTGCTTCGCTGTGCACGAACGTAATCCAGGCGGCGGCGAACATCAACACGGTGAAGCCGGCGAGCACGAGCCAGTGCTCGAGCGTATGAGCGCCGGAGGCGAGGCCGAATACCCCGAGCGCCAGGCGCCCGAGGTGGTAGGTCGGCAGCGCCGGGGTTGCCTCCTGCAGCCAGTGGGGCAGCATCCGCACGGGCATCCAGAACCCAGAGGCGAAGGACACGGGGAGGTAAACGAGGTTGATGATGCCCGCGGCGGCCCTCGGCGGCACGATGAGGGCGACCAGCAGTCCGAGCGCGGTGAAGGGGATCGAGCCGACGAGCAGGATGCCGGCGAGCTCGGCGGTCTGGGTGAGGCTCACGTGCGCGTTGCCGGCAGTGACGCCGAGGCCGATCAGCATTCCCATGACGATGAGCGCGAAGGTGGCGCTCGCGGCCATCTTGGCCGCGAGATACACCAGGCGCGGCATGGGGCTCGCCCATTTGAGCTCGAGCCACCCCTGGGCGCGCTCGAAGGCGATGCCGACCCCGATGCCGAACAGGCACGCCGAGCCGAGCCCGAAGCAGCTGTAGCCGGCGATCACGTACTGCGCCGCCGGACCGGAGGGCTGCGCCAGGCCGAACAGCAGATAGAACATCAGCGGGAAGCCGAGCACGGAGAGCGAGTAGGTGCGCGTGCGCATCAGGCGGATGAACTCGTACTCGAGCTCCTTCAGGGCCGCGTGCAGGGGCGCTGCGCCCGGCGTGCGCGGTTCGGCGTTGAGGACGGCTTCGATCATGCGGGCGCTCTCCTGGGGTCTTTGCGCAGGCGGGGTCGGGGTCAGCTGCTGTGCGTGAGGGCGAGGAAGGCGTCCTCGAGGCTCGCGGCGCTGACTTCCAGATCACTGAGTGTCTCATCGAGCGGCAGCATCTCGCGCAGCACCTGCTGGGGCTCGTGCGCGAAGATCACCATCCCGTCGCGGTCCGCTTCCACGCGCGTGACCGTCGGCAGCGCCCGCAGCGCGGCAGCCGGGAGCCGGGTGCGGCAGCGGATGCGCCGTGCCGCGATGCTGTGTTTGATCTCGTGCGGCGTACCGGCTCGCACCACGCGGCCGCGCTCGATCAACACGATGCGGTGCGCGAGCGCATCGGCCTCTTCGAGATAATGTGTGGTGAGCAGCACCGCCTTGCCCGCCGCGGCGAGCGCGCGGACCTCGCTCCACACCTGCCGCCGGGTCTGGATGTCGAGCCCGACCGTGGGCTCATCGAGAAACACGACCTCGGGGTCACCGCAGATTGCCAGCGCGAACAGCATGCGCTGCTTCTGCCCGCCGGAGAGCGCGCCGAAGCGTCGATGCTCGAGCGCCGCGAGCCCGGTGCGCTTGAGCAGCTCGGCGGTGGCGAGCGGGCGCGGGTAGTAGCTGCGAAAGAGTTCGATCTGCTCGCGCACGCTGAGCGAATCGGGCGCGTTCGCCCGCTGCAGCATCGCGCCGATCGCGGTGCGCGCCTGGCTCGAGCGCGGATCGCGGCCGAGCACCTCGACCGCTCCGACATCGGGCCGCATCAGGCCGAGCAGCAGCCGCACGGCGGTGGTCTTGCCCGCCCCGTTCGGCCCGAGGAGCGCGGTCACCTCGCCGCGGCGCAGCGTGAGGGAGAACCGATCGAGCGCGGCACGCTGGCCGTAGTGCTTGGTGACCTCGCGCAGGCGGGCGAGCGGCGCCGGCTCGGCGGGGGCGGGCAGTTCAGCGGCTGTGGCGCTCATGAGGCATCGCTCCGGCGGACCAAAAACGTGGTGCCAGCTTGGCGCGCGCGCCTCGCGCCGGGTAGTGCCGGCTGTCAGGGGGGGCGGATGACAGTTGTCACGCCCCCGCCGGGGCCCTGGCGCAGCCGCAATGAGCCGGGCTCGAAAGCGTGCTTGCACTCCAAGGCCGATCCGTGATCCGGCCACGGACGATTCCTCACTCACCACGGAGCCGCAGCGCGCGCGATGAGGTCGGCGCGCCTCGGCGCGCTGGCGCTGGCACTCACACCCGCGCCGTGCGCGGATGAACTCTCCTGGCACTCAGCCGCTTGCGCCGCTGTGGCGGAGGTTGCCGGATTGACCGATTCGTGCCTGAGCGGCAGAGCGCCCGGCCGGGTCTCACGCGCTCTTTCACCGGCGTATTCGCGCAGCCGGTCATCGCCATCGGCGCGTGTCGATTGCCGCGTACGCGGTGCACGGGGTGAGCGTATTCGGGCATTCGGGTCTTGCGGCAACATGACCCGCGAGTGTCGTTCCCGAGAGGCGCAAGCGCCGACGCACGCCGGGTACGGGGTTTCGGCAGGGAGGCAGCAGGATCTCCCGGGGGCACGGTCCAGTGCACTCGTCGCCGCTGCGGCGATCGGCTGGCGCGTGGGCCGCGTGGAACGCCGGACTTTCGGCCGATTCGGGGATTGATGGCTCGGCAATGCCCGCTACGGCCGGGCGGTCAGCCCGCTCCGCCTGCGAAACGAGCGCTTCAGAAGCCCGGTGGGGCCGCGATGCGCCCGGCCGCGGTATTACAATGCACCGATTATGAGAATCTCCGGCACCGCCTACCGCACGATCTGGCCGCTGCCCTCGGGCGCGGTGCGGGTCATCGATCAATCCCGTCTGCCCTTCGAGTTCGTGACGCTCGATCTGGCGAGCCTCGAGGATGCCGCGCACGCAATCCGTACCATGGTGGTGCGCGGCGCGCCGCTGATCGGCGCCACGGCCGCCTACGGCCTGGCGCTGGCGCTGCGTGCCGACGCCTCCGATGAGCGCATCGCCGAGGCCGCCCGGGCGCTGCGCGCCACGCGCCCGACCGCCGTCAATCTCGCCTGGGCGCTCGAGCGGGTGCGCCGGTCGATCGCTGCAGTGCCGGTAGCAGCGCGCGCCGCCGCGGCATTCGCCGAGGCCGGTCGCATCTGCGACGAGGACGTCGAGCAGTGCCGCGCCATCGGGCTCCACGGCGCGAAGATCATCCGCGAGACGGCCGCGAAGGCGCGCCGCCGCGTGAACGTCCTCACCCATTGCAATGCCGGGTGGCTGGCCTGCGTCGACTGGGGCACGGCGCTCGCGCCGATCTATGCGGCGCACGATGCCGGCATCGCGGTGCACGTGTGGGTCGATGAGACCCGCCCGCGCAATCAGGGCGCCTCGCTCACCGCGTTCGAGCTGGGCGCGCATGGCGTGCCGCACACGGTGATCGTGGACAACCTCGGCGGTCACCTGATGCAGCACGGGGAGGTCGACCTCGTCATCGTCGGCAGCGATCGCACCACTGGCGCCGGCGACGTGTGCAACAAGGTGGGCACCTATCTGAAGGCGCTCGCGGCGCGCGACAACGGCGTGCCGTTTTATGCCGCACTGCCGGTGAGCACCATCGACTGGAGCCTCGCGGACGGGCGCGCCATCGAGATCGAGGCGCGCGATGCGCTCGAGGTGACGCACGTCACGGGGCGGACCGATGCGGGGGTGATCGAGCGGGTGAGGGTGGTGCCCGAGGCGAGCGCCGCGCTCAATCTCGCCTTCGACGTCACGCCGGGGCGGCTCGTCACGGGCATCATCACCGAGCGCGGGGTGTGCGCGGCGAGCCGCGCGGGACTGCTGCAGCTGTACCCGGAGCGCGCGGCATGAGCGCACAGGCGCGCGAGGACGCCGACACTGCGCTGCGGCGCGCGCTCATCCGCGCGTGCCGCGATCTGCAGCCCCTCGGCCTCACCCACGGCACCTCCGGCAACGTCAGCGTGCGCCGCGATGCGGACTCCTTCTTCGTCAGCCCGACCGGACTTCCCTATGCCTCGCTCGAGCCCGAGGACGTGCCGCTCATGCGGCTCGATGGGCACTGGTACGGCCGGCGCCGGCCCTCCAGCGAGTGGCGCTTCCATCGCGACATCCTCGCCGCGCGGCCGGAGGCGGGGGCCATCGTGCATGGCCATCCGCGCCATGCCACGGCCCTGGCCTGCACCGGGCGGGGGATTCCGGCATTCCATTACATGGTCGCGGTGGCGGGCGGCGTCGACATCCGCTGCGCCCCGTACCACACCTTCGGGACGCAGGCGCTCTCCGATGCGGCGCTCGAGGCGCTGCGCGAGCGGCGCGCCTGCCTGCTCGCGCATCACGGCATCATCGCGCTCGGCGCGGATCTCGCCGCGGCATTGAGCCTCGCGGCCGAAGTGGAGAATCTCGCCGCGCAGTACGCCACGGCGCTCGCGATCGGCGGGGTGGCGCTGCTCGATGCGGCCGAGATGCGCCGGGTGGTGGAGAAATTCCGCACCTACGGCAGGCAGGATGCGCCCGATGCCGGGCTCACGCACGGCGGCGAGGCACTGCCGGCGGTGCGCTGACGAGCCGCTCAGCGCCGCGCGCGCCGGTCGAGCACGAGGCGGGCCGCGATGTTGATGATCAGCACGAAGCCGGTCACGAGCAGCGCCGCGGCGTAGGCGAGCGCGTTGGCTGCGGCGAACGGCTCGTTGATGAAGTTCCAGATCGCGTAGGTCAGGTAACCGATGGGCGAGTGAGTGAGGTGCCCGTCCCAGAGGTAGTTCGACCAGCCCGCGGTGTACAGCAGCGGGGCGGTCTCGCCCACCGAGACGGCGAGCGCCAGCAGCACGCCGGTGAGGACCGCCGGCAGCGCCGCCGGCAGGCACACCCCGAGGATGACCCGCCGGTCGTTGGCGCCGAGGGAGTAGGCCGCATCGCGCAGGTCGTTCGAGACCTGCCGCAGCGCGAGCTCGGTGGTGCGGCAGATGTAGGGCAGGCTGATGATCGCGAGCGCGATGGAGCCGGCGGCCACCGAGAAGCTCCAGCCCAGCCACTCGACCATGCCGACATAGCCGAAGTAGCCGACCACGATCGAGGGGACGCCGACCAGCACGTCGGCGAGGAAGCGGATGGTGGTGGCCCAGCGCGTGAAACGGTACTCGGCCGTGTAGATGCCCGCGGCGACTCCGAACGGCACGGCGAGCAGCAGCGCGCCGGCCGAGAGCACCAGGGTGCCTTCGATGGCGTTCAGCAGCCCGCCGCCGGTGCCCTGGGTGACGGTGGTGAGCACCGAGAGCTTCAGCGCCGTGACGCCGCGCACGAACACCACCTCGAGGATCCACACCATGAGCGCCGACAGCGCGAACAGGCACGCGCCCGTGAGTGTCCAGCCGCTGACGCTCGCGATCCGGCGCGAGAGCCGGATCTGATGCGCGGGTCTGCGGGTCGGGGCGAGCGTGCTCATGGGCTCAGATCACCACCGAGCGCTGGCTGTTGTTCCACACGAGCAGCAGCAGCCGCGCCAGCGCGTTGACGACGATGGAGATGATCGCGAGCACGAAGGCGATCTCGGCGAGGGAGCGCACGGCGAGTCCCGTCGGGTCCTGCAGCGCGCTGTCCAATTGCGAGACGATGAACGCGGCCATGGTCGAGACCGGATCGTAGATGCGGTGCGGCAGGTAATTGAGCGCGTTGCCGCTGACCATGAGCACCGCCATGGTCTCCCCGAGCGCGCGCCCCAGGGCGAGGAAGGTCGCGCCGATCAGCGTCTTGCGGGTGCCGGGCAGCATCACCTTCCACAGCGCCTCGAAGCGGGTGGCGCCGAGGCCGAGCGCCGCCTCGCGCAGCGAGGCCGGCTGGCTCACCAGCGCATCGCGCAGCGTCGCGGCGATGATGGGCACGATCATCAGCGAGAGCACGATGCCCGCGGTGAGCAGCCCGTAGCCGCTGCCGGTGGGCTCGGCGAAAAACGGAATGACCTTGCCGAGGCTGTGTGCGATCAGGGGATAGAAGTGACGGCCGAGGAACGGAATCACCACCACGTAGCCCCACAGGCCGAACACCACGCTCGGGATGGCCATCAGCAGCTCGACGAAGAACGAGATCCACAGCCGCAGCCGCTCGGGCACCGCCTCGGCGAGGAAGATCGCGGCGCCGATTCCCATCGGCAGCGCGATGGACAGGGCGATCAGGGTCGAGAGCAGCGTGCCGACGATGAGGAAGAGGATGCCGTAGGTGGCGCCCGGCTGGACCTGCGTGCCGTGGCGCATGATGGGGTCGGCATAGAGGTTGCCGAGGTTCCAAGTGTCGCGAACAACGAAGCCCAAGCCATTGAAATGCATGGCCGGCCACGAATAGAACGCCAGGAACAGAACGATGGCGGCGAGAGTCGCGGGCAGGATGCCCGCGACGAGGGCGAGCCAGGCTCTGAACTTCATGGCGCGCAAGAATGGCCGCTCCGCTCCCTCGATGCAACGGTTGCGTTCAAGAGAAGACGCCGGTCGCGCGCCTCGTCCGTGAGGTGCGCGACCGGCTTCGAGGGGGCCTTGCTTTTAGTGGATCGCGGCGACCTGAGCCTTGCTGAGCGCCACGATCGGCGCCGGCAGCGCCACGAAGCCGACCGGCTTCATGAAGCGCTCCGAGTTGCCTTCGGTGGGGCTCAGCGCCCAGTTGAAGAACTCGCGCAGCGCCGCGGCGGTGGCGGCATGCGGCTGCGCCGCGTTCACGATGGCGTACTCGTAGTTGATGATCGGATAGGAGTCCTTGCCGGGCGCGAAGATCAGGCTGATGCGCTCATTGCGCGGGGTGTGCGGCGCCATCGCGTCGACCGCCGCCTGCACGGTCTGCGGGTTTGGCATGACGAAGCGGCCGGCGCGGTTCTCGATGGCCGCCTCGCCGAGGCCGGCCGCCACGGTCGCGTTCCTGTAGCTGATGCCGATGTAGGCGAGCGAGTACGGCGTGCCCTTGCAGGCGTTGACCATGCCCGGGTTGCCCTCGGCGCCGATGCCGCCCTCGACCGCCGGCCAGCTGACCGTGGTGCCGTAGCTCACCGAGTTCATCCACGAGGGGGTGCTGAAGGAGAGGTACTGGGTGAAGATGAACGTGTCGCCGCTGCCGTCGGTGCGGTGCACGAGCACGATCTGCTGGTGCGGCAGGCGCACGCCGGGGTTCAGCCGCGCGATCATCGGATCGTCCCAGTAGCGCACCCGGCCGGAGTACATGGCCGCGAGCACCGGGCCGCTGAGCTTCAGGTGGATGCGGTTCAGTCCCGGCAGGTTGTAGTTGATCATCTGCGAGGAGATGGCGAGCGGGATGTTGAGCATCGTCGGGTGCTGCTTCACCAGGAAGGGGCTCATGTAGGCATCCGAGGCGCCGATCTGGGCGATGCCGGAGATCGCCTGGGAGATGCCCGTGCCGCTGCCGGTCGACTGGGTCGTGATCTGCACGCCCGGGTGGCTCTTGGTGTAGACCGGCACCCACAGATTGAACAGCGGGTAGAGCAGGGACGAGCCTGTCTCGAGCAGGCGCTGCTGCGCCATTGCGGCGCGCGCGCCCATCACCGAGCACAGGGCCAGGGCGGCCGTCAGGACCAGGGAGGCCCGGCGGCGGGCGGGACCAGATTTCATGCTCATGGGGTTACCTTTTGCGAATCAGGAGGATGCGAGTGGCAAAGGGGTGGCTACGGCGCGGTACTCTACCCCGGCAATGTGACGGATTTGTGACACGGGCCGTCATATATTAAAATGAGATTAAACAAAGAGTTGCATGCTCTTATGGTCTCTCGGCCTGAACCGGATGTGCGCGTGCGGCGCATCTACGATCCCCCCGGGGAGGACGGTCTGCGCGTGTTGGTGGACCGGCTCTGGCCGCGCGGCGTGCGGCGCGAGAGCGCACACATCGAGGCGTGGCTGAAGGACCTCGCCCCGAGCAGCGCGCTGCGCACCTGGTTCGGCCACGACGCCTCGCGTTGGGCGCAGTTCCGGCGCCGCTATCGCGCCGAGCTCGCCGCGCAGCGCGCGCAGATCGAGGCGCTGCGTCAGGCCGCGCGTGAGCGGCCGCTCACGCTGCTCTATGCCGCGCGTGACCCTGAACACAATCACGCGCTCGTGCTGCGCGAGGTGATTGTGGGCGCTGCGCCGCGCAAGGCGGCGGCGCGCCGCGGCGCGCGGGGCGCAGGGCAGACACCCCGGCGCGGATCGGTTAAGGTGCGCCCATAGGGGGTGTGCGCGCCGGCGGCGCGCGCTCTCGCGATCGAAAGAACACTGAATGAATACACCCGCAACCGAGGGCGCCGGGTCACTCGGCGAGTTCACGTTTCGCGGCATGGTCATCGGGGTGCTCATCACCCTGGTGTTCACCGCGGCCAACGTCTACTTCGGCCTGAAGGCCGGGCTCACCTTCTCGACGTCCATCCCCGCGGCCGTGATCTCGATGGCCATCCTGCGCGCGCTGAAGGGCGCGACCGTGCAGGAGAACAACATCGTGCAGACCGTGGCCTCGGCCGCGGGCACGCTCTCGAGCATCATCTTCGTGCTGCCGGGGCTGGTCATCGTCGGCTGGTGGACCGGCTTCCCGTTCTGGATGTCCTTTCTGGTGTGCGCCTCGGGCGGCATCCTCGGGGTGATGTACACCATCCCGCTGCGCCGGGCGCTGGTGACCGACTCGGACCTGCCGTATCCGGAGGGCGTCGCCTGCGCGGAGGTGCTCAAGGTCGGCTCGGGGCGGGCGCACGATGCGGATCTCGAGGCCGTCGCGAGCGGCGCGGCGGGCCTGAAGGCGGTGGTGGTCGGGGCGGTGGTCTCGGCCGTGTTCTACATCGTTGTGCAGACACAGATCTTTGCGAGCGACGTGGCGCGCTACTTCCGCTTCGGCAAATCGGGCGCGGCCACCGGCTTTGATTTCAGCCTGTCGTTCGCGCTGTTCGCCATCGGCCACCTGGTGGGCCCGGCGGTGGGCATCGCGATGCTGCTCGGGGCGCTGATCGGCTGGGGCTGGGGCGTGCCGCACTTCCTGATGATGCATCCGGCCGCGGGCCCGGCAGCCGCGGCCGCCCAGGGAGCGTGGGCGCACTACGTGCGGTTCGTCGGTGCCGGCACGATCGGCGTCGCCGCGGTCTGGACGCTCGGCACCATGGTCAAGCCGGTCGCCAAGGGACTCGCCGGCGCGCTCGCCGCCTCGCGCACGCGCAAGGCGGGCCTCGCGCATACGCTGGCGCGCACCGAGCGCGACATTCCGATCGGCACCGTGGGGCTGGTCTCGCTCATCTGCCTGGTGCCGGTCGGGTGGCTGCTGTGGCATTTCAGCCGCATCAGCGGACTCGGCTCGGTGGCGCTGCTGCTCACCGTGGGCGGGGTGATCTTCGTCGCCGTGATGGGCTTTCTCGTCTCGACCGTGTGCGGCTACATGGCCGGCCTCATCGGCTCCTCGAACAGCCCGCTCTCAGGGATCGGCATTCTCGTGGTGGTGGTGTTCGCGCTGATGCTGGTGCTCGGGGTCAAATCGCATCTGCCCCCCGATGCGGGCCGGGCGCTCGTGGCCTTTGCGCTGTTCGTCACCTCGGTGGTGTTCGCGGTGGCCTCGATCGCCAACAACAATCTGCAGGACCTGAAGACCGGCCAGCTGGTCGATGCCACTCCCGCCAAGCAGCAATGGGCGTTGGTGGTGGGCGTGATCGCCGGCGCGCTCGTGATCCCGCCGGTGCTCGATCTGGTGAACCATGCCTACGGATTTCTCGGCGCCCCCGGCGTCAACCCCGCCCATGCGCTGCCGGCGCCGCAGGCCGGGCTGATCTCGGCGCTCGCCCAGGGCGTCATCCAGCACGACGTCGACTGGAGCGCGATCACGGTCGGCGGGCTGATCGGCGTGGTGTTGATCGCATTCGACGCGACGCTGGCGCGCCTCGCCAAGCGAGTGCGCGTGCCGCCGCTCGCCGTCGGCCTGGGGATTTACCTGCCGACCTCGACGACGCTGATGGTCGTGGTCGGCTCGCTGGTCGGCTGGCGCTTCAACCGCCGCGCCGCGCGCACCCCGCGCGGCGAGGCGATTCAACAGCTCGGCGTGCTGCTCGCCTCGGGGCTGATCGTCGGGGAAAGCCTGCTCGGGGTCATCTTCGCCGCGGCGGTGGCCTTCACCGGCCGCTCGGCGCCGATCGCGCTCGTCGGCAAGGACTTCGCCGCAGTCTCGATGTGGCTCGGGGGTGTCGCCTTCGCCGCCGTGGTGTTCGTGCTCTACCGCTGGATCGAGGGCCTGGTGCGCAATTGACACGCTGCGCCGCGCGGGCCGGCGCCGCGGCCCGTGCGGATCAGGAGGCCGCGGCGCGCCCGTGTCCGCTGACTTCCGCGCCCGTATCCTTGGGCAGGCTCGCGTAGGGGATGAGGCTGAGCGCCCCGAGCGCGGCCATCACGGTGAGGGCCACCCGGAAGTCGAATGCGCCGAAGGCCACGGTGTGGCGCGCCAGGCGCGTGAAGTTCAGCACCAGCGCGGCGCTCGCCACGCCGGCGGCAACGGCGATCTGCTGCGTGAGCGACAGCAGCACGCTCGCCGGAGCGCGCTCCTCGGGCGTCACGTCGGCGAAGGTGGTGAACAGCAGGGCTGTGAACTGCATCGAGCGGCTGGCGCCGGCGAACAGCAGGATGATGACGACCAGGGAGGTGGGCAGCGCCGGGGAGATCCACGCGCAGGCGGCGATGCCGCAGGCGGTGATCACCCCATCGACGATGAGCACCTGACGCAGCCCGAAGCGGCGGATGATGGGGTTGGTCACCATCTTCATCAGGAGGTTGGCCGCCATGTAGACCAGCAGCAGCAGCCCCGACTGAAGCGGTGTCAGCCCGTAGACGACCTCGAGCATCAACGGCAGCAGATAGGGCGTGGCGCTGATCGCGGCGCGCATCAGGCCGCCGCCGGAGACCGTGGCCACGCGAAACGACCGCTTGCGCAGCACATCGAGCCGCACCAGGGGCCGCTCGGCGGACTCCAGGTGGCGCACCGCGCCGTAGCCGGCGATGAAGGCCGCGGTCAGCAGCGCTAGCGCGAGCGGCGCCTCGATGTGCTCGCCGCCGAGCAGGTCGAGGCCGTAGCTCAGGCAGCCGACCGCCGCGGCGAGCCACACGAAGCCGCGCGCGTCGAAGGCGGTCCGCTCGCTCGCCTTGTGGTTCGGGATGATCGCCAGCACGAGCGCGATGGCGATGAGGCCGATCGGCACGTTCACGTAGAAGATCCAGCGCCACGAGAGCGCATCGGTGATGAACCCGCCGAGCGCAGGGCCGATCACCGGCGCGAGCAGCCCCGGCCACACCAGGGTCGAGAGGGTGCTCATCAGCTCGTGCTTCTCGGTGTTGCGCAGCACGATCAGCCGACCGACCGGCGACATCATCGCCGCCGAGCCGCCCTGCACCAGCCGCGCGCCGATGAATGCCGGGAAGCTCCCCGACAGTCCGCAGGCCATCGAGGCCAATGTGAACACCGCGATCGCCCCGCTGAAGAGCGTGCGGGTCCCGATGCGCTCGGCGAGCCAGGCGCTTGCCGGGATGCACACCGCGGCGGCCAGCGCGTACGCGGTGATGCCCTCGCTGACTCGGCTCTCGTTCGTGGCGAAGCTGTGCGCCATCGCCGGCAGCGCCGTGACGATGATGGTCGAGTCGAGGTTCTGCATGAACATCGCGCACGCGACGATGAGCGCGATCCGCATGGAAGGGCGGTGAAGCGCGGCGGTGAGCTCGCTGAACCAGGGCATTGGGGCAAGTCTAACGTCTCTGGCGCGGCGCTTTGGCCTATCTCCTCCTTAAGGAGGAGATTGCGGGCCGGCCGGCTGCGCAGTCGGCGCGGCGCGCCGCGCCGCGTGCAGCATCAGGGCCGCCGCGTACAGCACCACGGCCGCCACCAGCCAGCGCAGCCACTCGAGCGGCAGCCTTTTCACCACGTAGGCGGCGATCAGCACCGCCGGCGGGCCGCCAAGCGCGAAGCCGAGGGCGACCGGCGCGCTGTAGCGGCGTGTGCGCGCGAAGCGCATGCCGCCGATCGGCATCAGGAAGGCGCACGAGCCCATCATGATAGGGAAGGCCGCGCGCGGGTTCAGGCCGAGCAGACTGAGGAGGATCAGGCACGGCGCGTAGAGCCCAATGCCGAGGCTCATCAGCGCCCCGAGCAGGAAATTGCCCCCGACCGCGAGCACCCAGCGCCAGCCGCCGAGCGCGGTCGCCGTCCCGCCGAGGGGCATCCAGTTGAGGTTCGAGGCGACGAACAGCGCAGCGGCCGCCGCGAGCGCCACGCCCATGCCGAGCTGCACGCCCCGGCGCGGCAGGCGCGAGACCACGCCCGCGCCGAGCCAGGCACCGAGCACCGAAGCGCCGATCATCGTCACGAGCAGGCGCGGGTCGACGACCACGGCGGCGATGAAGATCATCGCCTCGGTGAGAGTCGGCAGCGCATGGCCGACGTTGAGCGTGCCGGGAATCTGCTCATCGGGAATGCGCCGCGTGAACTTCAGCACCGCCGTGGTGGGGGCAAAGGAGCCGATGCCGAGGGTGTCGAAGAAATTGGCGCCGAACCCCAGGGCGAGATCCAGCGGGCGCGGGCCGCGCGCCGGCGGCTGCGCCGCGGCGTGCGAGGCCCGCCGCTCCAGGCGCGACCAGCGCCACACGAAGCCGATCGCCAGCAGCGCGAGCGAGACGAGCAGCGCGCGGGTGATCAGGCTGCTCGCCGGTGTCAGATAGGCGATCAGCCCGATCAGGGCCAGGGTGAGCGCCGCGAGCGCGGTCCAGGGCGCGCGGCTCACCGCAGGCTCGCCGCTTGCCGCGTGCCGAAGCGGCGCAGGTCCAGAGGGCGGATGTCGAGCGGCGGAGCGCGGTTCGCGACGAGCGCGGCCATGACTTCGGCGGTGGGTGCCGCGAGTGTCAGCCCCAGATGCTGGTGACCGACGGCGTAATAGAGAGGCGCTTCGCCCGGGGCGCGGCCGATGCCGGGCAGATAATCCGGCAGCGTCGGACGCGAGCCCACCCAGCCTTCGTGGCGCGTTTCGCTGGTGTAGCCGAGGCGCTCGAGCGCGCGGCGCAGGCGCTGCAGCTTGCGCGCATCGGGCGGGGCGCCATGCCGCTCGAACTCCAGATAGGTCGTGGCGCGCAGCCGGCCGCGCATGGGGGTGACGATGATGTTCTCCCCGGCGTACAGCACCGGCGCGCCGGTGAGCGGCAGCGCGCCGGCGAGCTCCAGGTGATAGCCGCGCTCGGCGGTGAGCGGCGCGTTGAGTCCGAACCTGCGCAGCAAGGGCGCCGACTGCACGCCCGCGCACACGACCGCGGCGCGCACGGTCAGCGGCTGAGTGTCCGTGCGCACCGTCACCCGGGCGCCCTCGGGGAGGATCTCGCGCACCTCGGTCTGTTGGAACTGCGCGCCGGCCTGCACGGCCGCCGCCACGAAGGCCGCCGCGACGCTCTGCGGATCGAGCACATGAGCGCTGTCCGGATACCACAGCCCGGAGACGGTTCCCGGCGAGCGCGCCTGCAGGGCGCGGATGAGTTCCGCCGGGGCCGGCTCGGTGCGCACCTGAAGGCGCTGCGCCTCGCGCGCCGTGCGCGCGGCGCGCGCCGGCGCATTCGCGCCGAGCCAGACCGCGTAATGTCCGTGGCGCACGAGCAGCTCGGGTCGCCCGATCTCGCGCAACGCGCGCTCGAGCGTATCGGCCGCCGGCCGCACCAGCGCCGCGAGCGGCACAGTGTTGCGCCGCTGGTGAAATGATGCGGCCACGAAGCGCGTGAGCCAGGGAGCGAGCGCCGCTGCGCGGTGCAGCGGCAGGTGCACCGGTCCGTCGAATACCGACAGCTCGTGCCAGAAGGTGAGCAGCAGCCGCAGGGAGGGCAGCGGCTCGAGCTGCTCGCAGGCGATGTGTCCGGCATTGCCGAACGAGGCGCCGGCGCGCGCCGGCTCGGCCCGATCGAGCAGCAGCACCGGGTGCCCCTCGCGGGTGAGCCGCCAGGCGATGGCGCTGCCGACGATGCCGGCGCCGATGACGGCGATGCGGTCCTGGGACCGCGGGTCCGCCGGAGAACTCAAGTTGCCGTCTCGCGCATGTCCGCACTCCCCGCGCCGACCCGTTTACCGTCTGCAGTTATATCGTATACGATATAAGCACACAGGCAAGACGGACACGATCCCATGACCGGTGCAACTTCCCCCCTGCCATGCGATTGGGCCGGCGTCTTTCCGGCGGTGACGACCCAGTTCGATGCGGATCTGGCGGTCGATCTGCCGGCCACCGGCGCCGTGCAGCGCGCGCTGGTGGACGAGGGCGTGCACGGGCTGGTGGTGTTGGGTACCGTCGGGGAGAACAACTCCCTCTCGCCCGAGGAGAAGCGCGCCGTGCTCGGCGCGGCGGTGGCCTCGGCCGCGGGCCGGATCCCGGTGATCGCCGGCGTCTCGGAGCTGACCACCGCCGCGGCGGTGCGCTTCGCGCGCGATGCGCAGGCCCTCGGCGCGAGCGGCCTGATGGTGCTGCCGGCGATGGTCTACGTGCCCACGGGCGCGGAGCTCGAGGCGCATTTTCGCGCGGTGGCCGCCGCCACGAGCCTGCCGATCATGCTGTACAACAACCCGCCGGCCTATCGCACCACGATCGAGCTCGCGACGCTCGCACGCCTGGCGGACGTCGCCAACATCGTGGCGCTGAAGGAGTCCACGCCGGACTCGCGCCGCTTCACCGACCTGATCAACGCCTGCGGCGAGCGGTACGTGCTCCTCGCCGGGCTCGATGACTTGGCTTTCGAGGGGCTCGTGCTCGGGGCGCGCGGCTGGGTGTCGGGCCTGACGAATGCCTTCCCGCGCGAGTCGCTGGCGCTCTACGCGGCGCTGCGCGCCGGCGATCTGCCGCGCGCGCGCGCCATCTACCGCTGGTTCATGCCGCTGCTGCACCTGGACGCCGGGCACGACCTCGTGCAGGCAATCAAGCTCGCCGAGCACATCATGGGCCGCGGCAGCGAGCGGGTGCGCCCGCCGCGTCGGCCGCTCGAGGGTGCGCGGCTCGCCGAGGTCACCGCGCTGATCCAGCGCGCCGCCGAGACTCGGGAGGCGTTGCCGCAATGAGGTCGGTGTTCTTCTGCATCGACGGGCACACTGCCGGCAATCCCGTGCGCCTCGTCGCCGGCGGCGCGCCGTTTCTTGCGGGCGCCACCATGAGCGAGCGGCGCGCCGATTTCCTCAAGCGCTTCGACTGGATCCGCCGCGGCCTGATGTTCGAGCCGCGCGGTCACGACATGATGTCCGGCGGCTTCGTGATGCCGCCGCTCGACCCGGCGCACGATGCCTCGATTCTCTTCATCGAGACCAGCGGCTGCCTGCCGATGTGCGGCCACGGCACCATCGGCATGGTCACCTTCGCGATCGAGCACGGCCTGCTGCGGCCGCGCACGCCGGGACGCTGCTCGATCGAGGTGCCGGCCGGTCTCATCGGCATCGACTACCGGCTCGAGGGGCAGAAGGTTGCGAGCGTGACCGTCCGCAACGTGCCGGCCTATCTGGCACGCAGCGGGCTCGAGATCGAGGTGCCCGAGCTCGGCCGGCTGCGCTGTGACGTCGCCTACGGCGGCAACTTCTACGCCATCATCGAGCCGCAGCCGGGCTACCCCGGCATCGATGCGCTCGGGGCGGCCGGGCTCGTGCGGCTCTCTCCCGTGGTGCGCTCGCTCGTGCGGGAGGTCTACGAGCCCGTCCATCCGCTCGATCCGACCATCCGCGGCGTCAGTCACGTCATGTGGACGGACCGCCCGCGCGGGGAGGGCGCGCACGGCCGCAATGCGGTGTTCTACGGCGAGCGGGCCATCGACCGCTCGCCCTGCGGCACCGGCACCAGTGCGCGCGTGGCGCAGCTCGCCGCCCGCGGCGCGCTGCGGCCCGGCGACACCTTCGTGCACGAGAGCATCATCGGCAGCCGCTTCACCGCGCGGGTGCTCGAGTCGCTCGATCTGGCCGGCACCAGCGCCATCGTTCCGTCCATCGAAGGCAGCGCCTACACGACCGGATACAACACCATCTGGATCGATGAGCGCGAGCCGTTCGCGCAAGGGTTCGTGGTGACGTGATGGGAAGCGAGGCCGTCCGACCGCTGGTGCGCACCATGAGCGCGCAGCTGACCGCGCTCGTGCGCTCGCGCATCGTGAGCGGCGCGTACGCGCCCGGCGCGGCTCTGCCGCAGGATGCGCTCGCCGCGGAATTCGGCGTGAGCAAGATCCCGGTGCGCGAGGCGCTGCTGCAGCTGCGCGCCGAGGGTCTGGTCGATGTGTTCGCGCATCGGGGATTTCAGGTGAGATCCCTCACTCAGGACGAGGCGCACGAGATCTTCCGGCTGCGGCTCGCGCTCGAGCCGCAGGCGATCGCCCGCGGCGCGCAGCTCGCTGGGCAGCTCGAGCGCCAGAGCACCGGGGCGGCCGCGCGCGAGCTGCACCAGGCGCTCGAGGAGGGCCGCCGCGAGGACGCCGGTGATCTCAACGGCGCGTTTCATCTGGCGCTGGTGGTGCCGGCGCGCCAGAGGCTCACCGCCGAGGTCCTGCAGCGTCTGCTCACCCTCGCGCAGCGCTACGTGCGGCTGCATCTGCAGCCGACCGGCCGTGCCTCGCGAGCGCGGCGCGAGCACGAGGCGTTGCTCGCTGCCTGGATGGCGGGCGATGCCGCCGGCGCGGAAGCGCTGGCGAGTGCCCACATCCGCGCGACCTATGAGGATCTCATCCAGGTGTTCGGCGCGCACGCCGAGAGGACCTGAAGAGCATGGCCCGCCCTACGGGGGCGGGCCATGCTGTACGCACCGGTCTGCGGCGCTATCACGGCACGTTCCACACTGTGTTCCACGGGTCAATCGATCCCGATCGGCAACCTCCCGGGATGGGAATGCCGGCTGTGCAGCCCGTCAGGCGGAAATCGTTCGCCCTCCGTCGAGGGTTCTCGCTATGAGCAAGCGGATCAACATCATGATCGACGATGACACATGGGGAGTGCGCGGGCGGATTCCGGCTGGCGAGCGCAGCCGGGCGATCAATGAAGCCTTGCGAGACTGGGCTGCACGGCGCCGGCGCAGGGACGCTGCGCGTGAGATGGACGCGTTGCGAGACCAGTTGTCCAAGGTGACCGCCGAGGACGTGGCGAGAGGGGTTCGTGCGGACCGGGGGCAGGGGCACTGATGCCCACGCCCCTGGTCGTTCCGGACGCCTCGGTCCTGCTGAGATGGGTCCTGCCGTCGGAGAATGAGCCGGAGGTGGACCAGGCGCTCCTGCTGCGCAGAGCGATCGTGGCGGATGTCGTACGCGCGATAGTGCCGCCGCTCTGGCTCTATGAGGTTGGCAACACGATTGCCAGATGCTTTCCCGCGCAGGCGTGCGCCTGGTTGACCGCAATGATGAAGTTCGGCCTGGAGGAGGCGGCCCCCTCCGCCTCATGGCCGGCGGCAGTACTCGAATTGACTCGCGCTCATCGCGTGACGTTTTACGACGCTGCCGACCACGCGCTTGCCATCAGCCGAAAAGGGGTGTGCGTCACCACCGGCGTCCGCTACGCCGATCAGAACGCAGGGGAGGGATCCGTTGTCGCCTTGTGCGATTGGAAGCCACCCGCGAGGTCACGCGGGTCGCGCCGTTGAGCGTTTTCCTGGGGAGTCTGTTGGCGCTGATCGGGTGGCCCGGGCGGATGCCCCGGCCAGGGATTTTGATTTGCTGATGAGGTGCTCGGTATTCGGCGTCGGCGACTGAAGCCCAATGCTGGCGGGCGTGTACTGACCGCAAACCCCGCGGCCGCCCGATCCGCCCGGACCGGACAAGTGACCATGGCATTTTGACTCAGACAGCACAAGGGGGCCTGGACTTGAACCCGATCCGAAACCGGGCAAATGAGCCGAGAAACACGGCGGTCATGCCGCCGCAGTCCGGCCGGTTTGGGCAGCAGTCATAGACTGGGGGCATTACCCGAGCCGGAGTTCACCCGCGGATTCGGCTGAGGAGCCGCGATGTGCAGCCCGCGTTTGTCAAATCCGCCGGAAGATGAGCGTGGCATTCGCCCCGCCAAAGCCAAAACTGTTGCTCATCACCGTGCGCAACTGTGCGTCCCGCGTCTCTCGCAAGATCGGAAACCCCGCCGCTGCGCCATCCAGCGTCTCGATGTTCGCCGAGCCTGCGAGAAACCCGCCCTTGAGCATCAACAGGCAGTAGATCGCCTCGTGCGCACCCGCCGCGCCGAGCGAATGCCCCGACAGCGGCTTGGTCGATGACAGCGGCGGTACCCGCCCGCCGAAGACCTCGCCCAGCGCGCTGAGCTCGATGATGTCCCCGATCTGTGTCGAGGTCCCGTGCGTATTGAGGTAGTCGATCGGTTCTTCGACGGTGCCCAGCGCCTGGCGCATGCATCGGACCGCCCCTTCGCCGGAGGGCGCCACCATGTCGGCCCCGTCGGACGTGGCGCCGTAGCCTGCGATCTCCGCGTACACCGGTGCCCCGCGCGCCTGCGCATGCTCCAGCGCTTCGAGCACGAGGATGCCGGCGCCGCCTGCGATTACGAATCCGTCCCGGTCCGCGTCGTACGTCCGGGACGCGCGCTCGGGCGTATCGTTGTACGCCGACGAGAGCGCACCCATCGCATCGAATAGCGTGGCGAGCGTCCAGTGCACCTCCTCGCCGCCGCCCGCAAAAATGACATCCTGTTTGCCGAGCTGGATCTGTTCCATGCCGACGCCGATGCAGTGCGCACTGGTGGCGCACGCCGAGCTGACTGAATAGCTGAGCCCCTTGATCCGGTACGAGGTCCCGAGACAGGCCGCGAGGGTGCTGCACATGGCGCGCGGCACCCGGTAGGGCCCAACCCGTCGAATACCACGGCTGCGCAGCACGTCCGCCGCCTCGACCTGGTTCGCCGAGGAGCCTCCGCCGGAGCCCACAATCAGTCCCGTGCGCGGATGGGAAACCCGATCGTCGGTGAGACCGCTGTCGGCGATCGCTCGGGCCATCGCCACGTGCGCATACGCGGCAGCGTCTCCCATGAAACGCCGGTTCTTGCGATCGATGAGCCCATCGAGGTCGATCTGCGGCACGCCCGCGACCCGGCTGCGCAGGCCAAATGTCCCGAATTCCGGCACCGACCGGATGCCCGAGCGGGAATGGATGAGCGAGTCTGCCACACTCGCGGGATCGTTTCCGAGACACGAAACGATTCCGATGCCAGTCACGACGACTCGCCTCATGGTCGGCTGGCCCTCAAAAGCCGTCGGTCGAGGCAAATAGCCCGACCCGCAGCCCGCTCGCGGTATAAATCCGCCGGCCATCCACGCACACCTCTCCGTCGGCCAGACCGAACACGAGACCGCGCGCGAGAACCCGTTTGATGTTCACGTGGTAGGTGACCTGTCGGGCGCCCGGCAGCACCTGTCCCGTAAAGCGCACTTCATCCACGCCGAGCGCCCGTCCTCGACCGCAATGACCGCGCCAGGCGAGGTAAAAGCCGAGGAGCTGCCACAGCGCATCGAGTCCGAGGCAGCCAGGCATGACGGGGTCGCCCGGGAAGTGGCATTGGAAGAACCACAGGTCGGGCCGAATGTCGAGCTCCGCGCGCAGCTCGCCGTTGCCGTAGGCGCCGCCTGCTGCTGCGACGTGCGTGATGCGGTCGAGCATCAGCATGGGCCCGGTCGGCAATTGGGTGCCGGAGTTCTCGAACGCAATGCCGCGATCAAGCTCGGACAGACGATCAAAACTCTGGCGCGCCGTATTCACCGCCGATCCTTATGATGCGAAAGGGCGGTCATCAAACACTACTCGGACGCATCCGACCTTGATGCGCATCAAGTCACGACGTCATCAGCGCAGCTAGCGCACAAGCAGTGCAGCGAGCGCCTCGGGTTGCAGCAACTCGCGGTGGCGGGCCCGCACGTCGACTCAGCCTGCCTGCCCGCATGCGCCGAGCCGGCGCTGCGCGGACCGGTCGTCGGCCGGTAGAAGGTCTAAGGTCCAGGAGCGAGTGGTCCGACCCGCGCGCGGCGCTGAGGCTCAGCTCGCTGATGCGCATGAAGGGCTGGCCGCTCAAACCGCGCACCTGACTGGCCGACGGCCTCAATGCCTGCGCGGCCGCCAGTCACCGCGCCGCTGCGAATCGGACGCCGTGCCCGCCGTCGACGCATGGACGCGGCGCGACTCTCAAGCGCATCTTGCTTTCGCGGCGGATCGGTGAGCGGCTCGAGTGGCGGCAGCCAAACGGGGCGCCCAAGGCGATGAGCTGTTGCGTGCCACAGCTGCGCGTGCAGGCCGACGGCCTGATCCGCCTGGCGCGCCCGCAAAATCCCAACAACGGACGGCGCCTGCCCGTGCCGCTGACCCCCGCCACCGATCCGCAGTCGCTGCGCAGTGCTCCGGTACACGAACGGCCGCCCCTGAGGGTGCAGCCGGTCAACACCCCGGCCGCGGCGCGGCTCTGGAGCGAGTACGTCGCGCGCTGCGATTGTCTCGGGTACACGCCGCGGTCCGCCAGCCAGATGCGCGAGGAGATCTGCTCAGCTGCCCGCGCGTCGCCTTGATCCGATTCGGGGCCGGCGCCCGGAAGCTCGCCGCCCGCGAGCGCTTCATCGGTGAGAGTGAGGCGCCGCGAGGACGCACTCCGCAGCTCGTTATCAACAGCGCGCGTGTCCGGGTGTTTCCCGGGATCCAGTCCAAGGGTCTCGCCTCCAAAATGCTCCCGCTCATCACCCGCCGGCAGCCGCACGAGTGGCTGCCGCGCTACGGCCACCGCCCGGTCGGACTCGAGACCTTCGTCGAGATCCCGCGCCGTCGAGGGACTCGTGACGCGGCAACGCTCTCGCGACCCGGGCCGGGGCGCTGATCAGAGGCGCTCGATCATCGTTGCGAGCAGTTCGCGCACCTTGTGCGCGGCGGGTTCAAGGGCGGGGTTGCCGGTCCGCTCCATGGCTGACACCGGATCGACGGTAGCGACCTCGACTTTCTTGTCGGCCGTCTCGCGCACGATGACGTTGCACGGCAGCATGACACCGAGTCTCGCCTCCATCCCCAGCGCTTCGTGGGCGATGCGTGGGTTGCAGGCGCCGAGGATCCGGTACCTGGGGATTTCGGCCCCAATCTTGGTCTTCAGGGTCGCCTGCACGTCGATGTCCGTCAGAACTCCGAAGCCCTGGGCTTTCAGACCCGCCGTGACGGCCGCGATGGCCGCCTCGAAGTCCTGCTCCAGGGTCTTGGCGATGTAGTAGCTCATGATGTTCTCCGCTGCGCACGGATGCGCGATTCAGGCCGACAGGGAGGCCATGTCGATGACGAAGCGATACTTGACGTCGGCCTTGAGCAGCCGCTCGTAGGCCTCGTTGACCCGCTGCATGGGGATGACCTCGACGTCGGCGGTGATGTTGTGCGCGCCGCAGAAATCGAGCATCTCCTGCGTCTCGGGCAGCCCCCCGTTGACCGAGCCGCAGAGGCTGCGCTGGCCGCTGAGCAGCGCAAATGCCGGGATCCGGAAGGGCTGTTCGGGGGCGCCCACCAGGGTGAGGTTGCCGTCGTTGCCGAGCAGCTCGAGATAGGCGGTGATGTCGTGCGCGGCCGAGACGGTATCGAGAATGAAATCGAAGCTGCCGGCGTGCCGGCGCATCTCCTGCGCGTTGCGGGTGACGATCACCGCATCCGCGCCGAGCCGGCGCGCATCGTCGCGCTTGCCCGGGGAGGTGGTGAGCACGTGCACCTGTGCGCCCATCGCGTGGGCGAGCTTCACGCCCATGTGCCCGAGCCCGCCGAGCCCAACGACGCCGACCTTGGTGCCCCGGCCGACGCGCCGGCGGCGCAGCGGCGCATAGGTGGTGATGCCGGCGCACAGCAGCGGCGCGGCGCCGGCCGGGTTGAGGTTCGCGGGGATGCGCACCACGAAACGCTCATCGACCACGATGCTGTCGGAGTAGCCGCCGTAGGTCACCCCGCCGGTGTGCTTGTCGGGCGCGTTGTAGGTGAGCACGACGTTGGGGCAGAGCTGCTCGTGACCGGCGCGGCACGCGGGGCAGGTGCCGTCGGAGTCGACCTGACAGCCGACCCCGACCAGATCGCCGCGCTTGTAGCGCGTGACCGCCGCGCCGACCGCGCTCACGCGGCCGACGATCTCGTGGCCGGGCACCAGCGGATAGACCGCCGGCATCGCCTCGTGCCATTCGTCGCGCACCAGGTGCAGATCCGAGTGGCACACGCCGCAGAAGAGAATCTCGATGCGCACGTCGCTCGCGGTCGGCTCGCGCCGCTCGATGGTGTGCGCAGCGAGGGGCGAGACCGCGCTCGCGGCCGCGTATGCTTTAGCCTGATACATCGATTCGAACTCCTTGGGAACTGACCGTGCGCTTGGCTTACCGGTCGACCATGCGGCTCATCTCGGCCGAGTAGCGCTCGCCCTGCACCGGTATGCGCGCGGCCGCGGCCTCGATCTGCGCGGCTTCCGCCGGTGAGAGTGCGACGCCTGCGGCGGCGATATTCTCCTCCAGACGCGCAAGGCGCGTCGTGCCCGGAATCGGCACGATCCACGGCTTCTTCGCGAGCAGCCAGGCGAGGGCGAGCTGCGCGGCGGTGAGTCCCCGGGGCGCAGCGATCGCCTCGAGCACATCGACCAGCGCCTTGTTCGCCTTGCGCGCCTCGATGGCAAAGCGCGGCACGGTGTTGCGGAAATCCGTGGCGTCGAAGGCGGTGTGCTCGTCGATCTTGCCGGTGAGAAAGCCCCGGCCGAGCGGGCTGAAGGGCACGAAGCCGATGCCGAGCGCCTCGAGCGCCGGCAGCACCTCCTGCTCGGGCTCGCGCCACCACAGCGAGTACTCGCTCTGCAGCGCCGTCACCGGCTGCACCGCGTGGGCGCGCCGGAGGGTGCTGACCCCGGCCTCCGACAGCCCGAAATGGCGCACCTTGCCGGCGCGGATCAGCTCCCCGACCGCACCGGCGACCTCCTCGATCGGCACATCCGGATCAACCCGGTGCTGATAGAAGAGGTCGATGGTCTCGCACTTCAGGCGCCGCAGCGACGCTTCCGCCACCTCGCGGATGTGCGCCGGGCGGCTGTCGAGGCCGCCCTGACGGCGCGCCTGGGCGTCGATGCGGAAGCCGAACTTGGTCGCGATCACGACCTTCTCGCGCACCGCGGCGAGCGCCTCGCCGAGCAGCGCCTCATTGGTGAACGGCCCGTAGGCCTCGGCGGTATCGAAAAACGTGACGCCGCGCTCGAGCGCCGCGTGCAGCAGGGCGATCATCTCGCGCTTATCGCGCGGCGGGCCGTAGCCGAAGCTCATGCCCATGCAGCCGAGGCCGAGGGCCGAGACTTCGAGCGCGTAGTTTCCAGTGCCGAGTGTGCGTGTCTGCATGGCGGCTCCATCGTTCGCGCGGCGGGCGCCCTTCGGGGCCGCGCGGCGCCGCGGGGCGCTCAGAGTAGGGCGGCGCGCGTCTTTTGGCCAGAGGTCCGCCTTGCGGCGCGGCGCGGACCGGCAGCCTGGACTGAGACGCGCGCCGCGGCGGATTCATGCCAAAATGCCCCATCGGGGCGCCGCGGCGCCCGCAGGGGAGCTCCCATGCACTCGCGCACCCTTCTCTATGCTTCCGTCCTGGCCGTGCTGACCTCCTTCGCCGCACAGGCGAGTCCGGCGCCGCTCACGCTGCGGGATTTCCGCGCCCTGGTGCGCTTCGGCACGCCGCATTTCTCGCCCAACGGGCAGCGCATCGCGTTTCGCACCATCCGGCCGGACTTCGTGCACGACCGCTGGGTCTCGACTCTGCGCGTGATGAGCACGCAGGGCGGGACTGCCCGCGCGCTGGTGCGCGGCATGCGCGGCCTGTCGATGGTGCGTTGGTCCGCGGATGGCCGCCGCATCGCCTTCATCGCCAAGGTGGGCAGGCAGGCCGCTGAAGTTTACGGGGTGAGCGCCTCCGGCGGCACACCCCATGCGCTCACCGATGCGCCGCGCGGCGTCGAGCAGTTCGC
>JAKAXA010000076.1 GCA_021816775.1 Pseudomonadota bacterium
CGGATCACGTTCCAGAGCTGCGGTAGCTCATCGAGACTCGTCTTGCGCAGGAAGCGGCCGAGGCGGGTGACACGGGGGTCGTTTCGGAGCTTGTGATCGCGCAGCCACTCGGCTCTGGCCTCAGGGTCTTTGTCGAGCAGGTCGCGCAGGATCTGTTCGGCGTTCGGCACCATGGTGCGGAACTTCAGGCACTCGAAGATTTTCCCGTCCTGGCCAACCCGCCTGTGACGGAAAAGGATCGCACCGTCCTCCAGACCCATGCGCACGGCGATGATCAGAATGAGAGGCGAGAACACGAGGCCAATGACCAAACACCCGACGATGTCGAGAACTCGTTTGAGTGCGGAGAAGTTGCGGTGACGGTGCGTGTGCCGCGCCGGCGACCGGACTGGCGCTTCCCACACCTCGGATTGGGGTCGCGGCAGGGCTGTGTCGTTGAACGACACCGCATCCGCGGTGAGTCCGGGGCTGGATCCGTCGAAAGTCATACGTTGTTCTTTCTGGATCAGGTGCGGTCTGAGGCTCGCCTTTCGCGCCGCGGCCTCCACCGCCGCGCGCGTGCCGATGACTTCGTCCGCCTGTGTCGACAAGATCTTCTCCCTTCTCTTTACAGGGCTGTCGCAAGCAGGCGACAAAAGTCCTGATCAGTCTGACCTCGCAAGACGGTCCCTGTCCGGGACACACTGCACACTTTCAGAGCAACGGCTCGCTCCGACAGGGGTTGACCCTGCAGGAGCTGATAAGACTTGCCGACCGCAGGGGTGGCGGCGCAAAACGCGCGGCGCAGGCTTTTTATAGGCGGAAAGCACGCGGACGAGAGGCAGGGGGCAGCGCCATCCGCCGAGGGATTTCTCGGTGGCGGACCGAAAGTACTGGCAATAGCGAGACCGTGCTTCAATTCGTCTTCCATCCTGCCAACGGACTGACTCCGCAATCCGGGGGGTGCCTCCCCCTCTGCCCGTGCCTTTTCTCGGTACAGATTAAGTATAGCGAGCCGAATCCGCCTTTGAAACCCGGGCGGTTACGCGCGATGCGCTCCCGGTACCCTTTTGTGCTCGGTTCTTGCCCGCCGGCAGTGGCCAGCATGCCGCCCGGTGGCGACATCGGGGCACCTCTGCTCGGCGCGCTTGTGAGGCATGCCCCCTTCCTTTACCCTCACGCCCGCCATGAAAGTCACCCTCTTTGGTTCCGGATATGTCGGTCTCGTGACCGGCGCGTGCCTGGCGGAAGCCGGCAATCACGTGGTGTGTGTTGACGTGGATGCGGGCAAGATCGAGCGCTTGAAACGTGGCGATGTGCCCATCCACGAGCCGGGCCTGGATGCGTTGCTGCACCGCAACGCGGAGGCGGGGCGCATCGAGTTCACGACCGACGCTGTTCGCGGAGTGGAACACGGCCTCTTCCAGTTCATCGCGGTCGGCACGCCGCCCGAGGAAGACGGCTCGGCGGACTTGAGCCACGTGCTCGCCGCGGCACGCACCATCGCCACGCACATGAAGCGCTACACCATCGTGGTGACCAAGTCGACGGTACCCGTCGGGACAGCCGACAAGGTGCGCGGGGAGCTCGAGAAGACGCTGCGCGGGCGGGCCGCGGCAATCGAGTTCGACGTCGTGTCCAACCCCGAATTCCTCAAGGAGGGCGCGGCGATCGCCGATTTCATGAAGCCGGATCGGGTGGTGGTCGGCACCGACAACCCCCGCACCACCGAGCTGCTGCGCGCGCTCTATGAGCCCTTCACGCGCAACCACGACCGCCTGATCGTCATGGACATCCGCTCCGCGGAGCTGACCAAGTACGCGGCCAACTCCATGCTCGCCACCAAGATCAGCTTCATGAACGAGCTGGCGAACATCGCCGAGCGGCTCGGCGCGGACATCGAGAAGGTGCGCATCGGCATCGGCTCGGACCCGCGCATCGGCTACGGGTTCATCTATCCCGGGGCCGGCTACGGCGGCTCGTGCTTCCCCAAGGACGTCAAGGCGCTGATTCACTCGAGCCACGAGGCGGGTCATGCGCCGCTGCTGCTGGACGCGGTGGAGGCGGTCAACGCCCGCCAGAAGGAGGTGCTGTTCGGCAAGATCCAGCGCCACTTCGGCGGCGCCCTCGCGGGGCGGACCATCGCGCTGTGGGGGCTCGCATTCAAGCCCGACACCGACGATATGCGCGAGGCGTCCTCGCGCACCCTCATGGAGGGACTCTGGCGCGCCGGGGCGCAGGTGCGCGCCTACGACCCGGTGGCGAGCCTTGAGGCCCGGCGCCTCTACGGCGAGCGGCCCGACCTCGTGCTCGCGGGCAACGCCTACGAGGCGGCCGAGGGGGCCGATGCGCTCGCCATCGTCACCGAGTGGAAGGAGTTCCGCAGCCCGGATTTCGAGCGGCTGCGCGAGCTGCTGACGACGCCGGTCATCTTCGACGGGCGCAACCTCTACGACCCGCAGATGGTCGAGGGCTTCGGGCTCTCGTACTACGCCATCGGCCGCGGCCGCTCGCTGCATTCTCCGAAGGCTTGACGATCAGGTTAACCCCATGCTCACGCCCGTCATTCTCTCCGGCGGCGCCGGCACGCGGCTCTGGCCGCTCTCGCGCGAGCTGTACCCGAAGCAGCTGCTCGCCCTGACCGGCGAGCGGACCATGATCCAGCAGACGGCGCTCAGGCTCGAGGGCCTCTCGGCCGCCGCCCCGGTGGTGGTGTGCAACGAGGCGCACCGCTTCCTGGTCGCCGAGCAGCTGCGCCAGATCGACATCGAGCCGCAGGCCATGGTGCTCGAGCCGCTCGGGCGCAATACCGCCCCGGCCATCGCGCTCGCCGCCCACGCGGCGCTCAAAGCCGCGCTCAGCGCCGATCCGCTGCTGCTCGTGCTGCCGGCCGACCACGTGATCCGGGACGTACCGGCCTTCCAGAAGGCCGTACGCGCGGCGCTCGCGGCGGCGGGCTCCGGCAAGCTGGTCACCTTCGGCATCGTTCCGACCCACCCCGAGACCGGCTATGGCTACATCCAGCGCGGGGCGCGCCACGGCGCCGGTTTCGCCATCGCCCGCTTCGTCGAGAAGCCCGACGCCGAGCGCGCGCAGCAGTTCGTGGAGACGGGCGAGTACTACTGGAACAGCGGCATGTTCCTCTTCAGCGCCCGGCGCTATCTCGAGGAGCTCGGCCGGCTCGCTCCCGAGATGGCCCGAGTGTGCGCCGAGGCGTTCGCGGCGGCCCGCACGGACCTCGATTTCACGCGCATCGAGGGGCAGCGCTTCGCGGCGTGCCCCTCCGACTCGATCGATTATGCGGTCATGGAGAAGACCCGGGACGCGGTGGTCGTGCCGCTCGATGCCGGCTGGAGCGACGTCGGCTCCTGGGCTGCCCTGCACGAGGCCTGCGAGGCTGACGCACACGGCAACGTGGCGCGCGGCGATGTGATCTGCGAGGACGCCGAGGGCTGCTACCTGTACGCCGAAAGCCGGCTGGTCGCGGTCGTCGGGTTGAAGGATCACGTGGTGGTCGAGACCAAGGATGCGGTGCTCGTGGCCCCGAAGGACCGGGTGCAGAACGTGAAGAAGCTCGTGCACCGCCTGAAGGAGGCCGGGCGCTACGAGCACAGCCTGCACCGGGAAGTCTTCCGTCCCTGGGGCAGCTACGACAGCATCGAGAGCGGGCCGCGCTTTCAGGTCAAGCGGCTGAAGGTCAAGCCGGGCGCGGTGCTCTCGCTGCAGCTGCACCACCATCGCGCCGAGCACTGGGTGGTGGTGTCCGGGACCGCGCGCATCACCCGCGGGGATGAGGTCTTCCTCCTGGAGGAGAACCAGTCGACCTACATCCCGATCGGCGTGCGCCACCGGATCGAGAACCCGGGCAAGATCGCCCTGCACATCATCGAGATCCAGTCCGGCTCCTACCTCGGCGAGGACGACATCGTGCGCCTCGAGGACCAGTACGGGCGCGAGGGCACCACGAGCTGAGTGCCAAGGGCGGTGCGGCCCGCGGGCCGCACGGAGGGGCCGCGGCGGCGAGCCCATCGCGGCAGGCGAAGCGCTGTCCTCGGGGCGACTGCTCACCGGGCGCCAGGCCGACCATGGCGCACAGGCCTCTTCAGCCCGCCTCATGACGAGACGCGCGGCCGATTCCACCGGGCCACAGGCTGCGAGCCACGCCAAGAGCCCGCAGGGATCGAAATCCCACAACCGCAGTCCGCGACGGCGAAGACCGCTCCGCGCCCCGCACCCGGGGCCTCTCTTGTGCGCAGCCCCTCAGCGCGGGCGCCGAGGGGTCTGCCCGGCGCGGCGTGAACTGTGCGAGGATGGCTCATGATTCGCAACTTCTCAGATCACGCCGCGAATGAGCGCACTTTTCTCGCCTGGGTCCGTACCGCGATCGCGGTGATGGCGTTCGGCTTCCTGGTCGCGAAATTCAATCTGTTTCTGAAGATCGCGGCGCGCTCGCTCGCGCGTGGGGGCGCCGCGCCGCTGCCTGTCCCCGGCGGCATCTTCGGGGATCTTGCCGGGTTGCTGCTGATCGTGGCGGGCACGCTCATGGTCGCGATGGCCGCCGTGCGCTTCATCCGCACCGCCCGCGCGATCGAGAGCGCTCAGCCGCACGCGGATGGGGCGCGGCTCGATCTGGCTCTGGCCACCCTCCTGGTGGTGCTGGGGATTTCGCTCGTGCTGTATCTGTCGCACACGCTGTGGACGGGTGTGTAGCGCACCGGCTGCAGCGCTGGCGGGCGGGCGTGGCTCATTTGAAGGGTTTTGAGTTCATCTGTGCAGCGCCAGGACCCCTGGAACGGGCAGCCTGGGCCCTGTTCGTGGTAGCAGCAGTCCACACCCCTTCGGGGACGGCAATGGGCGCACCGCGCGACTGGCGATGAATCTTGTGCTCTCCCAGGCGCGGCGGACCGGAGTCATCCTACCAACGGCTTTCCGCGCAGACTATGTGCTTGCGCTCAAGGCGCTTTCGCGCAACAGCAATCCGGAGCCTTACGCTCGAGTGCTGCAGCGCGCCGCGGACTTCAGCCGATGGTTGGACTGCAGCTCCCAAATCGAGTGCTTTGAGCAGTGACGTGCGTCCAATGCGCTCAAGAACCCGGACGAGGGAAGGCTCACATTCCCGTTCGACCCCGCATCAGTGCGCTCATCCGGGGTATGGTGGCCGCGGCGCGCCCATCAAGGATTGGCGCGCACCTCGAGCCGGCCAGCCACAGCGTGATGAGCGACTGGCGGGTAACGCCAAGCCGCCGCGCTTGCCGATCGATGGATTGGACCATCCATTGCGGGAAATCCACGTTGACGCGCTTGATATCGA
>JAKAXA010000046.1 GCA_021816775.1 Pseudomonadota bacterium
CGATCTTGGAACCACGAGTGCCCTTGGCACCAACGACCTTACGGGCTCGCTTCTGCTCGATGCCACGTGGCGAGCGGGCGCTGAAGGCGCCCGTCACTTTTTCGACCGCCGGCCGCGCCGCGGGCCGGAGCGCTATGACGCGAAGGGCATGACCGGACTGGTCCATCCGATTTCGGATGCACTCCCCAACCCGTCCCTGACCCCGGGTGCTCTCAATCCCGCCGTTAGCCAGGCGGATATTGACGAGACGATTTGTGTGCGGGGCTATTCGCGCAGTATCCGGCCGCCGGAAAACTACACCGAGCGGCTGAAGCGCGAGCAGATCCGCGAGTATGGTTACAAGGATCACAAGCTCTGGCACTACGAGGAGGATCACCTCGTTGCCTTGTCAGCGGGGGGATCTCCGACGAGCCCGGAGAATCTCTGGCCGCAGCCTCATGACGTTGTAGGGGGATGGGGTAGCTTCGCGAAGGACCGTTTGGAGACCCGCTTGCATTGGCTGGTGTGCCACCGCGGAATCCCACTAGCCACGGCACAGCGCGCTCTCGCGAGCGATTGGATTGCGGCATACCAGCGATACATCGGTCCGACTCCGGACAACCACAAACTACATTGGGACAGGGGCTGATAACACTATGAGCCCGACTGCCACTGAGAGATTTGTGGTCACGCACGACGAGGGGTTCCAGTTGATCTCCGATCTGTCTCCCCGCTGGTTCCGCAGTGGTCGGGCAACTTTCGTAACCGGGCGATTAGTGGAGCTGTCTCCGTTTTATACAGAACCACCCCTCAGTCCACACCACAGCGCGCTTCCGCCAATTGCAGCACCGGTGATGCTCCCCAGCAAGACTGGCCATGATGACGAGATGGAGGAGTACTCGTGACGCTCGCGCGAGAGATTGTAGTCGACAACTTCGCCTGCGGCGGGGGCGCGTCCACCGGCATCGAAGCCGCGCTCGGCCGCCCTGTGGACATCGCGATCAACCACAACGCCAAGGCGCTTGCGGTTCACCTCGCGAATCATCCCCACACGCTACACCTGCGCGAGGATATCCGGGACCTGGATCCGCGCCACGTCGCCGCCGGCTGTGCGGTGGGACTCGGGTGGTTCAGCCCGGACTGCACCTATCACTCAAAAGCCCGCGGCGGCAAACCGTTCCGTGACCGGAATCGGGCTCGCCGAGTGCGCGGACTCGCCTGGACCGTCGTGCGGTGGGCGAAGGAGCGACGCCCCCGGGTCATCATGCTTGAGAACGTGGAGGAGTTTGCCGACTGGGGTCCGCTCGATGAGAACGGGTGCCCGGATCCGACCCGGCGCGGCATGACCTTCCGTCGCTGGCATCGGCAGCTCGAGAACCTGGGCTACCAGGTGGACATGCGCGAGCTTCGCGCCTGCGACTACGGCGCGCCCACGAGCCGCAAGCGGCTCTTCGTGATTGCCCGGCGCGACGCGGGCGAGATTGTCTTTCCTGCGGCCTCTCACGGACCATGGAGCGGTGCGCAGCCATATCGAACGGCAGCCGAGTGCATTGACTGGTCGATCCCGTGTCCGAGTATTTTTCTCAGCAGGGAGGAAGCCAAAGCGCTCGGCGTCAGGCGGCCTCTGGAGGAGGCCACGCTGCGCCGGATCGCACGCGGAGTCATGCGCTACACGATCGAGACTCCGGAGCCATTCATTGTGCCACTTACCCATCACGGCGAGCGGCGTCTGCATCCCATGGGAGAGCCACTGCCGACCGTGACCGGCGCTCATCGCGGCGAACTCGCCCTCATCTCCCCTGCCATCGTGAATACCCGCAATGGGGAGCGCCAGGGCCAAGATCCGCGAGTTCGGGATATCCAGCGGCCTTACCCAACGGTTACCGCGCAGGGCAGCCAGGGCGCGCTGGTGGCGGCGTTTCTGGCCCGGCATTACGGCGGCCATGAGAACGATGGTCATCCTCTGACGTGGCCCGTCTCGACAATCACGACTCAGGATCACCATCACCTGGTCGCTTCGAGCATCGTCAAACTGAAGGGAACATGCCGCGATGGGCAGCCGGTCAATGCGCCTCTCCACACGATCCAGGCGAATGGGCTGCATTACGGTGAGGTCCGGGCATTCCTCCTGAAATATTACGGGACCGATCAGGACCCGCGGCTTGAGCGCCCGCTCGCGACGGTGACGACGAAGGACCGCTTTGCGCTCGTGACAGTCCGGGGCGAGCAGTACGCCATTGTAGGCATCGGCATGCGAATGCTGACTCCGCGTGAGCTCGCCCGGGCGACGAGCTTCCCAGACGATTACATCTTGGATCCGCTCTACGAAGGCAAGCCACTCAGCAAGACCGACCAGGTTTGGATGATCGGCAATGCCGTGCCACCGGCGGTCGCCGAAGCGCTAGTACGCGCCAACATGGTGGATCAGGCTCGGGAGGCGGCAGCATGAGCGAGACCACGTTAGACCACCTCACGGGACCGACCACATCACCCCCTAGCGCCGGATGCCCCGACACGCCGTCGCTCTGCGCCGCCCTCGTGCGACTGCTCTCGAGAACGCGCGTGGACTTGGCCTCGGAGAAAGTCATGCAGTCCGGGATCGGCGTCGCCCTCGCGTCCGCCGGAATTCCCTTCGAGCGCGAGCGCCGGCTCTCCACCGAGGACATCCCCGATTTTCTGATCCCCACGCCGGGGGTGCACACCCCCTGCCTCCGCGCGCCCACCCAGTGGATTGCAGTCGAGTGCAAGCTCAAGGGCCGGGGCGTCGGGCCGCGCAAGATCGACATCTACCGCCAGATCGAGCGGTATGCGCGGCACCCCGAGGTCGCCGCCATCATTCTCGCCTCGAATCTCAGCATGGGGCTGCCGGCCGAGATCGGCTGCAAGCCCGTGTATGCCGCGTCCCTCTCCAAGGGGTGGCTGCTGTGAGCAGCATGCCATTGCCACTCGAGGCGATGCCAACGATGCCCCCGCGCAGTGGGCACCCCGCTCCGGCCCGGACCTACGGGACGCTGCGGCTCGTCGCCGATAGCAATGGGTGCCGCCCGCAGGGCCGGTGGGAGATTGCTGACTTGGAGCCGCACGTCGCGATCCGCTTCAAGCACCTCTTCCCGCGTGTGCCGAAGGAATCGGCTGGTCCGTTTCACCTGCCGAATGATCTGATGCACGCCGCCGACCTCGAGTGGTTCACCTTGCGGTATCCGCTCGCCATGACAGTCGAGGACCGCCACGTGCTCGAGACCGGCCGGCGGGGATGGGACCTCGAGCAGGCCGAACTCGAGCGCATCCTGCTGCCCGATTATCGAGTACCCCACATCGCGGGCGTGAAGCCCGGACAGCGGATCCGCGACTACCAGGCGCAGGCGATCGAGGTGCTGCGCCGCCGCAAGAGTCTCCTCCTCGGCGACGAAGGCGGACTCGGCAAGACGTACACCGCGGCGGGGCTTCTCGCGAGTACGCCGGGCACGCTGCCCGCCGCCGTAGTGTGCGATGCCCACATGCAGCGGCAGTGGGCGGATAAGATCACCGCGTTCACGGACCTCGCGGTCCACCTGATCAAGAAGGGTTCCCCGTACAATCTGCCGCCGGCCGACGTGTACGTCTTTCGCGTCAGTCAGATCGGCGGGTGGATCCCGTTCTTCAAGTCGCACGGCGATTTCTTCAAGACCGCCGTGTTCGACGAGCCGCAGAGCCTGCGCACCGGCAAGGGTACGCAGAAAGGCGCCGCGGCATTCCTCCTCTCCCAAGGCGTCACGTACCGTCTCGGCCTGACCGCCACGCCGATCTACAACTACGGCGTCGAGATGTGGAACGTGATGCAGTTCATCGACGATGCGGTCCTCGGCGGATGGGCGGACTTCGAGCGCGAATGGGTCAACCGCCAACCTGGCCGCGGCGGGCACATCAAGGACCCGAAGGCTCTCGGGACGTACCTGCGCGAGCAGCATGCGCTCATCCGGCGATTGAAGAGCGATGTCGGGCAGCAACTGCCGAAGACCTCGATCATCGTCGAGACCATCGACTATGACGCCAAGACCGTCGAGTCCGTCGAAGCGCTCGCGCAGCAGCTCGCCATTCGCGCCACCGCCGGCAGCTTTGTCGAGCGCGGCCAAGCGGCGCGCGAGCTCGACATCATGGTGCGCCAGGCGACCGGGATCGCCAAGGCCAAAACCGTCGCGCAGTTCGCGCGACTCATGGTGGAGGCCGGCGAACCGGTGCTGCTCGTCGGCTGGCACCGCGAGGTGTATCGAATCTGGCTCGAGGCGCTCGCCGACTTGAAGCCCGCGATGTACACCGGCTCCGAGACCGCCGCGCGCAAGGAAGCCGAGAAGCGCCGTTTCCTCGACGGCGACACCGATATCCTCATCCTGTCGCTGCGCTCGGGTGCGGGCGTCGACGGGCTTCAGCACCGCTCCTCCGTCGTGATTCTCGGAGAACTCGACTGGTCGCCCGGCATCCACCAGCAGATCCTCTGGCGGCTCGATCGCGAGGGCCAGAAGAACCCGGTGACGTACTTCCTGCTCGTCACCGATGATGGCTCCGACCCGCCCATTATGGACGTGCTCGGGATCAAGCGAAGTGAGGCCACACAGATCGTGGACCCCCATCTCGGGGTCCAGGTCGCCGAGACCGATGAGAGTCACCTGCGACGGCTCGTCGACCGCTACCTCGCGCGCTCCCCCGGCCGTGCCCATATTGTGGCGGCACCCCGATCTGGCGCTGCGCCCGGCACGGGCCCGGCCTGCGGAGAATCATCGGTTGGTGCCGGCGAAACGACCAATCCCTGATGGAGGCTAACTATGCGCGGCGTGAACAAAGTGATCCTGGTCGGCCATTTGGGGCAAGACCCCGATGTTCGCGCGATGCCTTCGGGCTCGAGCGTCGCGAACCTGAGTCTCGCCACCAATGAGCAGTGGCGGGACAAGAACACCGGCGAGCAGCAGGAGCGCACGGAGTGGCACCGGGTAGCGCTCTTCGGCCGGCTGGCCGAGATCGCAAGCGAGTACCTGCGCAAGGGCGCGCAGGTCTACATCGAGGGGAGCCTGCGCACGCGCAAGTGGCAGGACCGCGACGGACACGACCGCTACAGCACGGAGATTGTAGCGAACGACATGCAGATGCTCGGCGGGCGAGGCGGCACCTCTCAGACCGGCCCGTCCCGGCCCCTTGCAGGGCGCAGCCCCGCCCCGCCGGCGGAGAGCCCCGAACCGGCGAGCCGCGCGGACATGCCCTTCGACGATGACATCCCATTCGCTTGGGTCGGGCTGATGCCCATCGGCATGCTGCTCGCCGCGGCGGCACCGCACATCGCGCGGCTCGTGGCCTGATCACACGCCATGCGTGACGTCATCGAGGCATACCCGCTCGCGTGGCCCCAGGGCTGGCCGCGCAAGAAATCCTACCAGCGCTCGCGCGCGAAGTTCTCGACCTTCGGCCGCGAACTCTCCGTGATGGACGGGATCCAGCGCGTGCTGCTCGAACTCGAGCGCCTCGGCGTGAAGCGTGATGATCTTGTGATCTCCACCGACATCCCGACACGCCTCGACGGCTTGCCGCGGTCCGACCGCACGGTCGCCGACCCTGGGGTCGCCGTCTACTGGCGCAAGAAGGCGGACACGCGCTGCATGGCGATCGACCGCTACGACCGGGTCGCCGACAACCTAGCTGCGATCGCAGCCACGCTCGAGGCGATGCGCGCGATCGAGCGACACGGCGGCGCGGAGATTCTCGACCGCGCTTTCACCGGATTCGTCGCGCTGCCCGCACCCGAGCAATGGTGGCAGGTGCTCGGCGTCTCAGGGAACGCGGCACGCGGGGAAATCGATGCCGCATACCGCCGCCTGGCAGCGCTCCACCACCCGGACCGGGGCGGCGACAGCGCACAGATGGCGAGGATCAACACCGCTCGGGATCAAGGTCTTGCGAGGGCTTCATGAGCGCCGAAGAAGCGCAGCCACAGCCTGAGACGATCGGTCTCATCGAGGCCGCCGCACTCTTGCACATTGGGCGCGAAGCACTGCGCACCTTGTGCGAGCGGGGCGAGATCCCCGCACTCTCCCTCAACCGGAAGCACTGGGTGCTGTTGCGTTCGGATGTTCTGGCATACATCGGCCACACTGCGCGCCAGCAGGCCGCGGCGCGGCGGCGCTCTTGCGAATCCTCCGCGCCACAGATTGAAGCTTCGCCGGCCAGGAAGACCGCAGGGAAGGGTCGCCCCCGCCGGGAGATGCCTGATCTTGCGCCCTATGAAGCCCGCGCCGGCCTTCCTACCAAAGACGGGCGGCGAGGTCCGAGGCCCGAAGATTCGCGTAACGCATAAGCATCCGAGGATCCTTGTGGCCGGTGATCTTCGCGATCTGCGCATCCGACAACGTGGTGCGCTCGTACAGCCTCGAGGTCGCCTCATGGCGAAGGTCGTGAAAGTGCAGGTCGGGGCAGCCGGCCGCCTCGAAGACACGTGCCCACTGCCGCGACAGCAACGCCGTTGTTTTTCGAACCGTGCGCGCATCGCCCGCGTCCGCACACCAGGGGAATACGAGCGCTGAGTCTGCGCGCTCCTCGAGCCACGGCGTCAGTGCGCCGAGTGCCACGGAGCTCAAGGGCACCTGGCGCTTACTGCCATTCTTCGTGCGATCGAGAAAGATCGTGCGACGCTCAATGTCCACTTGGTCCGCCCCCAGCGTGAACAGCTCGCGCATCCGCATCGCCGTTTCGAGTGCCAACTCAAACAACAGCGTCAACGCCGTGCGGTGCTTGAGCACCAAGGCCCGGCCGGCGGTCTCGTTCGGCGACTGGCGCCGCCCCGTGATGAGCACCGCGCGGATCGCCTTCTCTTCCTCCGCTGTCATGCGCCGGTCGCGTTCAGTGTCCGTCTTCGCCCGCCCGCCGCGCGCGACGATCTCGCGCTCATCCGCTTCGGTATATGTCGCATATCCGCGGGGCAAGGCGCGCAAGGGGTTCGTGGCAAGCATGCCATGGGCGAGCGCCCAATCCAGCGCCCGGGCGAGCGCCCCGACCCGATGGCGGATCGTGGTCGGCGCGAGGTTCGCTTCGCGCTTGAAGTCGCTGACCCACTTCACCGCCCACGTGAACGTGCAGTCGGCAAGACGCAGGTCCCATCGCACGCTGTTGGCGATGATCTCCAGTTGCTCCCGATCGAGCGCGGACACCTCCGTCGTATTGAGGTAATTTTGCAGCGACGCGCGCAGATACCCAGGGCCGGTATCTGAGGCGATCTCCACCGGCACGATGCCACGGGCCAACAGGGCCTCGAGACGCGCCACGTATTCGTCGCCTTCGACCTCGTCCCGAAAGGTCAAGTAGACCGGCTTTGGCAGAAGCCCCTTGCGCTTCAGCACGTACTGCCAACCGGCACCCCGACGTCGCTTCACCGCCATTGAATTCCTCTCGCATAGACGGCCTAAACCGTTAGTCTACGCCGAAATTGACACCCCAAACCGGGTGTCATCGGAATATTTCAAGGGCTTATGGGTGGATTTCCGGAACGTCCCGAGGGAAGAAAACGCCGCTATCTCGTTGTTTTTATTGGAGGCTAGGGTCGGAATCGAACCGGCGTAGACGGCTTTGCAGGCCGCTGCATGACCACTCTGCCACCTAGCCTTGTCCGAAATGGCCCCCGGGGTGGACGCCGGGGCTTGCTCCGATGCCGTCGACACCTCGGCACCCATCTCTCGGGGCGCAGGATAATTTCATAAGTCATTGAGTTTCAATGACATATCTCGCCTCGAAGGGTGTGCATGCTACACCAGCCATCACCCGCTTGCCAAGCGGGAACCCTCATCAATGGCCGCCTGGATACTTTTGCCGGTGACCTCGCGCGCGCCGCGCTCGGCACCGCTTTGTTTGCCGGTCAGATGCGCGACAGACTTGCGGAAGCGCAAGGCTTGCCACCGAGGCCGCGCTGCGCAGCAAACACGGCGGCCTCGACGCGCGAAGAGAGCCCCAGCTTGCGCAGGATCGCCTTTACATGCAGCTTGACCGTGCCGTCGCAAATGCCCAGACAGCGGGCAATGATCTTGTTGCTTTCGCCTTCGGCCAGATGGCGCAGGATTTCAAGTTCCCGCGGCGTCAGCCCCTCGAAAAGCGCGTGGGACGTCTGGCCGTTTGTCTCGCCACGCTGCACCACCTCTGCGAGAACCGCAGTGAGCTCCGGAGTGACAACGGTCTTGCCCTGAAGCACCTCGTGCAGCGCCTGCACCAGCGCATCAGGGTCCATGTCTTTCAGGAAGTAGCCCTGCGCGCCACAACGCAGTGAGCCAACCAGATCCCGCTCATCATCGCTGGTGGTGAGCATCACCACCGGCCGGCCGAGTCCGCCTTCGCGCAGGCGCTGAAGCACCTGCAGGCCGTTCATCCCGGGCATGCGCAGATCAAGCAGCACGACGTCGGGCTGGATCTGAGCGGCCAGGCGCACACCATCCTCGCCGTTTCCCACGACGCTGACGGCGATGCCGCGCCGCTCCAAAAGACCCTTCAACCCTGCCCGAAACAGCGTGTGATCATCGATGATGAGGACGTGCATGGTCCCTCTACCCAGCCGCCTGAACAGGCACTCGGACCTCGTCGGGCAAGGGAAATGCGAGTATCACGCGTGTTCCCTCCCCCACCTCGCTCTCCACCCGCAGCGCCCCGCCGAGACGGCGGGCCCGGTCCTGCATGATCGACAGGCCGAGATGCTCCCCAGGACGCTCCTCGATCTCGCTCTGCCTGAAGCCGACGCCGTCATCTTCGATCAGCACCCAAGCGGTGTTGTCAGCCTCCTCGTCGCGCAGGATGACGCGCACGTGGCGGGCCTGGCCGTGCCGGCGCACATTCGCCAAAGCCTCCTGCACGATCCGCAGCACCTGCATCTCGAGATGTGCCGGCAGCCGGGTATCGTGCCATTCCTGCTGAAGGAAGATATCGACGCCGCTGTCGTGGGCGAAGCCTTCCACGACCTTCTCAATCGCCGTGACGAGGCCGCTGCGTTCCATCGGCGCCCTGAACTGCACCAGCAGCTCACGCAGCTCCCGATTGGCCTCATCCAGGCTGTTGGTAATGCGGCTGAGATTGCTCCGCACCGCCGGCTGATCGCCTGCCAGCAGGGTGTCGTCCAACGTGCGCACCTGGAAGCGCAGGCTGCTCAGCGTCTGAGCGAGCGAATCGTGCAGCTCGTGTGCGAGCATGGTGCGCTCCTCGACCACGCTCAGCCGTTTGGCCTCCTCGTCCAGGCGCGCCTTCTCGATGGCCATGCCAAGGTGACGGCCGATATTCCTGAGCAGATCGTTGAGATCTTCCCGCGGAAATGGCAGCGGTCGTTCCAGAAACAGGTTGTAAATGCCGAGCACCCGGCCGCGGTAGGTCAACGGCACGGCCACCATTTCCATGCGCTCGTCGCAGGGCACGATCGGCCGACCGAGTACGCAGCGGCAAGCCTCCGCACCGTGGGATTGCACCGCCCGCCCCGAAACCGCCCTGCCGCACAGGCACTGCCCCACCGGCACCAGTCGCTCGCGGCCCACGACCTCATCATCAAGTCCTTCGCTGGCGACCAGCCGCAGCTGCCCGTCCTGGGTCAGCAGCCGGACGAGACCGCCGCGGGCCTCGACCACCTCGCTGATGATTTCGAGGAATTTCCTCAGCAGCTGGTCCAGATCACGCGAGGTGTTGATAGTTGCCGCCACGTCGCAGAGGATCTCCAGCGAGCGCGTTTTCTGGGCGATGCGATGCGTCGCCTTCTGCACCCGCGCTTCCATCTCCGCCGACAGGCCGCAGACCATCTCGCCGAGACCGTTCAGATCTTGCGCCAGGCCGCGAAACGCGCGGGATTGCGGCTCCGACATGGGCTCTGAGAAGTTGCCGGCGCGGACACGGGCCGCCCAATTGCGCACATGCGCCAGCGGCTGCAGAAGCTCACGCCGGATGCGGCGTTGCTGAAGAATGGTCAGCGCCGCCACCACGGCGGTCAACGCCAAGGCCAGCACGACAAGCTGCGTGCGCCAGGTCGGCTCAACACTGAACAGCAGCACCAGTGCCCCGAGAAGTGCCAGCGCGCCCAGTTGCAGCTGCAACGCCAAGCCAAGCCTGCTGCCCTCCCAATCGCGGCGCGTGGCGGGCCCGTTAGCAGAGGGCACCGCTTCGATCTGCGCGGCTGAACGCTGCGTGTGCCCGATCGCACTCATGCTCTAATGGCCCCCTTCGGCGCCCGCACGCGCCGCCCACCCGGGCAGACACACCGCCCGCGTGGCTCGGTACCGGGTAAAAGCCTATTAGAAAAACCTAAACTATTTCACCGCGCGCCGCAAGTGCGTAAAAGTCCTACGCCATCATCTGTTGGCCGCCGCGCATCGGCACCCCCTTTGCACAGCGGCGCACGAAGCTCACGAAACGCCGCGGCCAGGGATCGGCCTCGCAGGCGTGCAGATGGGCATAGCTCGCGAGCACGTTGCGGTAGACGATGCCGTCGCGCCGGCCATCGATCCCGGTGCCGCGCAGAACCTCATAGGCGTAACCCAGGTCCATACTGACATTTGTCAATGTCGAATAATGAAACTCGTGCGCATCAAATTGCGCCCGAGCATCCGGCCAGGGACCCTGGCCCGTCTCACGCAGCCGGACATAGCCGTGGCCCGCCGGACGCTGGCTCATCACGACGTCGGCGGGGATCGCGCCGACCATCTCGACGCGCCGGTTCTGCCAGCTGATGCTGCGGGCGAGATACATCAGACCGCCGCATTCGGCATAGACCGGCAGCCCGCCCTCGATCGCAGCGCGCAGCTCCCGGCGCAGGCTCAGGTTGGCCCCCAGTGCATCCAGGTGGGTCTCCGGAAAGCCGCCACCGATGAACAGGCCCTCGACCGGCGGGAGGTGCGGATCGCGCAGCGTGTCGAACTCCACCAGCTCGGCCCCCGCTTCCCGGAACGCCTCCAGGTCCGACGCATAGTAGAAGCCGAAGGCTGCATCCCGCGCGATTCCGATACGCACATCGAGGCCACGGCGGGGAGCGCGCGCAGGCCGGGACACCTGCGGCAGCGGCTCTGCCGTCGCGGCGATGTCCGTCAATGCACCCAGGTCAACCGATGCGCCCACGGCCGCCGCAATGCGCGCGATGGTCTGTTCCGCTGCGCCTGACTCGCAGGTCGGGATCAGGCCCAGGTGGCGCTCGGTGATGGCGAGCGACGGGTCGAGCCCGATCGCCCCGATCACGCGAACGGTCGTGTAATGCTCGATCGCCGCGCGCAGCTTTCCTTCGTGGCGGGCTCCCGCCACCTTGTTCAGGATCACGGCGGCGATGCGCACATCGGGGGCGAAGGCCTGATAGCCGAGAATCAGCGGCGCGATTCCGCGCGCCATGCCCTGTGTGTCGATCACCAGCACCACCGGTGCGCCGAGCACCCGCGCCAGCGCGGCGTTGCTGTCGCTGCCATTCAAATCCATCCCGTCGTGCAGGCCCTTGTTGCCTTCCACGAGGGCGATATCGGCTGCCTGCGCGTGGCGGCCAAAGCGCCCCGTGATCTCCTGCGGGGTCATGGTGCGGAAATCGAGGTTGTGGCACGGCCGGCCGGCCGCTTCGGTGAGCCACATCGGATCGATGTAATCGGGACCCTTCTTGAACGGCTGCACGCTCATGCCGCGCCCAGACAACGCGCGGCACAGGCCCAGGCTGACCGTCGTCTTGCCCGAGGACTTGCTGGCCGCAGAGATCATCACATGCGGCATAATCCGGGTGTCCTCCTCAGGTCGCTCCCGGCACCCTCGAGGTTCCCGCGACTGCGCTGTGCGATTCGACAGGTTCGTCGACGAGGCTCTCGGGCAGGAACGGCAGCAGTTTCAGCGCAAGCAGGATGAGCAGCACAGCGAGCGCACAGCCGCCGAGGCCGAGGGCGCACTCCGGAAGGCTCGGGGCGTAGAAGTTCACCACGCCGTCGTAGAAGGAACTGGAGACCTGCATCCCGGGAAAAATCGACAGTGGCCAGGCCTGGCCGCCGATAATGATGTCGTACATGAGGGCAAGCCCGCCCACAACGACAGACGCTGATCCCCAGCCGACCGCGGCGCGCGACCGGCGCGTCTGCGGAAGCCAGAACAGCAGCATCGGCAGCACGCCGCCGAGGAACACCGCTCCGCACCAGAAGAGGAGGGTGTAGATGCCGCCGTTCAGCAGGAGAAAGGCCTCGGCACCGCGAAACTCGGCCTCGTAGAGCTTGGTGATGTGGAACGCGAGCAGGAAGTACAGCACGCCCGCGGCGAACACGCCGAGGAGATTCTTAAGCCGCATCAGAGTGGCATTGCCCAGAGGCCGGCCCGTGCCCTTGCACGCCGCCATGAGCACGAGGAGGAAAATCGCCAGCCCGAAGGCGAACGACATCACGATAAACATCGGCGCCATGATCGCCTCGTCGTATGGCTGGCGCGCCACCAGGAAGCCGAAAATCGAGCCGGTGCCCGTGGTGAGGATCAGTCGCCACAGGAAAGCAGCCGTGCCGACCATGCGGGAATAGCCGTTCAGGCGCCGCTCCATCATCACCCACAGATAGAACCCGGTCACCGCCACGAAACCGGTGTAGAGAAAGATGTTCCAGGCGAAGATCGATCGGAAGTTGTAGTGCGTCATGGCCACGACGAGGCGGTCCGGCCGGCCCAGATCCAGCACCAGGATGGCGAGTCCGCCGATCAGCAGCGCGACGGCCAGCAGTCCGGACAGTCGCGCCAGGGGCTTGTACGCCACCTTGCCGAAGACCGAGGCGATGGAGGCGACGTTGAGCGCCCCCGAGGCCGCCACGATCAGAAACACCGCGAAGACATGCGGCATGCCCCAGACCACCTGGTTGGTCATGCCGGTAATGATGTGGCCGATGTGCTCCATGAACCAGGCCGCCGTCAGTCCCGCCGCCACGAATGCGGCGAGCAGCGCAACCAGCGCCCAGAACCCGAGGCTGCCTCCTTCGATCTCGCGGTAATGGATGACACTCATCCTCTAGAGCCCCTCGTAACGCACACCGGTGTCGAGCATCAGGTCGGCGCGCAACTGCACCGCGGGATGATGCGCCAGCGCGCGGCGGATCGCGCTCGCAGCGTCGCTCAGATCGCCGAAGGTCATCGCACCGTTGCCGTCCCGCGCACACGCCTCGACGCAGGCCGGCACCTTCCCCGCATCGACCCGCGGCACGCACAGCGTGCACCCTTCCACCGTGCCTTTTCCGCGCGGAGCCCACGGTTTCTGGCCGGAAAGATTCTCGCTGACGAAGGAGCGCGCCTTGTACGGGCAGGCCATCATGCAAAAGCGACAGCCGATGCAGATGTGCCGATCGACGAGCACGATGCCGTCGGCGCGCTTGAAAGAGGCTCCGGTGGGACAGACCTCCACGCAGGGCGCATTCGCGCAATGCTGGCACATCACCGGTACCGAGCGCGAAAACCCCGTACTCGGATCGGACACCTGCACCTTGCGAATCCATTGCGGATCGGTGGGCCGACCCTCGTTCTTCCAACCGTTATACGATGAGCACGCCGTGACGCAGGCGGTGCAGGACGGCTTGCACTTGGTGGTGTCTATCAGAAGTCCCCAGCGCCTCTTTGCGCTCGCGGCGTCGCTCTTCGGCGCATCGCTGTGCGCATAGGCGATGAGGCTCACCCCCGGAGCGAGCGCAAGAGTGACCGCCCCGGCGATGCCGAGAAAGCGACGCCGGTCCTGGTCGCAAGCGACCTCCGGCAAGACACTGTTGTGCATCCCGAAACTCGGGGCTGCCTGCGCCTCGCACCGACCGGAGTGCGGCTTCACCGGGTTCAAGGCCGCCCCCTGAAGCGCCCCCGGCGATTGACTGGCGGTTGCCCCGTCGGGTTCCTCGCCCCATCAGCGCCCACCCTTGCGGCGGACGCCGATGCGGCACTGGCGGCCACCATCGCGACCGCTCGCGCCCACGCCGCAGTGCCACCGCGCTGGCCCGCGGGCACCGCAGGCGGCGCTCGCCTGACTCCATCGGCGATCTCATACGCGACATCCGGCCGGTTTGTATGACAGGAGAAGCAGTCGATACGCGTCCCGACGTACTGATGGCAGGCATTGCAGAAGAACTTGCCGCTCTTCACCGAGGGATACTTCCCATCCGCCAGCCGCGACACATGGCAGGCGATGCACCCGGGGAGCGACTCGCGCTTGTGGCGAATTCCCTCGTGCACCGCCTCGTCACGCAGCTGCATCAGGAGCTTCATGTGGTTCTTGCGCATCCACTCCGTCGGGCGGACGCAATGAGCGCCCTTCGCCGCCGGGATCTTCGGCAGCGGCACCCGGCCCGCGACGGCCGGCACCGCCGCGATCAGCGCGAGCAGCACGGTCGGGATGATCAGCCGGATTGCCGCCATTGCCGCTACTCGCCCAAGCCCATCTGGATATAGCCGCTCGGACAAACGTCGTGGCAGACATGGCAGCCGATGCATCGGCTGTAGTCGGTGAAGACGTAGCGACCGATGGTGTGCTGTGCCTTCGGCACCTTCTTGACCGCGGTCTGCGGGCAGTAGACCACGCAGTTATCGCATTCCACGCACAGGCCGCAGCTCATGCAGCGCTTGGCCTCGGCAACCGCCTGCGCTTCCAGAAGCGTCTTGATGCGTTCGCTCCCTTCGCCGAACACGGCGGCGAGACGCCGCTCCTCGCGTTCAATGCGCGGCTCCAGCGTGAAATGGCCCAGGAACAGATCCGAGGACTTCACGATCTCGCGCTCGGCGCGATTCTCGAAGTTGTGCACCGCGAAGGCGGCGTCGCTCGTGCCGCGCACTGGCCCGTGCGGATAGTCGGACAGCGCGATCCCGGCGTGATGCAGCGCCTGAAGCAGATCGAACTGATGCTTGTCCACTTTGGGGCGTTTGGCGGGCGCGGCGCCGGAAAGAAAGGCATCGATCCCCTCAGCGGCGATCCAGCCATGGCCGATGGCCGTGGTGAGCAGGTGCGGCGTGACGATATCGCCGCCGACGAAGTGGCCCCGATGTCCCGGCACCTCGAACACCCCGTCGGCGCTGATGGCATCGCGCCCGTTGTTCAGCGCCTCGAGACCGGCCAGGTCGCCCTTCTGACCGACCGCAAAGATCACCAGGTCGGCCTCCAGCTCGAACTCACCTCCGCCCTCGATGCGCACCGGGACATTCCTCTCAATGCGGCACGCCGCGTAGCGCACGGCGCGGGCATTGCCTTTTCCATCCAGGAGGATCTGCACCGGCATCACGCTGCCGTGAATCTCGATGTTCAGCGAGCGCGCATCCGCCACTTCGCGCGCAGAGGCCTGCAGGTTGTCCAATGGGAAGATCGTCGTCAGCGTCACCTGCGCACCGCCACAAGCCGCCTGCGCCGTCACCGTATCGGCGGTATAGGTCGATGGCTTGCCGGCCGCGCCCCTATCCTGTCCGGATAGCTTGCGCGCAACCGTGGTCACGTCGATCGAGGTGTCGCCACCGCCTATGACGATGATGCGTCTCGGCACCGCGCTCAGCCGCCCGTCGTTGAAGGCATGAAGGAATTCGATGCCGTCCAGGCAATTCGGCGCATCCGCACCCGCAATGGGCAGCTTGCGACCCATTTGCGTGCCGATTCCCCAGAACACCGCGTCGTAATCACGCGCCAGCTCCTCGAGACTGACGTCCCTGCCGACTCGGCAATTCACGCGCACCTCTACACCCGTATCGAGGATACGCTGGACCTCGCCGTCGAGGACCTCCGCCGGCACGCGATATCGCGGCACGCCATAGCGCAGCATGCCGCCGAGGTTGGCTTTCTGTTCAATGATGGTCGGCTTGTGGCCGCGGCGGCGAAGCTGGTAGGCGCACGAAAGCCCCGCCGGACCGCCGCCAATCACTGCGACCTTCCGGCCGGTCTCGCTGGCGGGCGGATCGAACCGATAGCCTTCCTTCAGTGCGGTATCGCCGATGAACTGCTCGACCGCATTGATGCCGACATGATCGTCGAGATCGTTGCGGTTGCAGCCGCTCTCGCACGGTGCCGGACAGACCCGTCCCATGACGGCGGGGAATGGATTGGCGTCGGTCAGGCGGCGGAAGGCGTATTCCGGCCAGGACTGACCCTGCGGCGGCTTGTCGAGACCCCGCACGATATCGAGCCAGCCGCGGATGTCCTCGCCCGAGGGACAGCTCCCCTGGCACGGCGGCGTGCGCTGCACGTAGGTCGGGCACTTGTGGGAATGGCCAGCCTGGAAAATCGCTTCGCGCCACGACCGCAGCGCCGCCTCACCATCGCGGTACCGACGGAACGTCCGCCCCGTACCCTTGTCTTGCGCCGATATCGACATGCTACATCCCCCCGCCTCGCCGGCTTTCCGTTCTCATGAATTCGTGCCCAGCTGGATGGCGTTGCTCACGAGCTGATGCACGCTCACGATCGTCTCCATCGGGAACTCGTAATAGGGAAGCACCATGCTGAACTGGCTCTTGCAGATCGCGCAGATGGCCGCCATGTGCGTCACGCCGTGCTCCTTCTGCACCTCGCGCAGCGCCTGCATGCGCGGCAGCGCGCCCTTGACCCGCAGCTCCAGCAGCTCATCGGTCAGAAGGCCTCCTCCGCCGCCGCAGCAGAATGTCTTCTCGCCAATGGTTTCAGGCGCCATGTCGAAGAAGTGGTTGCAGCTTGCCTTGATCACCTCTCGCGGCAGCACGAACTGCCCGCCCGGTCTCGCGCCCATGCGCGTGGCCCGCGCCACGTTGCAGGAATCGTGAAAAGTAACCCTCATGTGATCGTTGGCTTCCTTGTCGAGCTTGATCGCGCCCCTCTCGATGAGCTCGTGCGTGAATTCGATGATGTGCTGCGGCACGGGGTAGCGCGGATCCAGGAAATCGAATGGCCCGGCGAGGGTGTTCCAGAAGCTGTAGGCCACGCGCCACGCATGGCCGCATTCCCCCACGACGATGCGCTTGACCTTCAGGTCGATGGCCGCCTTGCGGATGCGCAGCGCCACCTTGCGCATCTGCTCGTAGTTGCCGATGAACAGGGCGAAGTTCGCCGCCTCGGACGCGTAGGAGCTCAGCGTCCAGCTGATGCCCGCCTGATGGAAGACCTTCGCATAGCCGATCAGTCCGTCGATGTGCGGCTCGGCGAAGAAGTCGGCCGAGGGCGGGATCAGCAGGACCTCGGCGCCTTGCACATCGAGCGGAAAGCGCACATCGACGCCGGTATCCTCCTTGACATCCTCTTCCAAGCCTTCGAGCGTGTTGGCGAGCGCCGGCGCAGGCAGGCCCAGGTTGTTGCCGATCGTGTGCACCTTGCCGAGAATCTCGTTGCAGTACTTCTGGCCGACGCCGATCTCATCCAGGATCTCGCGCGCCGCCATCGAGATCTCCGCCGTGTCGATGCCGTATGGGCAGAACACGGAGCAGCGCCGGCACTGCGAGCACTGATGAAAATAGCTGTACCATTCCTCGAGCACGCTTGCATCGAGGTCGCGCGCACCGACGAGCCTCGGAAAGAGCTTCCCCGCGAGCGTGAAATGGCGCCGGTAGATGCTGCGCAAGAGATCCTGCCGCGCCACCGGCATGTTCTTTGGATCTCCCGTGCCGAGGAAGTACTGACATTTGTCGGCGCAGGAGCCGCACTTGACGCATGCATCGAGATGGACGCGCAGCGATCGGTATTTGCTCAGCAGTTCCGCGAGCTTCGCGACGGCGCGCTCCTCCCAGTTCTCTACCAGCTCTCCCGGAAAGCCGAGCGCCTGCTGATGCCGCGGCGCGGCCTTGAAGGGCGCGCTCTTGGCCATCACCCCCGGCTGAAGATCCGGGATCTCGAGATACTCCCCCACCGCGGGGACCTTGAAATCCACCTTCGCCACGCTACACCTCGTCCCCGGCACCCTCGAGCTGCGCCGCCCAGGGCGCCAGATGCCGCCGCTCGCGAGCATCATCCACTTGGTTGCGCGTCGGGCTGAAGAAGACCCCGGGCGCATGCAGCAGCTTGCTGAACGGGAATACGATCAGCAGCGCCGCCACCATGCTCAAGTGCGCCAGCAGCAGGGGGCTGTCCGGCAGCGGCTGCCAGTCGAAATAAAGAAGCCCCAGAACAAAGGCCTTGAGCGACACGATGTCGGTGTGATCGAGGAACTTGATCGCAAGCCCCGACAGACCAATGCCGAGCAGCAGCAGCAGCATCAGGTAATCCGACGGCTGGCTGATGTAGCGCACCCGCGCGATCAGAAGACGGCGCCCGAGAAGCCCCAGCAGCCCCACCACCATCACCATGCCGCCATAGACGCCGAACGGCTGCACGAGCACCACCCAGAACCAGATCGGCTGAATGAAATAGCGCAGGTGACGCACCACCTCGAGCAGCAGTCCCAGGTGGAACATGACCGCGAATATCCAGGTCCACTTGCTGGACTTGAACAGGCTCTCGAAAAGCGCGACCTCGCGAGCCACGCGAAAGGCCACGCCGGTGCGGGTCACCGGCGCCGGCATCGTCGGTATCTTCAGCGGCGCCGGCGTGCGCGCATACGTGATTACCCTGTACGAAACGCCGAGCACGAACACTGCAGCCGCCCCGTACAGCAGGAGCGCGTAGATCACGGTCATGATCGGCATCGAGCGCGTCCTCCCGGCCCCGGCACCGGGCACCGGCCCCTCGCGTCGCGCATCCGATGACCGGACCTCGCGGCGACCGATATCATGCGATCAGATGCAGCCCGTCGGCTTCGGCAAACCGGCATAGCGGCAGGCCTGTTTGGCCGGACCATACGGAAAGAGCTCGTACAGGTACTTGCTGTTTCCCTTCTCCGGGCCGAGCTTCTTGCCGATCGCCTTGGTGAGCACACGGATGGCCGGCGCCACCTGATACTCCGCGTAATACTCGCGCAGGAAATTGATCACTTCCCAATGATTGCCCGTGAGCGCGATGTTGTCGTCGGCCGCCATGGTTCTCGCCACATCCTCATTCCAGTCGGCAAGGTTGACCAGATAGCCCTCTTCATCGACCGCCACTTCCTTATCTTTCAACGCCACTGCTGCTGTCATGTCTCTGCTCCCGATTTAGCGTTTACAAACCTCATCGCCACCAGTATGGGCACTCGCATCTCAGACCCAGGCCTGCACATGATGATGTTCGGCGACAAGATCGACGAAGCCGCCGTAATCGACCACCTCGACGCCCGCGATTACCTCCTCGGGCGTGAAACCACGCGCAGCGAGGTCCGGTCCGAGCACATAGATTCGCCTGTCCTTCGCCGCCTCGGCGAGCCTCGCGCCCGCCTCGGTGGACTTCAGCGCGCCGTAGACGGCATCCTCCAGCAGAAGGATGCCGCAGCCCGGACGCGTAAGGCGAAGGCAAGACTCCAGATCCCGCGTCTGCAGCGGAGACTTGTTCGTCGTATGCAACACTGCCATTTCGCTCTCCGGTCAGAAGCTCAGCACCACGTCCTGCTCGTCCATCAGTACGCTGAGCTCGGCGGAACCCAGCACGCGCACCGGCACGAGAAGATCCGCAGGCGCGAGACCCCGCGCCTGCAGCGATTCGCGCTCCACGTAGAGCTTCTCGATGTCGTAGTCGCCCAGCGCCCGGTATGACGGTGAGAAATTCTTCTGGCCGATGCCCTTGGTCTGCTGGCCCTTCTTCAGCTGATAGACCCCATCATCCGCGAAGACCAGGCTCACGTCCTGATCAAAAGCCGCTCCAATCAGCACTACCTCCAGCGCCTCGAGCGCATAGATGGTTCCGTAAGGCGCCTTGCGGTTGACGATCATGAAGCGCTTGACCTTGCGGTTCCCGCCTTCGCCTGCTTCCGTATCGCTCATTCTCGCCTCGAGTTCAGTCGCCAAAGACCACAAGCCGGTCGGCCTCGATGCCGGCCTGAATCAGCTGTCCGAGACCGGAGATGTTGAACCCCGGCGCGAGGATCTCGGCCTTGATGCCCCTGCGCAGCCCCGCCGCAACGCACACCACCATGTCGAGATTGTGCTCGGCCGCGAGCGCTGACCACTGCCGGGTGATGTTCCGGTCATCCTGCGGTGGTTCGGTGAGCTTGTTCGCGTTGTTCACGCCGTCGTTGTAGAAGAACACACGATAGATCTCATGCCCCTTTGCCAACGCGGCCACGGCGAACTGATAGGCCGAGTCGGAGGCCTGATGCTGATATGGCCCCTCGTTCACGAGTATCCCGAACTTCATCGCCCGCCCCCGGTGCCCGCCGAAAGGCGGATGTGCGCCGAGGCATTCAGGCTCCCACGACCGCCGCGCCAGTTATCGATGTGATAGGGCGTGAACGGCAGACCGGTCAGCTCGAAGAAGCGCGGCCAGCCGATGCGCTCGATCCACTCTCCGATGCGCTCCCAGTCCCTGGCATCCTGCTGATAAGTGCGCAGGATCTTCTTCACCGCGGCCGCCACTTCCGGCCAGCGGGGCGGGTTGTTGGGCAGCCCTGCCACGGCGAGCTTGTGGAACGTCGGACGGCTGCGGGCATTGGAGTGCTTCCCGCCCACCCAGATCGCGATTTTGGTGTGCTCCGGATCATTGATCTGCATCGGCGGGCACGGCGGATAGCACGCTCCGCAGCAGACACATTTCGTCTCGTCGACCTCCAGCGTCGGCTTGCCGTTGACCACGGCCGGCCTGATTGCCGCCACCGGGCAGCGAGCCACGACCACCGGGCGCTCGCAGACATTGGCCACCAGATCGTGGTTGATCCGGGGCGGTTTGGTGTGCTGGATGTTGACCGCGATGTCGCCCTGGCCGCCGCAGTTGATTTCGCAGCAGGAGGTGGTGATGCCAACTCGATTGGGCATGCGCTCGTTGGCGAATTCCTCGTGCAGTTCATCCATCAGAGCCTTGACCACCCCCGATGCGTCGGTGCCGGGGATGTCGCAATGCAGCCAGCCCTGCGTATGGGAGATGGTCCGCACGGAGTTGCCGGTGCCGCCGACGGGAAACCCCGCCGCGCCAAGCGCCGCGATCAGCGGGGCGAGCTTGGCCTCCTCGCCGACGATGAACTCGATATTGCTGCGGATGGTGAAGCGTATGTAGCCGTCGGCGTACCTGTCGGCGATATCGCAAAGCTTGCGGACCGTGAATACGTCCATCTGCCGCTGCGTTCCGGCTCGCACGGTCCACACATGATCGCCGCTCTCGGCCAGATGATGCAGCACGCCCGGACGGGGCCGCTCGTGCCACTTCCATTTGCCGTAGTTCTTCTTCAGGATCGGATGCATGAATTGAAACGCATCCGGAACGCCGCTCTCGACGGGCATGCGGGGCTTGGCGGGAGCGTTCATGGCGCACCTCCGGTATCCTGGGCGCCTTGACGCGCATTCCATTTCTCGACTTCCTCCTCCCAGCCGTCGGTACGGACGTAGGGATTGGTGCGCGGATGCAGCACCATGCTCGGATCGGGTTCCAGACCGATCGCCTTGAGGAAGTTGGCGAAACCGATGCGTTCGATCATCTCGCCGGTACGTTCGTGCTCCAGCGCGTTCTCGGCGAAGAAGTCGATGATGTTCTGTGCCAGTGCCTGCAGCTTCTCGAAGTCCTCGTCTGTTTCCAGCTTCATGAACGGCACGATCACCGTGCCGAACAGATCCCCGATCTTGAGCGTACGCTTGCCGCCGAGAAGGATGGTTACGCCGCGGTCCGTGCCGGGGCGCAGCGCCTTGGGCATGACGTTGATGCAATGCATGCAGCGCACGCAGTTGCGGTTGTGGATTTCGATGGTGTCGTCATCCTTGAGCGACACGCAACGGGTCGGGCAACGCGTGACGACGTTGTCGATCACTGCCTGGCGAGCGCTCCCGGACACGTGCTTGCGCACCTCGTCCTGATCGATCCGGATATCGTCGCGCCACGTGCCGATCACCGCCATGTCGGCGCGTTGGATGGCGTTCATGCAGTCGTTCGGGCAGCCGGAGAACTTGAATTTGAACTTGTACGGCAGCGCCGGGCGATGCATGTCGTCCAGGAAGGCGTTGATGATCTGAGTGTGGGCGCGGATCTCGTCGTAGCAGGACTGCTCGCAACGCGCATGTCCCACGCAGGACATCGAGGTACGGACGGACGGCCCGGCACCGCCAAGGTCGTACCCCAGCTCGTTCATCGCGTCGAAGCAGGGCTGAACATTGCGGCTGCTGCAGCCCTGCAGCATGATGTCGCCGCTCTGGCCATGCAGGGCGATCAGGCCGGATCCGTACTTCTCCCACACGTCACAGATCTTGCGCAGCGCGTCGGTGGTGTAGTGCATGCCGGGCGCGGGCATGACGCGCAGCGTATGAAACTCCGCCGCCTCCGGGAACTCCGGCTTGCCGTCCTCGCCGCGCAGCTCCGTAAAGCGCGGGATGACACCGCCCCCGTAACCGATCACGCCCACGGTGCCGCCCTTCCAGTACCCACGCTTGGTTTCGTAGGACCGTTCAAGCTGCCCGAGCAGGTCTTTCATCATGCCGGCGTAGGGTTTGTCCTGCGCACCGGCCAGGCGCTTCAGGCCTGAGACGAAACTCGGCCATGGACCGCCTTCAAGTTGGTCCAGCATTGGCGTTTCTGGTGTTTTCGGGCTCATACGGTTGCGTCGCAAGTTGTCGATTCCGACCCTCTCGGGCTCCCGAAGCCCACCCGCCGCACACGACACAGCGGACCGGGGCACTCTGCAGAGGACTCTAGGCGCGAGCGGCGCTGCTCGGTATTGCGCAGACGGGATAGCCGGGCCTGCGGCGCGGTATCTCCTTTGGGATATATGCGGCGCGCGCCTGGCGCGGAAGCTTTACGGCATGAGATCGCGCTACTGGAGCGATGACGCTGAAGAGGCCGCGGACGCTGCCTGCACGGCAGCCGATCTATCGTTTGCGCTATCGGGCCGGACGATCCCCTTGGAGTACCCTCTCGCCCTTTCCCTCGCGGCCACCAAGCTGCTGCCCTGGCTGCCATCGGTGCGCGCCGCCGGGTTGCGTCTCGCTCTCGGGGCCGAGTCGGCCAACGGGTGGCAGCGTGACGAAAGTGACGGCGCGCTCATCTATCTTCCCAAACGCGCGCGGCTGGTGCTGCGGCTGCCATTGGAGCGGATCGACGACGGGCGCGTACTGGCCGGCAACACGCTGTGGATTGCCGACTGTCCGCTGCGGATCGGCTCGCCAACCGTCGTTTCGCTCTCACCAGCCGAGACGCTCTATGCCCGGCATGTCATCGATGAGACGCACGACGAGAGCCTGTTCCTCGACCGCGTTGCGCAGGCAATGCACTCTCTTGGGTCGGCGCGTCCAAAGCTCATGTGTGGCAAGAGCCGGCGGATCGCCACTGCGCAGGGCGCTCTGCGTACGCGTAGTGTGATGATCGCCTGCCTCGCCCCACGCGAATCGTTTACATTGTTGGCAAACGGCATCGGCACCGGCCGGTTGCTGGGGTGCGGGCTGTTCGTGCCCTACAAGCGGCCCGCCTGGTACCCGCGCGGTGCCGAGGATTAAGACCTATCCGACCGCTCTCGCGGCGGTCTCCTCTGCGACGCCCGCCGGCTCAAACCAGGCGAAACGCTCGTGGAGCCTGACCACCTCGCCGATGATCAGCAGCGCAGGCGGACGCATCGCGCCCTCCGCGGCCTTCGCCGGCAAGCCCGCCAGATCACCGATCAACACTCGCTGGCTCTGCGTCGTGCCGTCCTGAACCAGCGCGGCAGGCGTTGCGGCCGACAAACCCGCCTCGATCAGCCGCCTGCAGATCGGCTCGAGACTGTGCAGGCCCATGTAGATGACAAGGGTCTGACGAGGCTGCGCCAGTGCGCCCCAATCGAGATCACCCCCGTCCTTGAGATGTCCCGGAACGAACACGCAGCTGTGCGCGAAATCGCGATGGGTCAGCGGAATGCCCGCGTAGGCCGCGCAGCCCGATGCCGCCGTAATGCCCGGCACGATCTGAAACGGAATGCCCTCTTCGGCCAGCGCATCGGCCTCCTCGCCCCCGCGGCCGAAGATGAAAGGATCGCCACCCTTGAGGCGCAGCACGCGTCTGCCCTCGCGCGCAAGTCGAACCAGGATTGCGTTGATCTGCTCCTGCGCCAGGCAGTGCTCGCCACGCGCCTTACCGACATAGATGCGCTCGGCGCCACGGTGCGCCAAATCGACAATCGCCGGCGCCACCAGCCGGTCGTACACCACGACATCGGCCTGCTGCATCAGGCGCAGGGCCCGGAAGGTGAGCAGGTCAGGGTCACCAGGACCGGCGCCCACCAGATACACCTCCCCGACCGAAAGCGACGAGGGCGTATGCTGCTGCAGTGCGACCTCGATGGCGCATTTCGCCGCCCGCTCCCGACCAGCCAGCATCATCTCGGCTGCAGGCCCGTGCAGCACCTCTTCCCAGAAGCGGCGGCGCTGCGCCGCGTTCTTGAATCGGCGCTTGACACGCTCCCGCAAGCCCTGCACCAGCGTCGCGAGCCTGCCATAGGACGCCGGCAGCATCGTCTCCAGTTTCGTGCGCAGAATGCGCGAGAGAACCGGCGAGGCGCCGCCCGAGGAGACTGCCACGATCACCGGCGACCGATCGACGATGGACGGCACGATGAAGCTGCAAAGCTCGGGCGCATCGACCACATTGACCGCAATTGCGCGCTCGCGACACAGCCTGGAGACCTCGCTGTTGACAGCCTGGTCGTCCGTCGCGGCGATGACCAGCGCGCAATCCTCGATGTCGCTGGCGCGAAACGCGCGCGCGCGGTGACTGAGTTTTCCCTCGGCGCGATAGCGCGCGAGGCTTCTGCCGAGCTCGGGTGCCACCACCGTGACGGCGGCGTTCGCCCGCATCAGCAGCTCCGCCTTGCGCGCAGCCACCTCGCCGCCGCCTACCACGAGGCAGGAGCGCGAGCGGACATCGAGAAAAACCGGCAAGAAATCCATGCATCACCAGAGCTGAGCAACTCTTAGGCACTCATTACAGAGGCAGCGCAGGGCCGTCGGTATATCTCCAAAGGAACATATCGGCTCGCCAATGGGGATAAATCGGGTCCTAACCCAACTTGAGCAGAATCGGGGGTTCAGATGAGTAAAATCAGCGGCTTACGCTGAAAGTCGGCACTACATTTTTGGCGCGGCGGGCGCCGCAGGCTCAGGCGCTGAGGACGGCGGGCAGATCG
>JAKAXA010000077.1 GCA_021816775.1 Pseudomonadota bacterium
CGGGGTCAAGTATTTCGTGCTGACGGTGATTCTGGCGCTCGGCGCGAATCTTCCGCACGAGATTCAGCAGGTGTTTCACGTGATGAACACCCAGGGCGGGTATAGCTGGATCACGCCGATCGAGGCGTCATTCATGACACTGGTCTACGGCGTGGTGGGGCTCTCCGCGCCGGGGATTGCCGGCAGCATGCTCTCGGGCAGCCCCTCGCTCTCGACCGGCAGCTTCATGGGCGCCGCCGCGGGAGGGGTTGGCGCGGCGGCAGCGGGGCTCGGTGCCGCCGCAGGATTCGCGGGACTCGCGGGTTCGGGGGGCGCGGCGCTTGCCGCGATGTCAAAGCGCCTCGCTGGCGGGGCCTCGAGCGCCGGCGCGATCGCAGGCGACATGGGCGCCATGGGCATGCTCGGGAGTCTCGCGGGCACAAACCGTTCGGCGGGCGGCGGCGGAGTCTCGGGACTTGCTCGGGCGACTGCCGGGAGTTCACGCACCGCAGGGGGTGGCGGCGGCGATCACCGCCCCACCGGGCCGACCGGCTGGTGGTCGGTGGATCCATCGGGCAGCGCCCAGCCGCGGGCACCCGGCCCGGACGTGGGTTCAAAGCCTGCACAGCGCCAGTATTCTCAGCACGGCGGGCTCGCGCCGGAGCAGCAGTGGACAGTTGGACCGGATGGTGTGACGCGGCCAGCTCAGCCTGGGGCTCCGGCCGGGGCGCGTCGGATCAGGTTCGACGGACAAGGGGACGGCGAGGCAGGTTCGGCGTCGCGTCAGGCGGGGGCTGGCCCCCAGGAGCGGGCCGCTCCCGACCGGGGACGGGCCCAGAGCGGCCCGAGCGCAGCCTCTGGTGCCGCAGGACCTGCAGGCGCAGATTCAGGGAGCCAAACGCAGCCGGGGCCGGATCGTGGCGCTGCGGCCAATACAGGCGGCCCGTCGGCGGCAAGCGGTGCCGACGGGATCGCGGACCCGCGCGGCGCCGCAGGGGCGGCGGAGAAGGACGGCAAGGGCTTCTTTAGTCGCTCGGCGGCCGAGCATGCGGTGAACGTCGCGAAGCACGCCTCACGCGGCCTTGGCCACGCACAGGACGCGCTGCGCCACCAGGGACTGAGCGGCGGGATCAATATCCGGCTGAATCATCCGGAGTAGCGGAGCGACTTCAGGGCCGCTTCGCGGGCCGCCGAGTCGGCTTCTCGAAGCCGAGGTCAAAAATATTGATGATGAGGTCTGAGTGCTCGGTCATTTCAGGGCGCAGATGATGTCCGAGCGGTACCAAGAATATTTGCGCGCCTTCCCGTCTGGCGAATTTCAACGCTGGCACAAAGTCGCTGTCGCCGGTGACCAGAACGATGATGTCCGCATGAGACTTCAGCGTGAGAGAGGCGATATCCAAGCCAAGACGCATGTCGACGCCCTTCTGCTGGATATTGGGCACAATGTCGTCTGCGGTGATGCGTGCTTCGGCCTGATTCTCGGGCAACACGTCCGCTTTCACCTTCCAACCTCGGTGAACGACCTCGCCGCTTCGCAGTGAGAAATAAGGCTCATTCCTTAAGCTTGCGAAAAGAGCGGTATTCGCTTCAGCCAAGGCGGATCGCCCGAGATCCAGCGTGCCGCCATTGAGGGGCTTGCGGATCTTATCGGTCAGTGGCGGCGCGTCGTACCAATAGACTCGATGAAGGGTGTTGGTCTTTAATGCCTCATGCGATCGCAGGGACTTCAAGAACTCCGAGACCACCTTGGCGGTCAGCGGCTGTTCCTGTGATCCCAGCTTCTTCTTGATGAAGCCGCCGTCGATGAGTATGGCGTATCGCACGATAGAGAAAGCCGAACCGCGGGCAGGGGCGAACCCACTTGGATTGGTCCCGCGGAGCGGCGTTGCTTTTATTCGTTACGAAGCCAGTGCGCTTCGCTGATGTGCATTATTGGTGTCAGCGGACGTCACGTCAAGACCTAATAAAATCAACGAATTATGCGCTGGTTTGGCATTCGATCACACGGCGGCCGCACACGCGACGCTTCCGCTGCAGCCGCGAGCCGAAGGGCCAACTCGCTGGCCTTCTCTCGCTGCCGGCCTGTAAGGCGGCCGGAGGCCGCCAAGATCTTCATGGCCGGCGCAAAATCGGCGTCTGCCACGCCGGGGATACCGGCCTCGAGGAGACGGAGGCAAGCTGCCCGCTCGGCGGGCAAGAGTCCATAGCCATTGGCCAGGTGCCGGAGACACTCGGCGATCGCCTCGAGCACGCCGGCACCGTCCACTGGCGCCGCCTCACTTCGTCTCCTGCCGTCGCCGTCCATCATTCGTCGATTGCTACCAGCGCCTGCTGGCAGTTCGAGCGCGCCAACTGCGCCTGGTCCCGTGCCGCGATCAGTATGGGCATTTCGGAAAGCGGTGCGCCGCGGATTTCAGAGTCGGGTATCGACGCAATTGCCTCGAGACTACCGCGAGCGGCAAGGAGCGGGTGCGCGGGATTGAGAAGTGCCGACTCGAACAGCGGGATGGTGAGCAGCCGGAATCGATGCTGCTTCTCAAGCCCGCGGACCGCCCGGCACGGATCGCTCGCGCGCAGTGCGTCCTCGCCACCGGCAGGGATGCGGTTCCACACCGCTCGAATCGCCGAGCGAAGCTTCGGTGGTAGTTTGCCGAGCAGCCATGCCAGCCCCTGCGCGGATTTGCGGTCTCCAAGAAGCGGTACCACGATCCGCAGGCGCTCCGAAAGGCCGGTATCCTGTCGGCCGATGAGCTGGAGAGCATCGAGCGCGTCGAGTGCGTCACCGACGCCCACGTCGATCACGGCCCCGTCCGCCGCGTCGGCAAACAGGTGGGCGACCAGACCCTCGCGGTCGAGCAGGTCGCTTTCATCGCCGCGCGCCGCGCGGCTTTCGAACGTGAGGATGCGGCCACCGCGCTCCGGCGCGATGCAATGCCGTGCGATAGTCGTCTTCCCTGCGTCGCCACAGCCGCTGAGAGTCATATAGGTCAGTTTCATGATGTCCTCGATGATCGTCGGATGGGTGGAATGAAATCGTCATCGTCTGCGGTCGATGGTCGATTGGCAGGAGCCGCCCGCCGCGCGGCGGGCGCTCGAACGTCGAGCACCGTCATCGCCTCTCGGTCCTGGGCCGCGTCGGCGCGGCGGAGGAACTCGCAGAGCGTCTGACGCGAGACACCGAGACCGAGCCGTTCGCTGACCTGCCGGAGGCTGTAGCCCTCGCGTCTCAGCCGGCGAATCTCTCTCTCGTGATCCCACAGGCGTGAGCGCCGATGCCAAGGTGGCGAATCTGTCAGGGTGGTGTCAGTCATACCCCGTTCCTCATGGCGGGGTGCGGTGTCCACGTAGGCGCAAGGTGGAGTCAAGGTGCAGTCAGGAGTCGCCCGGAGTGGCCATGGGGTCTCGGGGGGCGTCCGTGGCTCGCCCGATGTATCTCCCCAATGGCAGGCCCCGGCGCCGGCCGGTTACCAGTCCTCAGTCCTCGCCGATGAACTTGCTGCGTCGTCGCCGTGCGCGGTCGGTTTCGCTATCGCTGACCAGGGTCCGGCGCAGTTCATAGTTCGGGTCTGTGCTTGTGGCGGCGGTAGGCAATGTGGTGCCGCTGACAGACGGCTCCGTTGCCGGCGGCCTGGCGGTATCGGGATTGGATTCGGCGCTCGCTGCAATACCAGTCGCCGCCTTTGCCGCAGCCGATTTGCGGCGCGAGCGCTTCCCACGGCGGGTGGGACGGCGTACTGGCTCGCCGTCCGGCGTGCGGCAATATTGCGTGATCGTTTTGCCCAGGATGGACATTCCCGCCGCCATGCACACATCGGCGATCATGTCCGGCGTGTAGCCGTGATCGAGCAATGCGCGGATGCGATCTCGTACCCGATCCTGCGTGAGTACGGCGCGCTTGCTTCCGGTGCGAACCTTCGGTGGGGGCGGAGTCTTCGCCATTGTGTCCAGGCCGGTGAGGAGCGCGTCGCCAATCTTGGTGAGGTCATATTTCTCGCGCGTCGCCATGGCTATCTCCAATGCGACGTCACAGTGACGCCGCTTCGGTCCATTCCTGCGATGGCGATGCTGTAGGGACTCGGCGGTGAGTGCGACCGAGTCACCGAAGTTATGCAAATACGGCTGTGCCGGCATGGGTCTGGATCACAGGATCATTGATTGCCGGTGACAGGACAGACTCGTTTGCGTGGATGCAACGTGGAGTGAGTGGAGAGCACGGTGGAATATCGCTGGACTGTGGCCGGAGTCATGAAAAATGCGCCGCAGGATCGGTACAAGGTAGGGAGGTGTAGCTACACGGGGCGGCGCCGCAGGCGCCTTCCCCGTTCGCCACCACCGCCACCTTGGTCAGGCTTCGCCCGACACCCCCCGACACTCATAAGCTTGGTACCCCACTCGGCGGCTTTGCCTTCTCGCGGGACACCTGCGCCGGGGAATGGAGCATGGACAGACGTACCCACATGCTGCGCGTGCGTGTCACAGGCGACGAGCATCGCGCCATTCAAGCGGCCGCGCAGGCTGCCGGACTATCGGTATCTGAGTGGCTACGCCGTGTCGGCTCCGCGCGTGATTCCCGAATCGCGGCGCTGCGTGAACTTCGCGGCGAACTTGGTCGCCAGGGCGGGTTGCTCAAATTGGCCATGACCAGTCACAGCGTCAGCGAACTCCGCGATGCACTTGCCGCGCACGGCCACGTGGTCGCCGCAGTCGAAGAGGCGCTGCGCGATGCTGGCTAAGGTCATCCGCGCCACTGGCGCGGCGCACATTGGTGACGCGGTAAGGTACATCTCGCGCGACCGGCCCGATCAGACTGCTGAACCGCGTCCTGAGATGTGGACGCACGGTTTCGATTGTCCGCTCGATTCGCGGGCCGATCGAGAAACCGCTATCGACATCCTGCGCACCACTGCTCGCGCGAGTGGGCGGCAGCCGAAACCATATCATGTAGTCCTGACCTGGCAGTCTGGCGAGCATCCAACCCGTGACCAGGCCATGTTCGCGGCGGAGCATGTGATGGATCGGCTGGGCTTCACTGGCTGTCCCGCGGTGGCCGCGCTCCACCGCGACACGGACAACGACCATCTACATCTCGTGGTGTGCCGGGTCGATGAATCCGGTCGCATC
>JAKAXA010000078.1 GCA_021816775.1 Pseudomonadota bacterium
TCTCCAGCGCGCGCTCATTCAGATCGATACCGATGTTGCGCAGCGCGGGGGGCTTGCGCTTCATGATGGCCCCGCCGCCGAGGTGACTCTCGATATAGGTGTCGTGCGGCGGCATCAGCGCGATGATTGCCTGACACAACCCAGAGGTCGCCTTGGATCCAAAATACGCGCCCACCACCGAACCCGCACCCTCCCGAAGATGGGGCGGCAGCGTAGGATCAAATCGCTACGTTGTCAAGCCTCCGTTCAACGGAGCGGACGCGTTCGGGGGTGAGCAGTTACATCAGAAAGACGAAAGGCTGACCGCACAGTCCGGCGAACGCGAGCCAACCGATTCGCTTGGAGTCACAGCGAATTTCATTGGCCGCTGGCTCCCATCGCCGACCCATGCGTCGCTCGTCCGTTATCGAGCCAAAAAGAACGACGCCGGACAGACGACCCGAAAATCGCTCGCATCGGCCCGGGGCAACACGAGTGCATCGATGGCAAGGCAGGGGACTTCGAGGCGCCAACGCGTGCGCGGCAACGCCTCGGTGCTGGCCTGCGCTTCTGCGGCGATGCAATCGGGCGGCGGGCGAGCGCTTACGTCAGACGCAATGCCCAGACCGTCAGCCGATTGCGGTTCCGGTCTCACGCCACGCATGCTCGAACTCTCGTCGCAGATCGCCTTCCCGCCCGAGGTAGCGCGGCGAGAAGTGAAACGGCACCGCGGCTCTCACGCCCGCGGCACGGGCGATTTCGCCGGCTGCGCGCGCCGTGAGATGAGCCTTGCGCGCAGCATGGTCCCGGTCTGCCTCCAGAAACACCGCCTCGATGAACAGCAGATCGGCGTCACGGAGAAAGGACGCCAGCGATTCGCGGTTGGCAGAGCTGTCGGCCGCATCCGTGACATAGCACACTCTCTGTCCGGGAACGAATTCCAGCACCTTGGCGCGAAGCTCCCCGAGCGGGATCGCGACGTCGCGGGGGCCGTTTCGCGTTCGCCAGTGAACTCTGATGGGCGTGTCGTCGGGGGCGCCGGCGCGGACCTGCTCCTTCAGATGCGTCAGCCACGGGCCTGTCGGCAATCCCAGCGCCTCGAGGCGATTCTTCCAGACGTTCATGTGCGTGCGCTCCTCGAAGGCGAACGCCAGCGAGACGATGCCGTGATGCTGCAGAGGCACTGTGCGCACGCGGAACGACGCGGACTCGAGAAGCACTCCCTCTGGCGCGTCCTGATCCGGCAAGGGCTCGCGCTCGAAGCGCGCCCGGCTGCGAAAGTATGCGCGCTGCATGCGGCCGTCGGCGCCGAGCTCGTGCACGCTGATCACGAAATCCGTCTCGTAGTTCTCGACCAGATTCCACGTGTAGGCGCCGAGCTTATGCGAGACCTGTGCAATGAATCCCGCCGGGCCGTAGAGCCGTACCCCGGTATCGCGGCCGAGGCAGACCCGCAGCAGGTGATCGAAGCCGGCAAAGTGGTCCATGTGGGTGTGCGAGACGAAGACGTCGCTCACCCGCAGCAGCTTGCGGGTGGGCAGGCTGGAGACATCGCCGATGTCGAACAGGATCGCGCGGCGCTCGAACTTCAGGTCGATGAGCACCCCCGGATCGCCGAACGTCCGATTCACGAGCGCAGCATCGAAAATGGGCCGCATCGGGGCCGCAGATTACCATCGGCCGGTCCGGACAGACCCTCCCCGGGAGACGGCACCGCCGCGGCCGGCCGTCGAGCCGCCGGGAGCGCCCGTGCGTGCCCTGCAACCTTTGGACGGGATCTGTGTTCTGGGGGGGGCATGCCTGGCTTGCGACGAGCCGGCCCTCGCCAGCCCGGCCGCCGCGCGATGGACGGCCGGAAAGCAGGCTCGCAGAATCCAGGCTTGCGCGCCCCGCCCCAGTCTCGCAGGAGCCCGTCATGGCCAAATCGACCGTCAGAGCCTTGGTGCTCATCGCCGCAACGCTGGTCTCCTCGTGCGCCTTCGCGGCGCATGGGACGTACGACCGGCAAGTCAGCGCGCCCGTCGGCGGCAAACTGAGGTTTCGGACCGATGTCGGGTCGGTGACCATCGTCGGGACCGGCGGCTCCGATGTCGTCGTTCACGCCGATCTGGAGGGACCGAAGTCATATCTGTCTCGCGTTCGCATCACAACCGAGCGGACGCCCTCGGGCGTCACGGTTTCGGCCCACGAGCCTTCCAGCGGCTGGTTCCACTGGTTCGGTTTCGGGTGGCATCGGGTGCGATTCACCGTCCAGGTGCCGAGCGACTATCCGGTTGACGCGCGGACCTCGGGCGGTGATCTGACTGTGCGGGACGTGAGCGCCTCGGTGCGCGGAGCGACCTCCGGCGGCGGCGTGCAGGCCGAGAACATCACCGGTACGGTAGACCTTCATACCTCCGGCGGCAGCGTCGATGCGCAGCACCTCACCGGGCCTGCGCGTTTGAGTACCTCGGGCGGGAATGTCCATGTCGTGGATTCGACGGGGAACCTCGACCTGCGCACCTCCGGCGGCGACATCCGCATGCGCAACGACGACGGACAAGTCCGCGCCGTGACCTCCGGCGGAGACATCCGGGCGCAGCTGCGCTCGAACCAGGGCATCACCCTCAAAACGGACGGTGGCGACATCACGCTGCTGCTTCCGCAGGACATGCATGCCTCGATCGAGGCCCGAGCGAGTGGCGGCGGGATCACCTCCGACTTCCCCCTGAGCTCGGCGCGGATCCAATCCGGTCATTTTCTGCAGGGGACCGTCGGCGGCGGCGGCCCCCCCATTACCCTGCACACATCGGGCGGCGACATTCATATCGAGCCGATGCCGTAAGCGCGCTCGCGCCGACCGAAGCGGGTTGAGCGCCCGGATCTCGGGCGCCACCCCCTGGCCCGTGCCGGCCGGACGAGGCGCTCCGGCCGCAGGGGTTGCCTTGCGCAGCCGCTTGCCGGTATGGATTCCACGCGCGCATGACGCGAGCGCGCGGCCCGCCGTCATCCGCTTCCCGGAGAGCCGCCGTGCCGAGGCCGGCAGCGGTTCTCTCAGCCGATGCCCGCGGCGTCTGAGCCCTGAAGATCGAACAGCCGGGTCGCGTTGCCCTCGCGAATGGCGTGGCGCTGATCGGGCGGCATCGTCTCGGTCTTGGCGAACATTCCCGCCATGTCGTGGACCTGATGCGGATAGTCGGTGCCGTAGAGCACGCGCTCGCTGCCGACGACGCGGACGAGATAGTCGAGCGCCTGCGGGCTGTAGCAGATGCTGTCGTACCAAATGCGCTTCAGATAGGCCGAGGGCGGTGCCTTGATCCGGCGGCGCGAGGGCAGCTCGACCTCATCACCCTTGTCGAATCGGCCGATCAGGTAGGGCAGCGTGCCGCCGCCGTGAGAGGCGATCAGCTTGAGGTTCGGATACCGGTCGAGGAAGCCGTCGAAGATCATCCGGGCGAAGGCGAGCGTCGTGTCGGCCATGAAGCCGACCGACCAGGAGAGGTCGTATTGGCCCATGTCCATGCGGTCCGCGCCCGGCAGATCGGTGGGATGGACGAGAACGGTCAGCCTGCGCTCGTCGATGGCCTGCCAGATCGGGCTGAAGACCGGATCGGTGAGGCTGCGTCCCTGGATGTTGGCAAGTACCATAACGCCGGAGGCGCCGTTGTCCACGGTGCGCCTGAGCTCCTCGAGGGCGCGTTTCGGGTATTCCCATGGCAGCGAGGTGTACCAGTAGATGCGTCCGGGATACTTCCTCTGCGCCGCCGCCATGCTGTCGTTGGACCGGCGCGCGACCTCGACGCTGACCTCCTCGCCGCCCCAGTAGCAGTTGGGGCAGGTCAACGAGACGATCGCGACGTCGATGTGATTCTCGTCCATCTGCCGGATGCGCAGGTCGTAGTCGAGATGGCCGGGCTGCGGCAGCGCCACGGGCGTATCGCCGCGGAAGATCTCCTCCTTGCCGTCGGGGCGCATCTTCAGGCCGTAGACGCCGCCCTTGGTGCGCAGCAGCTCCAGATATTCGCGCGTGTAGGCGTGGGTGTGGATGTCGATGATGGCCAAGGTGTCTGACTCCTCGCTCCGGAATCCGGGCCGCATTGCCCGGCAAGCGCTGCGGCGCGCCTGCCTATTCGTAGCACTGGCGGTGCGGTACGTCGAGTCCGATCAGGGCGCCGGCGCTCTGGGGGTCGCCGGCGCGCAGCAGGCCCTCGTACGCGAAGCCGCCGTTGCGCAGCACGCGCTCGGATCGCGTGCTCGTTTCGCGGATCGTCGCCTGCACGCGCTGCAGGCCGAGCGCCGCGTAGTATTGACGCACACGCTCCTCGAGATCCTCGCCTCCGCGCAGGTCCCAGCTGGTGTGCTCGATCACTTCGGGGGATCGACAGAGACGCGTACCACCCGGCAACCTCCGCTCGGCGCAGCAGCCGCAGCGCGAAACCGCCGAGCCCGGATTGTGGCGGCGCCTCGATGATCGTGACCTGGTTTCGCAATACGCGATCAAGGCCGTCCGCCGCTGGAGCGGCGGAGCATGCAGTCACTGGCGCAATCCCGGCGCACGCGGCGCGGGCCCGCGGATGATCCGCGGCCGCGCGAGACCGCTCAGGCCTTCTTCAGCAGCCGGGAGATCCAGACCAGGATGACCGCGCCGATGAACGCGACGATGATCGAGCCGATCAGACCGCCACGGTGCCAGATTCCCAACATGCCGAACAGCCAGCCGCCGACGAGGCCGCCGAGAAGTCCGAGGATGATATCCACGACGACGCCGTAGCCGCCGCCTTTCATGACTCTGCCAGCGCCCCAGCCTGCAATCAAACCTACGATCAACCACGCGATGATGCCCATGACGCCTCCCGTTAAGCCGATGTCGCGAGCCCGCTCAGGTTGCTGATACCGATCGCGCGCACATTGTGCGGCCGCGACGCTCATTCTTCTTCTTGCGCCCTGATGATACGCCGCTCGCCGACACCTCACAACGTGCAGTCTTGTCCAACGAGGTATGAGCCTGGAGCAGGGGGCGTGATTCCAGCGAGGTGTGAGCCTGGGGCTGCCGAGGACGGCGGTCGGTCTTGGGGATGGGGTGGATCGATCATCATGCGGGATGGT
>JAKAXA010000006.1 GCA_021816775.1 Pseudomonadota bacterium
TGCCCCGCGCCTCCCTGGTGAGGTAAGATTTTGGCCCAGCTAAGACAATCGATCGATCCACCCGATCCACCGCCTCAGGAGCCCCCAGCCCCCTGCTCCAGGCTCATACCTGAATTGGAAAAGACTCGTGCCCTGACCTGAAGTGTCCTGAGCGCTCTCAACAGTCCGAGGGCTCGGCGCTTCGTCTCGCCCGCCGTATTCAGTTGCGCGGCCAGACCTGGATCCGCTCGGCATCCAGGTCGAATCGGCAGTGCTGTCCCGGCGCCAGATCGTGCCCGCAGGCCGCCCGGATGCGCGCCTCCCCGAAACGGATCAGCGCCCGCGGCAGCGGCCCGTCGCCGAGCGCCTCGACCGTGCCGGCGTGCCGGCCGCCCTCGTGCAGCCAGACGCGATCCGCCGGGATACTCCAGCCGACGGGGCCCGCCGGCAGCGGCGGACCGGGTATATCGAGCGTCACCCCGTGGCCGAGCGCGATCCGGTTGGCGCCGGCGGCGAGCCCTTCGCTCACGTTGTCGGCGCCCAACAGCCGCGCGGCAAGCTCGTTGACCGGGCGGCGCAGCACGCGCTCGGCCGGGCCGCTCTGCAGCGGGCGCCCGCCCGAGAGCACCAGGATCTCATCGGCGAGCAGCAGCGCCTCGCCCGGGTCGTGGGTGACCAGCAAGGTGGTGATGGGCAGCTCCGCCTGCAGAGCGCGCATCTCGCGGCGCAATGTGCCGCGCAGCGGGGCATCGAGCGCGGAGAACGGCTCATCGAGCAGCAGCAGATCCGCCGGACGCACCAGCGCGCGGGCCAGTGCGACCCGTTGCTGCTGTCCGAGGGACAGCTGCGCGGGTCGCCGGTGCGCCAGATTCGTCAGTCCCAGGCGCTCGAGCCAGCGCGCCGCGAGCGCCGCATCGGCGCCGGCGGGAAAGCGCAGCTGCCCGGCTACGTCGAGATGGGGAAACAGCGCGTAACTCTGCGGAACGTAGCCGATGCGGCGTCGGTCGGGCTCGAGCCCGGTCAGGTCCCGCGATCCGATCCGGATCACGCCGCGCTCCGGACGCTCCAGTCCCGCGATCAGCTTCAAGGTCAGCGACTTGCCCGAGCCCGATGGACCCAGAATCGCGAGCCGGCGTGCCTCGCTCGACCAGTGCACCGCCAGGTGAAAGCCCGGCAGATGCCTTTCAAACTCGAAGGACAGACCCGTCGCAGCGGCCGGCGCCGCCGGCGCACTCGGTATCGCAAGGCGCGGCGCAGCGGCGGCCGCTGGCGCCGGACCGCGCGGCGCGCGCCGCTCGCGCACCACGGTGCTCAGAGTCATGATCGCGAGCGCGAGCCCGATCGCCGGCAGCAGCACGGGGAGCATGGCCGGCAACCCCTGGTCGCCGAATGCGACGTACGTGTAGACCGGCAGCGAGTACGGATGGTAGGCGACCATCACCGTGGCGCCGAACTCGCCGAAGGCGCGCAGCCACGCCAGGAGCAGTCCGGCGAGCAGCGCCGGCCTCGCCGCCGGCAGTGTCGCGCGCAGGAACACCGCGAGGCGGCCGCGCCCGAGCGTCGAGGCGACATCCTCGATCGCCGGATCGATCGACTCGAACGCGGACCGGGCCGCGATGATGACGAACGGAGCGGAGACGAACGCCTCGGCCAGCACGATGCCCGCGAATGAGTCGGTGAGCGCGCCGTCGGCGAGGCGGCCGAGCGGAGCGTTGTAGCCGAGCAGGAACAACAGCAGCACGCCGCTGGCGAGCGGTGGCAGCGCGAGCGGCAGTTGCACGAGAAAGCCGAGCACTCCCATGGTGCGCCCGCGCACGCGCGCCAGAAGGAACCCGAGCGGAATGCCGCACAGCGCCGTGAGCAGCGTCGCGCTGCTCGCACTGGCGAGCGATACGGCGCACGCGCGCGCCAGGGCCGGATAGTCGACACGGCTCCAATGCGCCGCCACGGCGGCCTGCACCCCGGCGATCAGCGGCGCGACGAGATAGATCGCGAGCAGGCCGGCGAGCCAGGGCAGGGGCGAGGCGATCTTGCGCGTCACGCCAGGCGCCCGCGGTGCGTGAGGCGGCGCCCCGCGCGACTCATGTGCGCGGGCCGCTCGCCAGGAGGCGGCGCAGTTGCGCCGGCAGATCGCGGACATCGCCGCTGACGAGGGGCCGCAGCAGGATCAGGCCGTGCGAGCGCAGCAGCGCGCGGCCCTCGGGTCCGAGCAGAAACGCGATGAACGCTACCGCGGCGCGCGGGTGCGGCGCGTGGCGTACGAGCGCGATCGTGTACAGGGCCTCGGGCGTGATGGCGGGCGGCAGCCGCACCGACGGGATATGCGCAGCGTCCGTCTCCGTCGAATAGAAGAAGCCCGCGTCGAGCTGGCCGGACTGCAGGCGTCCCACCAGCGTCTCCTCGGGCAGCACCTGCGCGGGGTTCTCCCGCCGGCCGAGGATGCGCCGCGCGAGTCCGGGCAGGTGGTAGTAGGCGGCGGCGCGTCGCATCAGCTCGAGCGTCTGGGCGCCCTTGGGATCGAGCTTCGGGTCGGTGCGTCCGAGGCGCATGCCCGGACGCTGCAGCACGAGATACCACGGGTGCGATCGCCACAGCGGCGCGAAGCGGCTGTGCGGGTTGTAGCCGATCACCAGCGGCGAGCGCGCGAAGGTGATGTACGCCTCGATCCGATTGCCGTGGCGCTTGCCCATGAGGCGGGCATTCACCGCGGGCGCGGCGCTGAGGAACACATCCGCGCGCCGCAGATGCGCGCGGATCTCGTTCGCGAGCAGCTGCGAGCCGCCGGCGAAGCCGCGGAAATGATCGCCGCTGGCGCGGTCGAACGCGGGACCGACGGCGCGTTCCATCAGGTTGACCAGCGAGCCGGCGTAGAGCACCGAGACGTCGGTGCCGGCGCGGGCGGTCGCGGCGAGAAGCCCCGTCAGCAGTACGGCGGCCGCCGTGCAGAGCGCCCGCCGCAGATGCCCCGACGTTCGGTGGGCCTGCTGGCCGGACAGGGTCGCCTGCGAATTGCGCGCTCGTTCAAACACAGTCAGATCCTACAACAAATTCCTCCGCCCGCTCCGGCGGTGCACGGCGCTCCGGAGCGCTCACGCGAAGCGGTCGGTCGCGCTCACCAGTTCGTGCAGGTTGCCCTTCTCGAATGCAGAGTGACCGGCATCGGGCACGATGCGCAGGTCCGCTTCAGGCCAGGCGCGGTGCAGGTCCCATGCGCTTCGCATCGGGCAGACCACGTCGTAGCGTCCCTGGACGATCACCGCGGGAATGTGACGGATCCGCTGCACGTTCTCGAGCAGCTGTCCGTCCGAATGGAAGAACCCGCCATTGACGAAGTAGTGGCATTCGATGCGGGCGAAGGCCTCGGCGTAGGGGCCGCTCGCGAACTTCGCCACATAGTCCGCCGACGTGCGCAGATAGCTCGTGGCGCCTTCCCAGCTCGACCAGACCTGTGCGGCATGCGCGCGCACGGCGGGCTCCTCGCTGGTCAGGCGCGCGTAGTAGGCGCGCATCATGTCGCCGCGCTCGGCGGCGGGGATGGGCTCGATGTAGCGCTCCCACAGATCGGGAAACAGCGCCGCGGCGCCGCCGGGGCTCTGATAGAACCACTCGAGCTCCCAGCGGCGCAGCAGGAAGATGCCGCGCAGCACCAGCTCCGTCACGCGCGCCGGGTGCGTCTCGGCATAGGCGAGCGCGAGCGTCGAGCCCCAGGAGCCGCCGAACACCAGCCAGCGCGGGATGCCGAGGTGCTCGCGCAACCGCTCGATGTCCTCGATCAGGTGCCAGGTGGTGTTTTCCTCGAGCTGCGCGTGCGGGCGGCTCTTGCCGCAGCCGCGCTGATCGAGCAGCACGATGCGATAGCGCGCCGGATCGAAGAACCGGCGCATCTTCGGGTCGGTGCCCCCGCCGGGGCCGCCGTGCAGGAACAGCGCGGGCTTGCCCTCGGGATTGCCGCTCTCCTCGAAGTAGATCTCGTGCAGGTCGGACACGCGCAGCCGGCCCGTGCGGTACGGCCGGATGGGCGGATACAGCCGGCGCCGCGCGCCGGCTCGAGCGGGATTCGTCATTTTTTCAGCCTAGCAGATCGGCGCCGCGATGCCCACGAACGGCCCGCTGCCGCAGGCCGCGTGCCGGCTATAATCACCGTTGCGGTCCCCAGCGGCGATCAGGCTTGAAACTCACCTCCGACGCCCTCGATGCGCATCTCGCGCAAAAACTGCTCCCGGCGTACCTGATCTCCGGCGACGAGCCGCTGCTCGCCGCCGAGGCCGCCGATGCCGTGCGCGCGCGTGCACGCGCGGCGGGCTACACCGAGCGCGACGTGCACTTCGTCGAGCGCGCCGCCGATTGGGATGACGTGCGCGCCTCGGCCGGGACGCTGTCGCTGTTCGGCTCGCGGCGCGTGCTCGAGGTGCGCCTCGGCAGCGCGCGCCCCGGTGCCAGCGGCGGGGCGGTGCTGGCGGAGCTGATCGGGCGGGCCGATGCGGACACGGTGTTGCTGGTGCTCTCGCCGCGGCTCGATCGGGATGCGCAGGCGGCCAAATGGGTCCAGGCCGCCCAGACGCACGGCGCCTGGGTCGCGGTCTGGCCGGTCGAGCCCGGCAAGTTCGTTCCGTGGCTTCGAGCGCGCAGCCGGCGCATGGGTCTTGCGCTCGATGGCGAGGCCCTCGAGCTGCTGGCCGCGCGCACCGAGGGCAACCTGCTCGCCGCCCACCAGGAGCTCGAGAAGCTCCGGCTGCTCGCCCCGCAAGCCCCTGGCGGAGCCGCTGCGGCGCTCGCCGGCGTCGCCGACAGCGCCCGGTTCGATGTCTTCGGCCTCTGCGAGGCGGCCCTCGCCGGGGTCCCCGGCCGGGCCCTGCGGGTTCTTGCGGGGCTGCGCGCCGAGGGCACCGAACCCACGCTGGCGCTGTGGGCCCTCACCAAGGCGCTGCGCGAGCTCTCGGGCGCGATTGCCGGACCGCGCGGCGGGGCGCGCACTTGGCAGCGGCCGAGCGCGGGGCTGGAGGCGGCGGTGCGGCGGGCGGGCCGTCTCTCGCTGCGCGCCCTGATGCTGCGCGCCGCGCGCGCCGACCGCATGATCAAGGGGCGCCTCGGCGGCGATCCCTGGGATGAGATGGCGCTGCTGGCCTCGGACCTGTGCGCGCGGCCGGCCTTGCCGGCGCCGCGATCCATGGTCAAATAGCGCCCGGATCGCCGTGTCGCGGGCACGGCATGACGCACGGACACCATGCACCCCATCGGTCTTTTCGGCGGTACGTTCGACCCTATCCACTACGGGCATCTGCGCACGGCGTTCGAGCTGTGGCAGCTGCTCGGCCTCGAGGAAGTGCGCTTTCTGCCGGCGGGCAATCCGCCGCACCGCGAGCAGCCGCTCGCCAGCGCCGAGCTGCGGCTGCGCATGGTGAGCGCCGCCGTCGCCGCTGAGCCGGCCTTTACCGTCGATGACCGGGAGATCCGCCGCAGCGGGGTGTCCTATTCGGTGGATACCCTGGCCGAGCTGCGCCAGGAGTACCCGCACCGCTCGCTGTGCCTGCTGCTCGGCATGGACGCCTTTCTCGGGCTGCCCCACTGGCATCGCTGGCGCGAGCTGCTCGAGCTTGCGCACATCGTCGTCGCCCACCGCCCCGGCTGGAAGGCGCCGACCATGGGCCCGCTCGGGGAGGTCATGGTCGATCACGGCACCGGCGCCATTCGCGAGCTGCACGAGCGGGCCGCGGGGCGGATCTACGTTCACGCGGTGACGCAGCTGGAGATCTCCTCCACCGAGCTGCGCCAGCTGATCGTCGCGGGCCGCGATCCGCGCTATCTGGTGCCCGATGAGGTGCGGCGCATTCTCCTCGACACGCAGTGCTATTCTTCCCGCGCATGAGCACCCGAACCGCTGCCCGCCGCGGCAAGACCCCCCGCTCCCGGGCCAAGGGCGCCTCGGCCCTGCTGCGCGTCGTGCTCGCGGCGCTCGAGGACATGAAGGCCGTCAACGTCAAGGTGATCGACGTGCGGGAACTCACCGACGTGGCCGACACCCTGATCATCGCCTCGGGGACCTCCGACCGGCACGTCCGCTCGATCTGTGATCGGGTCATCGAGCAGAGCAAGGCGAGCGGCATGCGCCCGCTCGGCACCGAGGGCGAGCGCGAAGGCGAGTGGGTTCTGGTCGACCTGCAGGACATCGTCGTGCACGTCATGCTGCCGCGCGTGCGCGAGTTCTACGCCCTGGAGCGGCTCTGGGAAGCCGGCGCGGCGCCCGAAGCGAGCGCGCACACGGCGAGCCACTCCTAGCCGCGGCCGGACGGCGCCGGCAATGCGCGTGCGGCTCATTGCGGTGGGGACCCGTCCACCGCCCTGGGTGAGCCGGGGTTACGAGGAGTACGCCCGCCGGCTCGGGCCGCGCCTGAAGCTCACGCTGATGCCGCTCGAGCCGGGCCGGCGCGCTGCCGGCCAGGATCCGCGGCGGGCGATCGAGGCGGAGGGGCGCAAGATGCTCGCCGCCGTCCATCCGGGCGAGTTCGTGGCCGCGCTCGATGAGCACGGCACTGAAATGGCGACCCCGGCGTTCGCTGACTGGCTCGCCGCGCGCCTGCAGGACGGGCGGGACCTGGCCTTCCTGATCGGCGGTCCGGACGGATTCGCCCCCGAAGTGCGCGCCCGGGCCGACCTGCTGCTGTCGCTCTCGCGGCTGACGCTGCCGCACGCCCTGGTGCGCGTCGTGCTGGCCGAGCAGCTGTACCGGGCGCTTAGCATTCACGCGCATCACCCGTATCATCGCGCCTGATGAGCCTCGAGCCCGCCACCGCGGTCATCTGCCTCGCCTCCGCCTCGCCGCGGCGGCGCGACCTGCTTTGGCAGATCGGCGTGCCACACAAGGCGGTGGCGGCGAACATCGATGAGAATCCGCTGCCCGGCGAGTCGCCGCACGATTACGTCGAGCGGCTGGCGCTGGAGAAGGCGATAACCGTGCGCAACCGCGGCGAGCGCCTGCCGGTGCTCGCGGCCGACACCGCCGTGGTGCTCGAGGGCGCCGTCTACGGCAAACCCGTCGACCGCGCCGATGCGCTCGCCATGCTGGGCCGGCTCTCCGGCCGGGTTCACCAGGTCCTGACGGCGGTTGCGCTGGCAAGCGAGCGCAGCGTCGAGGTGCGCGTCAGCGCCAGCTCGGTGCGCCTGCGCGACCTGACGCTGGCGGAGCGGGAGGCGTACTGGCAGACCGGCGAGCCGCGCGACAAGGCGGGCGCCTACGCCATTCAGGGCTTCGGCAGCGTGTTGGTCGAATCGCTCACCGGCAGCTACTCCGGCGTGGTGGGATTGCCGCTCGCGGAAACAGCGGAGCTGCTGCGCACGGCCGGCATCGGCTATTGGCGGGGAAGCCGCGCTTGAGGGAGATTCTGCTCAACGTTGGGCCCGGTGAGACACGCGCCGCGCTCATCGAAGACGGCATCGTCCAGGAGATCTTCATCGAGCGCGCCAGCCGCCGCCGGCTGGTGAGCAATCTCTACAAAGGACGCGTGATGCGCGTGCTGCCGGGCATGCAGGCGGCATTCGTGGACATTGGGCTCGAGCGCACCGCGTTCCTGCATGCCGATGACATCGTGAGCTCCCCGCTCGGGGAGGCGCCGCGCTCGCCGGCGGGTGCCGACGGACCGGTCGACGTGCGCCGCCTCGTCAGCCCGGGCGATGAGCTGCTCGTGCAGGTGATCAAGGACCCGATCGGCAGCAAGGGGGCGCGCCTGACGACGTTCGTCACGCTGCCGGCGCGCTATCTGGTGTATCTGCCCGAGGGCGAGGGCATCGGCGTGTCGGCGCGGATCGACGAGGAGGACGAGCGAGCCCGGCTGAAGGCGCTCGTGGCCGGGCTGCAGCCGGGCGGCCCCGGCGGCTACATCCTGCGCACCGCCGCCGAGGGCGCCACGGCCGAGGATCTGCGCGAGGACATGGGCTACCTGGAGCGGCTCTGGCAGCACGTGCGCCGGCTCGCGGCCGCCACGTCCGCGGGCGCGGTGGTGCACGAGGACCTGCCGCTCGCGCTGCGGCTGCTGCGCGATGAGCTCACGCGCGAGGTCGGCGTGGTGCGGGTCGATTCGGCCGAGGCCTTCGCGCGCATGAGCGTGTTCGCCGAGCAGTTCATGCCGGGCGCGGCCGCGCGGCTGGAGCTCTACAGCGGCGCGCGCCCGATATTCGATCTGCACGGCGTCGAGGAGGAGATCGGCCGCGCGCTCGAGCGGCGGGTGATGCTCAAGTCCGGCGGCCACCTGGTCATCGACCAGACCGAGGCGATGACCACCATCGACGTCAATACCGGCGGGTACGTCGGCCATCGCAACCTGGAGGAGACGAGCTTCCGCACCAACCTCGAGGCGGCCGAGTCGATCGGGCGGCAGCTGCGACTGCGCAACCTCGGCGGCATTATCATCATCGACTTCATCGACATGCACGCCGAGGCGCATCGCCGGCAGATCCTGGCGGCGCTCGAGCGCTCCCTCGCCGGCGATCGGGCGCAGGCCCGCATCGTCAGCCTCTCGCCGCTTGGCCTGGTGGAGATGACCCGCAAGCGCACCCGCGAGAGCCTGGCGCACCTGCTGTGCGAGCCGTGCCCGGCGTGCGAGGGACGCGGGTTCATCAAGACCACCGAGACGGTCTGTCACGAGATTTTCCGCGAGCTGCTGCGCCAGGAGCGCGCCGCCTGCGGCGAGCTGCTGGTGCTGGCGCACCAGGCGGTGGTGGACCGCCTCCTCGAGGCCGAATCGGCGGCGCTGACGGGCCTGCAGCGCTCGGTCGGCCGCACGGTGCGGCTGCAGGTCGAGGCGCTCTACGGCGTCGACCAGTTCGACGTCGTGGCGCTGTGAAGCGCGCGCCCGGCGGACGGAGTAGGCTCTCCTCATGACCATCGTGGCCGCGATCCAGATGACCTCGGGTCCTGAGGTAGAGGTCAATCTCGCGGACGCGAGGGTGCTGCTCGAGGAGGCCGCCGCGCGCGATGCGCAGCTCGCGGCGCTGCCGGAGAATTTCGCGTTCATGGGGCTGCGCGAGGCCGACCGGCGCGGCGTCCAGGAGCCCGACGGCCGCGGTCCCATTCAGGATTTTCTGGCCGAGACGGCGCGGCGGCTCGGCCTGTGGATCGTCGGCGGGACCGTGCCCCTGGGCGGTGCGCCCGATGGGCGCGTAGCGCCCGCCTGCCTGGTGTATGACGCGGCAGGCGAGCGGCGCGCGCGCTACGACAAGATTCATCTGTTCGACGTGCAGCTGCCCGGCCGCGCCGAGAGCTACCGCGAGTCGGCGAACTTCGCACCCGGCGCCGAGCCTGTGGTGCTGGATACGCCCGCCGGACGGCTCGGACTGTCGGTCTGCTACGATGTGCGCTTCCCGGAGCTCTATCGGACGCTGAGCGCACGCGGGGCGCAGCTGTTCACGGTGCCGGCGGCGTTCACCGCCGCGACGGGACGCGCGCACTGGGAAGTGCTGCTGCGCGCCCGTGCGATCGAGAATCTCTGCGCGGTGATTGCTCCGGGGCAGTCCGGAGTGCACCCCAACGGGCGCGAGACCTACGGCGACAGTCTGATCGTCGATCACTGGGGCCGGGTGCTTGCCCGGCTGGCGCAGGGGCGCGGTTGCATCACCGCCGACATCGACCTCGAAGCCGAGCGGCGCGACCGCGAGAGTTTCCCGGCGCTCGAGCATCGCGTGCTCGGCTGAGCGCGCGCCCGCACTGAAACGGAAAGCCTATATGACCGAACCGACCCGCACCGATCCGCTCACGCTCGCCCGCGATCTCATCCTGCGCCCGAGCGGCCTTGACGGCCGTCTTGATCGTGTCTTCGGCGAGGTGCTCACGCACTCGGTCGATTTCGCCGATGTCTACTTCCAGCTCTCGCGCCAGGAGTCCTGGTCGCTCGAGGACGGCATCGTCAAGGACGGCAGCTCGAGCATCGAGCAGGGTGTCGGGGTGCGCGCGCTCGCCGGCGAGAAGACCGGCTTCGCCTATTCCGATGAGATCGTGCTGCCGGCCCTCACCGAAGCCTCGCGCGCCGCGCGCGCGATCGCCGTGCAGGGCGCGGACCGGCAGGTCGCCGCCTGGCGCGAACGGCGCGGCCACGAGCTGTATCTGCCGGCCGATCCGCTCGAGACGCTGTCAGATCCCGACAAGGTCGCCTGGCTCGAGCGCGTCGACCGCGAAGCGCGCAGCATCGATCCGCGCATCGTGCACGTGACCGCGAGTCTGGTGGCGGTGCACCAGATCGTGCTGATCGCCAACAGCGACGGGGACCTCGCGGCCGACGTGCGCCCGCTGGTGCGCTTCAACGTGTCGGTGCTGGTGGAGCACAACGGCCGGCGCGAGCAGGGCTACTGCGGCGCCGGCGGCCGCTACTCCCTCGCCGAGCTCGTCGCCGGCGACACCCCGCTGCGCCTCGCCCGCGAGGCGGCCCGCCAGGCGCTGGTGAATCTCGAGGCGGTGCCGGCGCCGGCGGGGACCACGACGGTGGTGCTCGGGCCGGGCTGGCCGGGCATCCTGCTGCACGAGGCGATCGGGCACGGGCTCGAAGGCGATTTCAACCGCAAGGGCACCTCGGCGTTCGCCAACCGCATCGGCGAGCGGGTCGCCGCGCCGGGCTGCACGGTGGTCGATGACGGGACGCTGCCGCGGCGGCGCGGCTCGCTCAACATCGACGACGAGGGAACCCCGACCCAGTGCACGACCCTGATCGAGGACGGCATTCTGCGCGGGTACATGCAGGACCGGCTCAACGCCCGCCTGATGGGGCAGCGGCCGACGGGCAACGGGCGCCGCGAGTCGTTCGCGCACGTGACCATGCCGCGCATGACGAACACCTACATGCGCCCGGGCCCTTACGACCCCGAGGAGATCATCCGCTCGGTCGAGCGGGGCATCTACGCGGTGAACTTCGGCGGCGGGCAGGTGGACATCACCTCGGGCAAATTCGTGTTTTCCGCGAGCGAGGCCTATGCCATCGAGAACGGGCGACTCGGCGCGCCGCTGAAGGGCGCCACTCTGATCGGCAACGGCCCGGACGTGCTCACGCGCGTCACGCTGGTGGGCAACGACCTGAAGCTCGACGACGGCGTCGGAACCTGCGGCAAGGAGGGTCAGAGCGTCCCGGTCGGCGTCGGCCAGCCGACGCTGAAGATCGAGGGACTGACGGTTGGCGGCACCGCCTGAGCGCTGCCGGCATGGATCACGAGGAATTCCGCCGGCGCGGCCATCAGCTGATCGACTGGATCGCCGATTACCGGCGCGACTGCAGCGAGGGCGCATTCCCGGTCGTGTCGCGCGTCGCGCCCGGGGAGGTGCGGGGCCGGCTGCCGGGCGCCCCTCCGCTCGATCCGCAGCCCATGGAGGAGGTGCTCGGGGATCTGTCGCGGATCATCCTGCCGGGCTGCACCCACTGGCAGGACCCGAGGTTCTTCGCCTACTTCCCGTCGAACAGCGCGCTCGCCGCGGTGCTCGGCGACCTGGCGAGCACCGGACTCGCCCAGCTGGGGCTCAACTGGCAGGCGAGCCCCGCGCTCACCGAGCTGGAGGAGCTCACCACTGACTGGCTGCGTCAGATGATGGGCCTGTCGGATCACTGGAGCGGCGTCATCCAGGACACGGCCTCGACCGCGACCCTCGTGGCGCTGCTGTGCGCCAGAGAGCGCGCCACGGGCTACGGGGCCGCGCGCGGCGGGCTTCAGGCCAGTGCCGAGCCCCTGACCGTTTACCTGTCGAGTCAGAGTCACAGCTCGGTCGAGAAGGCGGCGCTGCTGGCGGGATTCGGGCGCGAGAACCTGCGCATGATCGCCGTGGACGAGGCATACCGGATGCGGCCCGAGGCGTTGCGCGAGGCGATCGCACAGGACCTCGAGCGCGGACTGCGCCCCTGCGCGGTCGTGGCGACGGTGGGCTCGACTGCGACGACCGCCATCGATCCGCTGGCGCCGCTCGCCGAGGTCGCCGCCGCGCACCGCGCATGGCTGCATGTCGATGCCGCCTTGGCCGGCTCGGCCATGATCCTGCCGGAGTGCCGCACGTTGTGGCAGGGCATCGAGCGCGCCGACTCGCTGGTCGTCAACGCGCACAAGTGGCTGGGCGCATCGTTCGACTGCTCGCTCTACTACGTGCGCGACCCGCAGCACCTGATCCGAGTGATGTCGAGCAGCCCGAGCTATCTGCGCACGGGCGCGGATGAGACCGTGCGCAACCTGCGCGACTGGGGCATCCCGCTCGGCCGGCGCTTCCGGGCGCTGAAGCTGTGGTTTCTGATCCGCGAGCAGGGCGTGAGCGGCCTGCAGACCCGCCTGCGGCGCGATCTGGCCCATGCCCGCTGGCTCGCCGAGCGCATCGACGCGGCGAGCCACTGGCGGCGCCTCGCGCCGGTGACCCTGCAGACCGTGTGCGTGCGGCACGAGCCGCCGGGGGTCGAGGGCGATGCGCTCGACCGGCACACGCTCGCCTGGGCCCGGCGCATCAACGAGTCCGGTCAGGCGTATCTCACCCCGGCGATGCTCGAGGGGCGCTGGATGGTGCGTGTCTCCTTCGGCGTGGAGGCGACCGAGCACCGTCATGTCGAGGCGCTCTGGACACTGATGCAGTCGGCCGCGGCGGCCGCTTAGCGCGAGCGGCGCGCCTACGCGTTCAGATCGGGGATAAGCTCGCTCTCGAGACGCGTGATCTGATCCTTCAGCACCAGCTTGCGCTTCTTCAGGCGCTTCAACTGCAGCTCATCGACGTGCATGTCGAGGGACAACCGGCCGATCACCTCGTCGAGGTCTCGGTGCTCGATGCGCAGCTGGCGCAGCTTCTCCAGACTGCGGAACAGCTTGCGATCGACGTTGTCTTCGATGTCGGTATCCATCATGGCGCAGTGTGGCTGCAGGTCGAGGGGCGAGAGCGGCCGCTCGCGCCCGCGCCGTGCCATCCGTCGACACCGCCGTATCATACGCCGCGGCGGCGGCGGCGGCGCGCTAGCCGGAGCGGTGCGGCTTGCCGCGCCCGCGCCGGCCCGCATTGCCGGGGCCTCCCGGGTGCGGCCGGCGCCCCGGACGCGCGCCGCCGCGGCGCGGCCCGCGCCGATGCTCCGGCAACGGCTCGGGTTTCACCAGTCCCGTGGCCAGTATCTGCGGGGCGATCGGGGCGGATGGGATCTTGTGGCCGATGTACTCCTCGATATCCGGCAGCCCCACCGCGTACTCCTCGCAGGCGAAGCTGATCGCATCCCCCTCGGCGCCCGCGCGCGCGGTGCGGCCGATGCGGTGCACGTAATCGGCGGCGTCCTGCGGCAGATCGAAGTTGAACACATGGCTGACTTCGGGGATGTGCAGCCCGCGCGAGGCGACGTCGGTGGCGATCAGCACCGCGAGCTCGCCGTTGTGAAAGTCACGCAGGAAGCGCAGCCGCTTCGCCTGCGGCACGTCGCCGGAGAGCGCCTGGGCGTGAAAGTCGTTGGCGCGCAGCACCGCCTCGAGTTTCTCCGCCATGCGTTTGGTGTTGACAAATATCATGGTCCGGCGAGCCTCGCTCTGGCGCAGCAGCCCGACGAGCAGCGGGATCTTCTCCTCCATCGAGGGGTAGTACATGATCTGGCGGACCTGGTCGACCGTCTTCTTGTCCGGCTCGATGCGCACCAGCTCGGGGTTGTTCATGTGCTCGTAGGCGAGTTCGAGCACCCGGTAGGACAGCGTCGCCGAAAACAACATGGACTGGCGCCGCTCGGGGTGCGGCAGCCGGCGCAGCAGGTAGCGGATGTCGGCGATGAAGCCCAGATCGAACATGCGGTCGGCCTCATCGAGCACCAGCGCTTGCACGTGCTTCAGATCGAAGATGTGCTGCTTGTAGTAATCGATGAGGCGCCCGGGCGTGCCGATCAGCACGTCGATGCCTTCCTCGAGCGTGCGGCGCTGCTTCTCGTAATCGATGCCGCCGTACACCACGGCATGCTTCAGTCCCGTGTGCCGGCCGAGCGTCTCGGCGTCGTGGTGAATCTGCACCGCAAGCTCGCGCGTCGGCGCCACGATGAGCGCGCGCACCGAGGTGCGCGTGCGGCCCGGCGGGGCGGGGTGGGTGAGCAGCGTGTGGTACAGGGCTACCAGGAACGCGGCGGTCTTGCCGGTGCCGGTCTGGGCCTGGCCCGCCACATCGCGCCCAGTCAGCGCAATCGGCAGCGTCTGGGCCTGAATGGGTGTGCATTGCGTGAAGCCGGCGTCGCGGATGCCCGCGAGTACCGGCGCGGCGAGGCCGAGGCTGTCGAAGTTCACGGCAGGTGCAAGGGGTTCGTTCATCGAGTCTCCGGCGCGCGCCGGCCATTGCGGAAAATCCGCAGGAAGGCGCCGCTCAAGCGGTTGTGGTAATATAGGCCCATCGATTTTTGCGCCCATCCTACCTGCTGCCACGCTCGCGCGCGCAGCCGGTGCGGCCCGTATGCGGGCCGATGCGCAACGCCGGCCGAGGCGACGTGAACGTGCCTGGCTGAGCCGCCCGCAGGGCATACCGGTTGGGACTTCAGCTGCCGATGCGAGGACGTTTCCGCTCTCCTGGCGCCTCGGGATGCGTGCCGTGGGCGGCGCGGCTGCAAACGGCTGAGGCTCTGTGTCACAGTGTTGAACGGAGGGCCCAATGGGCCTTGCAAAAGGGCCCCGGAAGCGCTAAAAAGCGTCCCAGTAGGCGGACCAGCCGGTCCGCGCCTGCCGGCCCCGAGGGGCGCAGCACGCAGGCACACCCTAATTGAATCAAGCTCGATACCTCATTACTTCACGAGTTAGTGTAACCGTTTGACGGGTATTTCCGGCAGGGGCCTTCGCAGCCCGCCACCCGGCTTCGATTGCCTTTCGCAAATCCCGACAAAAAAGCTACTGCCTTCACGGAGGTTGAACCGCGTGAGCAACCCGCACATCGTCCATACCACAGACGCCACCTTTACGCAGGACGTCCTGCAGTCCGACAAGCCCGTGCTGCTCGATTTCTGGGCGGAATGGTGCGGTCCGTGCAAGATGATTGCCCCGATACTGGATGAGCTCGCCGGCGAGTACCAGGACCGGGTCAAGATCGCCAAGATCAATATCGATGAGAATCCGCAGACCCCGCCGAAGTACGGCATCCGCGGCATCCCGACACTGATCCTGTTCAAGAACGGCACGGTCGAGGCCCAGAAGGTCGGTGCCGCGTCCAAATCACAACTCTCGGCATTCCTGGAAAGCAATCTGTGAGAGGCTACCTCGGCAATCAGGGCCGCAACCGGTCCAAGGGTCAGCGCCACGGCAACCGTGAGCGCGACGGCAACCGCTCCAACGGCAATACCGGCGGCCGGCCGGATGACCTGCACGATGAGATGTTCGAGGCCGACGAGTCGGAGATCATCAGTCCCGCCGAGCTTGCGCAGTCGCGCAACTCGATGAACCTGACCGAGCTCAAGGCCAAGCCCATCTACGAACTGGTGAAAGTCGCCGAGTCCATGGGGCTCGAGAGCCTCGCCCGCTCGCGCAAGCAGGACATCATCTTCTCGATCCTCAAGGCGCACGCCCGCAACGGCGAGAACATCTACGGCGACGGCGTGCTCGAGATCCTGCAGGACGGCTTCGGCTTCCTGCGCTCGGCGGACGGCTCGTACCTCGCCGGCCCCGACGACATCTACATCAGTCCCAGTCAGATCCGCCGCTTCAACCTGCGCACCGGGGACACCATCTCCGGGCTGATCCGCCCGCCGAAGGACGGGGAGCGCTACTTCGCGCTGCTGAAGGTCGGGGAGATCAACTTCGACTCCCCGGAGAGCTCGCGCAACAAGGTGCTGTTCGAGAACCTCACGCCGCTGCACCCGACCAAGCGCTTGAAGCTCGAGCGCGGCAATGGCTCGACCGAGGATCTCACGGCGCGCACCATTGATCTGGTGGCGCCGATCGGCAAGGGGCAGCGCGGCCTGATCGTCTCCCCGCCGAAGGCCGGCAAGACGATGCTGCTGCAGAACATCGCCACCTCCCTCACGGCGAACCATCCCGAGATCTATCTGATCGTGCTGCTGATCGACGAGCGGCCCGAGGAAGTGACCGAGATGCAGCGCACCGTCAAGGGCGAGGTCGTCTCGAGCACCTTCGATGAGCCGGCTGCCCGCCACGTGCAGGTCGCCGAGATGGTCATCGAGAAAGCCAAGCGCCTCGTCGAGCACAAGAAGGACGTGGTGATCCTGCTCGACTCCATCACGCGACTGGCGCGCGCCTACAACACCGTGGTGCCGTCGTCCGGCAAGGTGCTCACCGGCGGCGTGGATGCCAATGCTCTGCAGCGCCCCAAGCGCTTCTTCGGCGCGGCACGCAACATCGAGGAGGGCGGAAGCCTCACCATTCTCGCCACCGCGCTGATCGATACCGGCTCGAAGATGGACGATGTCATCTACGAGGAGTTCAAGGGCACGGGCAACAGCGAGATCCACCTCGACCGGCGCATCGCCGAGAAGCGGGTGTTCCCGGCTGTGAACATCAACCGCTCGGGCACGCGCAAGGAGGAGCTCATCACCGATCAGGGCGAACTCGCCAAGATGTGGATCCTGCGCAAGCTGCTGCACCCGATGGATGAGCTCGCGGCGATCGAGTTCCTGCTCGACAAGCTCAAGGACACCAAGTGCAACAGCGAGTTCTTCGAGGCGATGAAGCGATAGGCGCGTGTGTCGGCTTGCCGCATGAGGAGTCCGTTTGACTGAATCGAGGGTCTTTCGCAATCCACATGGGTTGTGCGTTCGCCGCGCGCGTCGTTGAAGACAAAGAGGACCTTCGCCGACCCGCTGTGCGGTCGCGGCCGCTGGGCAAGCGAGCAGGGATTGCGCCCCGAGACGCTCGCGCGCGGCTTTCGTCGGGTGTTCGGGGTCACTCCAGCGGTCTTGCACGCCGAGGGGCGCGCGCATCGGGCCTTCGGGATCATTGCCGGTACGGATGCGCCGCTCGCGGACATCGCCGCGAGCAGAGGATTCGCCGATCAGGCGCACACGGCCCGCGCGATACGGGCTCTGACTGGCGTTTCGCCGAGGGTCGGGCGCACGTCAAATTCATTCAAGACGGCGTCGGTGTCCCGTACACCGACTGGCTCGAAAACTCGCGAAGCATCATGGGGTCGGTTGTGGGGCAGGATGGCAGCGATGGACTCGAGCAACTGATCGTGTTCGCATGGTGCGGTGCGCTGTAACGCGGTGGCGGATGGCCGGCGAGCGAGCTTGCACCCTTGCGCGGCGCTCATCAGCGAGAGCCTCACCGCCTTCAGCTGCGCGCCGGCGCTCAAGGAGACGTGCGGGGCTCGCGGTCGAGTTCGAGCCCGCCCCGCCGGTTCTCTGGCGCCCGTTTGCCTCAGCTGCGCTGTTCGCGCGCGATCGCGCGGTAGCCGATGTCCCGCCGGAACTGCATGCCGGGCCAGTGAATGGCTCCGGCCAGCGCGTACGCGGTCTCGCGGGCGGCGGACACGGATTCGCCCAGGCCCACCGCGCAGAGCACCCGTCCGCCGTCGGTGAGGACCTGCTCGCCCTCGAGTCGGGTGCCGGCATGGAATATCTTGCCGCGGCCGTCGGCCAGCGCGGCGGCGCGCTCGAGGCCTGCGATCCGATCTCCCTTGCGCACCGAGTCGGGATAACCGCCCGCGGCGAGCACCACGCCGAGCGCCGCCCGCGCGTCCCACTCGGCATTCACGGTATCGAGGCGGCCCGCGAGTGCCGCCTCGCATAGCACAGTGAGGTCCGTGCGCAGCCGGCTCAGCACCGGCTGAGTCTCCGGATCGCCGAAGCGGCAGTTGTATTCGAGCACGTTGGGCGTGCCGTCCGCGCCGATCATCAGCCCGGCGTAGAGAAACCCGGTGTAGGGCGTGCCGTCGGCGGCGAGTCCGGCAATGGTGGGATCGATCACCTCGCGCATGATGCGTGCGTGCAGTTCGGGCGTCACGCACGGCGCCGGCGAATATGCGCCCATGCCGCCGGTGTTCGGGCCCTTATCACCGTCGTCGCGCCGCTTGTGATCCTGCGAGGTCGCGAGCGGCAACACGTGAGTGCCGTCCGCCATGACGATGAAGCTCACTTCCTCGCCGCGCAGAAACTCCTCCACCACCACCTGCTCGCCCGCCGCCCCGAAGCGGCCGGCGAACATACCGCCGATGGCCGCGCGCGCCTGCTCGCGCGTCTCGGCGATGATCACGCCTTTCCCCGCTGCGAGCCCGCTCGCTTTGATCACCACCGGCAGGGGCTGGTGCTCGAGCCAGGACGGATCGTAGTCCGCGCGCGTGAATGTGCGTGAGCGCGCCGTGGGAATACCGTGACGCTCGAGGAAGTCCTTGGTGAACGCCTTGGACCCCTCCAGGCGCGCTGCCTCGCGGGTCGGGCCGAAGCAGGCGAGCCCGGCGGCCTGGAATGCATCGACCACGCCCTCCACCAGAGGACCCTCCGGACCGACGAGCGTGAGCGTCACGCTCTCGCGCCGGGCGAGCTCGACCAGCGCGGGGATGTCGGCGGCGCTGACGCGCACATTGCGGCATTTCGGCTCGAGCGCAGTACCGGCGTTCCCGGGCGCGACCAGCACCTCCTCGACTCGCTCGGACGCGGCGCATTTCCAGGCGAGCGCATGCTCCCGGCCGCCCGCGCCGATGATCAGGACCTTCATCGGCGCATCAGTGCCGGAAATGACGCATGCCGGTGAACACCATGGCCATGCCGTGCTCGTCCGCGGCGGCGATCACCTCAGCGTCGTTGCGCGAGCCGCCGGGCTGGATCACCGCCCCGATGCCGTACTCGGCGGCCACGTCGATGCCGTCGCGGAACGGAAAGAATGCATCGGAGGCCATCACCGCGCCCTCGACCGAGAGCTTCTCGTCGGCGGCCTTCATCGCGGCGATGCGGCTCGAGTAGACGCGGCTCATCTGCCCCGCGCCGACGCCCACGGTCGCCCGGTCATGCGCAAACACGATGGCGTTGGATTTGACGAACTTCGCCACGCGCCAGGCGAACAGCAGATCGGTGAGCTGCGCGGGTGTGGGCCGCAGGCGCGTGACCACTTTCAGATCGGCCGCGCTCACCTGCCCCGTATCGCGGCTCTGGGCGAGCAGCCCGCCGGAGATGCTGCGGTACTCGAGGCCGGCCGCGGCGGGGGCATGCATGTCACCCAGTGCGAGCACCCGCACGTTGGGCTTGGCGGCGAGCTGGGCTGCCGCCTCAGCGTCAATCGCCGGCGCAGCGATCACCTCGACGAACTGGCGGGTCGTGATAGCGCGGGCGGTGGCCGCATCGAGCGGGCGGTTGAAGGCGATGATGCCGCCGAATGCGGAGGTCGGGTCGGTGCGGTAGGCACGATCGTAGGCCTCGAGCAGCGAGGCGGCGAGCGCCACGCCGCACGGGTTGGCGTGCTTGACGATCACGCAGGCCGGCGCATCGAACTGGCGCACGCACTCGATGGCGGTATCGGCGTCGGCGATGTTGTTGAACGATAGATCCTTGCCCTGCAGCAGTCGCGCCTGGGCGAGCCCGTTGCCGCCGAGCGCGTCGCGATACAGTGCCGCGTGCTGGTGCGGATTTTCCCCATAGCGCAGATCGCGCACCTTGTCGAGCACCAGCGGCAGCGTCGGCGGCAGCGGCTCGCCGCCGCCATGCTGGCGGGCGAGGTAGGCGGCGACCATCGCATCGTAGCGGGCCGTGTGGGCAAATACCTTGGTGGCCAGATAGGCGCGCGTCGCATCGCTGATGCAGCCGTCGGCGTCGAGTTCGGCGAGGAGCCGGCCGTAATCGGCCGGGTCGACCGCGGCGGCCACCGATTCGTGGTTCTTGGCCGCCGCGCGCAGCATCGCCGGGCCCCCAATGTCGATGTTCTCGATCGCCTCTTCGTAGCTGCACTTGGGGCGCGCCACCGTCTCGGCGAACGGGTACAGGTTGACCACGAGCAGATCGATGGGCTCGATTCCGTGCAGCGCCATGACCTGCTCGTCCACGCCGCGCCGGCCCAGCAGTCCGCCGTGGATCTTCGGATGCAGCGTCTTGACGCGCCCGTCCATGATCTCGGGGAAACCCGTGTGGTCGGACACTTCGCGCACCGTCAGTCCCTTCGCGGTGAGCAGCTTCGCGGTGCCGCCGGTCGAGAGAATCTCGATGCGGTGTCGCGCCAGTGCGCGTGCAAACTCCACCAGGCCGGTCTTGTCGGAAACGGAGAGCAGTGCCCGCCGCACGGGCCGCGGAGTCTGGATCATCGCGAGGTCAGTTGGTCAGGCCGAACTGCTTGAGCTTCTTGCGCAGCGTCCCGCGGTTGATGCCGAGGATGTCCGCCGCGCGGCTCTGGTTGCCCTCGGCGTAATCGAGCACCACGCGAAACAGCGGCTCCTCCACCTCACGCAGCACCAGGTTGTACAGGCCTGCCGGGTTCGAGCCGTTCAGATGTGTGAAATAGTCGCTGAGGGCGCGCTCGGCATGGCTGCGCAACGGCAGCTCGTGGCCATTGACGCGAATGCCCCCCTCCCGCCACGGCCCGTTCTTTTTTTTTGGTGTCATGTGAAATTCTCAACTGATGCTGTTCGTCACGCCGCGCGCGCAATCCGCTGCCCACGCGTCGAAGTGCCGGCGCGCGCGCGTCAGTTGCTCGCTCGCGCCCGCAGCCGCCATCAGATCCACACGGATCGGCTCCGGATCGGGCCAGCAGCGCTCGCAATACCAGCCGAGGTGTTTGCGAGCCATGCGCACGCCCGTTTCCTCGCCGTAGAAACCGTACAGGGATTCGAGGTGAGCGAGGATCATATCACGCACCTCGGCGCGCACCAGTGCTGCAGCGGGCCGCGCATCGAGATAGGCATCGACGGCGCGGAAGAGCCACGGTTCGCCGAAGCTCGCCCGACCGATCATGACACCGTCGGCCCCAGTGAAATCAATCACTTTGCGCGCATCCTGCGGCGTGCGGATATCGCCGTTGGCGAACACCGGAATGCGCACGGCGCACTTGATTTCCCGGATCGTTTGGTATTCGGCCTCGCCCTGGTAGAAGTCGGCGCGCGTGCGCCCGTGCACTGCGAGCGCCTGAATGCCGCTGCGCTCGGCGATGCGCGCGATGTCGACGCCGTTGCGATGCTCGCGATCCCAGCCGGTGCGGATCTTCAGCGTCACCGGCACATCCACCGCGCGCACCACGGCCTCGAGGATCCGCGCGACGAGCCCCTCATCGCGCAGCAGCGCCGAGCCGCACAGTTTCCCGCACACCTTCTTCGCCGGGCAGCCCATGTTCAGATCGATGATCTGCGCGCCGCGATCGACGCTGAGGCGCGCCGCCTGCGCGAGCACCTGCGGCTCGGCGCCCGCGAGCTGCACGACGCGCGGCTCGGGTTCACCGCTGTGATCGAGGCGGCGGCGCGACTTCGGCGTGTGCCACAGCCGCGCATCGCAGGTCAGCATCTCAGAGGCCGCAAGGCCCGCGCCGAGGCGCCGGCAGAGGATGCGGAACGGCCGGTCCGTGACACCGGCCATGGGCGCGAGCACTGCGCGCGAGGGCAGCGTGTACGGGCCAATGCGCAGCATCAATACGTTCCGTGCGCGCACACGACCGAATCGCCTTCGCGCAGGCAGGCGTCGATCTCGAACCCGATGGCCTGCGGCCCGGGGTTGACGAATGTCACGATCGCATCGACCCGCCCGCCGGCCGGCAGCATCGCGGAGGCCGTGGGCGCGGGCGAGAGGTAATCATGAGGCGGCACGTCTCGCGCGGCGATGGTCCGCCCATAGCGGTCCTGCAACGTCACGCGCAGCAGCGGTAGAGGCAGCGGCCAGCGCCCGCGATTGGCGATGCTGGCCCGTACGGTGATCTGGCGAGGAGTGCTGCCGCTCACCGTGGCCCCGAGCTGGTGCGCCTCATACGCGCGCACGTCCCATCGCGGCACGACGGGAATGCCGAGCACGCCATAAAAGGTGCGCACCGTGGGCCCGATCGACGGCAGGGTGGCAAGCGTCCCGCGATAATGATTGATGATCTGGCCGGCGAGCAGCAAGACGAGCGCCAGGGCGCCGAGGAACCATCCGCCCGAGTGCCGCTCGCCTGGGGGTTCGAGCTCGAAATCCGCCGGCGGGGCGGGTGATTCGTCGGCGGGTTGCCGCTCGCGGCGCCGCTGCGGCTCCAGCGACGGGTCGGGCGCGGTCTGCGCGTGGACCTCCCAGTGCGGCTCGGGAGGCGGCTCAGGAGCTCGCGCGGGAGCCTGACCCGCCGGCCTCTCAAGCTCGACGCCCGGCTCTCGATCCGCGGGCGCCGCATCCGGTCCCACCCAGATGTCCTCCAGTGGCCCGGCCTGCGGCTCACTGTGCCGCGCAAGCGGCTGGTGCTCGGCCGTCGCCTCGCGCGGGGGCGGCACCTGAGGTGACGGCTCGGGCGGCGGGGTCGGTGAGGCAGGCGCCGGCGCGCTCTCCTGCGGGGCGGTCTCGGACAGCGAGTCCAGCGCATTGAAGACGCTGCGGCAGCGGCTGCAGCGCACGTGCCCCTGTGCCGCGCGCAGGTCGGCTGTCGTCACGACTAGCATCAGGCCGCATTTGGGGCAGGCGGTGTACATTCAGGTAGGCGATGCCGGCGCGGGCGCCGCGGTCCGTCGGCCGCTGAGCGCGATCCAGCCCTCTCGCGAAGCGAACGGGCTCAGTTCAAACCATGACGCGTACGCTGCGGTCACTTCCGGGGCGTCCGCCTCGAGCAACCCCGAGAGCAGGATCGCCTCGCACGGCTCGACCAGCGCCGCGAAGCGCGGCGCCAGCGCCACGAGCGGTCCGCACAGAATATTGGCGATCAGCAGCGCCGCGGGAGCGGCCAGCGCATCGGCCGAGGCGCACGGTCGGATGCGCGAGCAGAGTCCATTCGCCTCGGCGTTGTCGCGCGTGGCGAGCAGGGCCTGCGGATCGATGTCGAAGCACTGCACGCGGCGCGCCCCGAGCCGGGCCGCCGCCAGCGCCAGGATGCCCGAGCCGCACCCGTAGTCGATCACCTCGTCCCCGAGCGGCGGGTGCGCGTCCAGCCATTCGAGGCACAGCGCGGTGGTCGGGTGTGTGCCGGTGCCGAAGGCGAGGCCCGGATCGAGCCGCACCACCGCGGCGCCGGGGTCCTCGACCTGCTCGTGATGCGGGCAGATCCACAGGCGCCTGCCGAAGCGCATGGCATGAAAGTCGCGCAGCCACTCCCGCTCCCAGGCCCGATCGGCCAGGCGGCGCACCTCGAGCTGCCCGGGCTCAACGCCAAGCGCGGCGCTGAGCGCCCGGACGGTAGCGGTCTGGGGCGTGCCGGGCGCGAACAGCGCCTGCAGCCGCGTCGCGCTCCAGAGGCGCAACTCGCCCGGCGCCGGCTCGAGCACGGGCTCATCGTGCGCATCGGCGAACGTGATGGCGCTCGCGCCGCAGGCCAGGCAGGCCTGCTCGGCGCTGTCGGCCGGCAGGGCGCCGAGATCGAAGCTGATTTGCAGGAACTCGCTCATGTCGGATGCGCGAGCGGGCCGGCCTCACGCCTCCCGGCTGCTCGCTCGCGGGGGGGCGCTCATTTCAGACCCAGCCGCCGCTCGAGATAGTGGATGTCGGTGCCGCCCTTCTGGAAGGTCGCATGATTGCAGATCTCCTGGTGCAGCGGAACGTTCGTCTTGATGCCCTCGATCACCATCTCGGCGAGCGCATTGCGCATGCGCGCGATCGCCGCCTCGCGCGTCTCGCCGTGGGTGATCACCTTGCCGATGAGCGAGTCGTAATTCGGCGGCACGTTGTAGCCGGAGTACACGTGACTGTCGACGCGCACGCCGGGGCCGCCCGGGGCGTGCCACAGGCGGATCGGCCCGGGCGAGGGCATGAACGTCTTGGGATCCTCGGCGTTGATGCGGCACTCGATGGCATGTCCGCGGATCTGGATGTCGTTCTGCACGTAGGGCAGGGGCTCGCCGGCGGCGATCAAGAGCTGAGTTTTCACCAGGTCGATGCCGGTGATGAGCTCGGTCACCGGGTGCTCGACCTGGATGCGGGTGTTCATCTCGATGAAGTAGAACTCCCCGTCCTGGTACAGGAACTCCAGTGTCCCGGCGCTGCGGTAGCCCACCGCCAGGCACGCCTCGACGCACCGCTCGCCCATCATGCGCCGCTGCTTGGGCGTGATGCCGGTGGCGGGCGCCTCTTCCAGCACCTTCTGGTGCCGCCGCTGCATGGAGCAATCGCGCTCGCCGAGGTGGATGACGTTGCCGTGATGATCGGCGAGCACCTGGAACTCGATGTGCCGCGGCCGCTCGAGGAATTTTTCCATGTAGACCTGGTCGTTGCCGAAGGCCGCCTGCGCCTCGCTGCGCGTCACGCCGATGGCATTAAGCAGCGAGGCGTCGCTGTGCACCGCACGCATCCCGCGGCCGCCTCCGCCCCCGGATGCCTTGATGATGACCGGGTAGCCGATGTCGCGCGCGATGCGGAAGTTCTCGTCCGGATCGTCTCCGAGGGGACCGTCAGATCCCGGCACGCACGGCACGCCGTGCCCCTTCATCACCCGGATCGCCGAGACCTTGTCGCCCATGGTGCGGATGGTCTCGGCCTTCGGTCCGACGAACACGAAGCCGCTGTTCTCCACGCGCTCGGCGAAGTCCGCGTTCTCGGAGAGGAAACCGTAGCCCGGATGGATCGCCACCGCGTCGGTCACCTCGGCGGCGCTGATGATCGCCGGCATGTTCAGGTAGCTCGCCGCAGACGGCGGCGGGCCGATGCACACCGACTCATCGGCAAGCAGCACGTGCTTGAGGCTGTAATCGGCGGTCGAATGCACCGCGACGGTCTTGATTCCGAGCTCGCGGCAGGCCCTGAGGATGCGCAGCGCGATTTCACCGCGATTGGCGATGAGAACCTTTTCCAGCATGACGAGGCGCGCCTATTCGATCACGAACAGCGGTTGCCCGTACTCGACCGGATCGCCGTTGCGCGCCATGATCGAGGTGATGCGGCCGGAGCGGTCCGCTTCGATCTGATTCATCATCTTCATCGCCTCGATGATGCACAGCACCTGCCCGGCCTTGATTTCATCGCCGATCTCCACGAACGACTTCGCCCCCGGGGTCGGCGCGGCGTAGAAGGTCCCGACCATCGGCGCGGTGATCACGTGTTCGTTGGGCCGCGGCTTGGCGACGCTCTCGGCGGCCGGTGCGGCGGGCGCCTCGGCGGGCGCCACCGCCGGGGCCATCTGCGGCAGGGCATGCACCATCATCGCGTTGCCGGTCGGCATGCGGCTGATGCGCACCGCTTCCTCGCCTTCCTTGATCTCGATTTCAGCGATGCCGGATTCTTCCAGCAGCTCGATTAATTTTTTGATTTTACGAATGTCCATGTGGAAACGCCCCCTTGGGTCATCGGACGGTGTGCAACGGATTGCCTCGGGGATCACTCGGCGCGCGGCGCCCGGGCAAGATGCTGCGCGGCGGCGCGCACGGCCATCTCGTATCCCAGGGTGCCAAAGCCGGCGATCACCCCCAGGGCGATGTCGGAGAAATAGGACCGGTGGCGGAACGGCTCGCGCGCGTGCGGGTTGGACAGGTGGATCTCGATCAGCGGCAGCCGGACCGCCAGAACCGCATCCCGCAGCGCGACGCTGGTGTGCGTGAAGGCGCCCGGGTTGAACAGGAGACACTGGATGCCCTCGGCGGGCGCCTGGTGGATGCGCTCGATCAACGCATGCTCGGCGTTGCTCTGGAAGCACGCGAGCTCGCAGCCCGCCTCGCGCGCGCAGGCGGCGGCGCGCCGCTCGATGGTCTCGAGCGTGTCCGCCCCGTAGAGGTCTGGCTCGCGCGTGCCGAGCAGGTTCAGATTCGGGCCGTTGAGCAGCAACAGGCGTGTCATACGGGATGCGGTGAGGCGTCTGCGCAGGGTACGGTCGGGCAATTTACCCTAATTCCACCAAACGCGTGTGGAATTTGTCGCGAACTGCAGTGATCCGCCCGAAACCGGTCAGCCCGTGGCGGTTTTGGCCGGGTGCAGCGCGAGCCGACGAATGCCGGCGGTGATCTGGCGCCGCGCGGTGGCGAGGTTGATCTGCCCCCGATCCAGAGCTCCGATCCGATCCAGGATCAGCCGCGCCTGGGCGGCGCGCAGGCGGCCGATCTTGAAGGTGACGATCCGCCCGCGCGAATCGACGAACACCGAGAACGGAAAGACCGCCACCATCCCGAGCGCCCGGATGGCCCGCATTCCCGGACCGAGCCCGATCAGCAGAGGATAGCGGATTCCGGCGTGCTGCGCGTAGCGCAGCACGCCGGGCCGCGTGTTGACCGCCACGCCGATGACCTCAACGCCCTGCGGTCGCGAGCGGCTGAGCCGTTCGAGGAGCGGGATCTCCGCGCGGCAGGGCGAGCACCACGGCGCCCAGAAATTCACCAGCAGCGGGTGGCCCCGCCAGTCGGAGAGGCGGCGCAGCGTTCCGCGCCGGTCCCGGAAGGCAATGTTCGGCAGGGTGTCGGGAATGGGATGGCGGGCCGCGCTGGCCCGGGCTGCGGAGGGCTCGGGCTCAGGGCGGGGCGCCGGGGCCACCAGGTTTGCCGGGGGCCGCTGCCGCGCGGTGCCCAGCGCGAACCCGACGAGCGCGGCGGCGAGGATCAGCGCGCTGGCGAGCACGCCGCGGGCGATCTTGCGGGTCCGTTTCATGCCGACGGCCGTGCGGCAAAGGCGGCCCGAACACGGCGCAGAAATGCCGCCGCATCCAGGTAGCCCACCACGCGTTCGCGGCGCTGTTCACGGCCGTGGCGATCGTAGAACGCGATGGTCGGAGGGCCGTAGATGCCGAAGTATTTCAGCAGTGCCCGGTCGGCTGCATCGTTGGACGTGACATCGGCACGCAGCAGCATCGTATGCGCAAGCGCCCGGCGCACGGCCGGATCGGTGAACGTCGTCGCCTCCATCTGCTTGCACGAGGTGCACCAATCTGCATAGAAATCGACCATCACGGTCTCATGCCGCGCGGCAGCGCGGCGCACGTCACGCTGCAGGCCCGCGACCGAGCGCAGCGCCGTGAACTGCAGCGTCGGGGCGCCGCCCGTCAATCGCAGCGGCGCGAGCGGGTTCGTGCCGCCGAGCGCGGCGCCGGTGACCAGCGCCAGTGCGTACGCCAGGGCCAGGGCGCCCGCCGCCCGCGTCGGCCAGCGGCCGTGGTGCAGGCGGTGCGCCTCCGATACCAGGGCCCATGCGGCCGCGAGCGCCGGCAGTGCCCACAGCGCCAGCGTCACTCGCCCGGAGGCGAGCCGCGCCAGCATCCACACCGCGACGGCCAGCATCATCGCGCCGAAGAGCTTCTTGACCAGACCCATCCACGGGCCGGCCTTAGGCAGCAGCCGGCCGGCGGATGCCCCGACGGCCAGCAGCGGGGTGCCCATGCCGATGCTCAGCGCGAACAGCGCGGCGCCGCCGCGGGCCATCTGGCCCGACTGGCCGATGACGGCCAGCGCACCGACCAGAGCCGGCGCGACGCAGGTCGTGATGATCAGGGCCGAGAGCGCGCCCATGGCGGCCACGCCGCCGAGGGTTCCGGCCGAGCGCCGGCTGCTGATCTCGGCGAGCCGCGTCTGCAGGGCCGCCGGCATCTGCAGCGCGAACAAGCCCAGCATCGCCAGCCCCATCACCGCGAGCAGCGCCGCAAAGGCGCCGAGGATCCACGGCTGTTGGAACGCGGCCTGGATCTCACCGCCGGCGGCGGCGGCGGCGATCCCGGCGAGCGTGTAGGTGAATGCCATCCCGAGAACGTATGCGCCGGCGAGCAGCAGGGAGCGACCGGTGCTCGGCGTGCGCCCGCCGGCGATGAGGGCCGAGAGGATGGGGATCATCGGCAGGCAGCACGGCGTGAAGGCGAGCGCGAGGCCCGCCAGATAGAACGCGCCGAGCATCACGAGCAGACTCCCCGAGCGCACCAGTCCGGCGAAACGGGTCTGACTCGGCACTAGAGGATCGCGGACTGCCGCGGCGGCCGCCGGCGCGGCGGCATGCGGCGCGGGACCGGGGGTGGTAGCTCCCGCGCCCGGCGGCAGCCCGACCGTGACCGTCTTGGTGATGGGCGGGTAGCACAGGCCCGCATCGGCGCAGCCCTGGTAGGTGACCGCGAGGGAGGCATCGCGCGGCGCCGCGGCGGTGCCGCGCAGGACCGCAAGCTCACCCGTGACGGCATTGCGGTAAATCTGTTCGCGCCCGAAGTACGGATCCACTTTGACGATTCCCGCCGGCAGCGTGAGTGTCCCGATCGCCGTGCCGGACAGCGCCTTGACGTGGATACGGCTGCGGTAGAGATAGAAGCCGGGACGGATGGTCCAGGAGAGCCGGACGCGGTGCGCGCCGGGCTCGGCCTTGAAATGAAACACCTCGTCCGGCGGGGGAAACTTGCTGCCGCCGACCTGACCGGTGCCGAGGGCGGCGAGCACGGCGGGCGAGATCGTCGGGGGCGCCGTCTGCGCCGCCGCGGCGAGGCACGGCAGCAGCATCAGCGCGGCCAGCGCCGCGCGCCCCCGGAACCAACCTGAGCTTATTCTTAGCAATGCAGTCACGGCGCCGCCTCGGCGCTCAGCCAGGACAGGTACGCGGCCGATCCGGCCGCGACGGGCAGGGCGATGATTTCCGGCACGTCGTAAGGATGCAGCGATTTGAGGCGCATTTCGAGATCCGCGAAGCGGGTGCCCAGGGTTTTGATGAGCAGCAGCACCTCGGGTTCATCCTCGATGCGGCCCTGCCAGCGGTAGGTGGAGCGCACCGGCTGGCGGCTCACGCAGGCGGCGAGCCGGGACTCGAGCAGCTCGCCGGCGATGCGCGCGGCGCTCGCCTCGTCCGGACAGGTGGTCAGGACCACGATGTATTCACTCATGGGGCTGTGCATCGCACTAAAGTCTCATTCTAATGCGGGCAGGCCCGCCTGCGGGCTCAGGGTTGTCCGCAGCGCAGGCCCGTACCGCCGGTCGGGCAAAAAAAAATACGACCCCAGGGTTGAAAATCTGCGCCGCCTACCTATCATTAGCAGCCACGCGGGTAGAGTGCTAATAGCTCACCCGTGACTTTAACTTAACCCATTGTGTCCTGAAGGAGCGTTCACCATGAAGATTCGTCCTCTTCATGATCGCGTCATCGTCAAGCGCCTGGAAGAGGAGCGTACCTCCCCGGGTGGCATCGTCATTCCCGATACCGCGGCTGAGAAGCCCATTCAGGGAAAGATCGTCGCGGTCGGAAACGGCAAGATTCTCGAAAACGGCCAAGTCCGCGCCCTCGATGTGAAGGTCGGCGACAAGGTCCTGTTCGGCAAGTACGGCGGGACGGAAGTGAAGGTCGAGGGAGAGGAACTGCTCGTGATGCGGGAAGAAGACCTCATGGCCGTGATCGAGAGCAAGTAAGCGAGGAGCACAGACAATGGCAGCCAAAGAAGTCCGGTTCAGTGATGACGCCCGCCAACGCATGTTCAAGGGCGTCAACATCCTGGCCAACGCCGTCAAGGCGACGCTCGGCCCCAAGGGCCGCAATGCCGTGCTCGAGAAGAGCTTCGGCGCCCCCACCGTCACCAAGGACGGTGTGTCGGTCGCGAAAGAGATCGAACTGAAGGACAAGTTCGAGAACATGGGCGCGCAGATGGTCAAGGAAGTCGCCTCGAACACCTCCGATGAGGCCGGCGACGGCACCACCACCGCGACGGTGCTCGCCCAGGCGATCATCCGCGAGGGCCTGAAGGCCGTCTCCGCGGGGCGCAACCCGATGGACGTCAAGCGCGGCATCGACAAGGGTGTCCTCGCTGCAGTCGAGGAGCTGAAGAAGCTCGCCAAGCCCTGCAAGGATTCCAAGGCGATCGCGCAGGTCGGCACGATTTCCGCCAACTCCGACGAGTCGATCGGCAAGACGATCGCCGATGCGATGGAGAAGGTCGGCAAGGAAGGCGTGATCACGGTTGAGGAAGGCTCGGGCCTCGAGAACGAGCTCGAGGTGGTCGAGGGCATGCAGTTCGACCGCGGCTACCTCTCGCCGTACTTCATCAACAGCCAGCAGAACCAGACGGCCGAGCTCGAAAAGCCGTACATCCTGCTGGTCGACAAGAAGATCTCCAACATCCGCGAGCTGCTGCCGCTGCTCGAGGGCATCGCCAAGGCCGGCCGGCCGCTGCTGGTCGTGGCCGAGGACGTCGAGGGCGAGGCGCTCGCAACGCTCGTGGTCAACAACATCCGCGGCATCCTCAAGGTGGCCGCCGTCAAGGCCCCGGGCTTCGGCGATCGCCGCAAGGCCATGCTGCAGGATATCGCCATCCTGACCGGCGGCACGGTGATCTCCGATGAGGTCGGCCTGTCGCTCGAGAAGGCGACGCTGAACGATCTCGGCGAGGCCAAGAAGATTGTCGTCGAGAAGGAGAACACCACGGTCATCGACGGCGCCGGCAAGCAGGCCGACATCAAGGCCCGCATCGAGTCGATCCGCCAGCAGATCGAGGAGGCGACCTCCGACTACGACAAGGAGAAGCTGCAGGAGCGTGTCGCGAAGCTCTCCGGCGGCGTCGCCGTCATCAAGGTCGGCGCGGCGACCGAGATGGAGATGAAGGAGAAGAAGGCGCGCGTCGAGGACGCGCTGCACGCGACCCGCGCGGCTGTCGAGGAAGGCGTGGTGCCGGGCGGCGGTGTCGCCCTGATCCGCGTGCAGAAGGCGGTCGAGAAGGTCGAGGGCGCCAACGAGGATCAGCACGTGGGCGTGCGCATTCTCCTGCGTGCCATCGAGGAGCCGCTGCGTCAGATCGTCGACAATGCCGGCGAGGATGCCGCCGTGGTGTTGAACCGCGTCAAGGAAGGCAAGGGCGCATTCGGTTACAACGCCGCCTCGGGCGCGTACGGCGACATGATCGAGCTCGGTATTCTCGATCCGGCCAAGGTGACCCGCCTGGCGCTGCAGAACTCCGCTTCGGTGGCGGGCCTGCTGCTGACGACGGAGGTCATGGTGGCCGAGGCTCCGAAGGAGGAGGAACACAGCCATGCCATGCCGCCGGGCGGCATGGGCGGAATGGATATGTAAGGACCCCTCTAAAGAGGTATCGATTCCAAAGGACGGAATCGCTATCATGACAACATCGGTTAGGGATTGTGCCCGACCCCAAAGCGGGGACAATCCTGAAAGACGCGGATCAAGACCCCCCTATTCCGCGCAATCCTCGAAGCCCCGCAGTTTGCGGGGCTTTTTTTTTGTGTCTCCTCGGCGATACGCTCTGTTGCCGCCTTGTGCCCCGCAGGCTGTTGCGCTGTTGCCTGCATCCAACACTGGCCGACCGGCGCACCTTGCATTTCAGGGTGGCTTCGGGCTGTATGGGACATCATGACGTCCGCGCTCGATGTCTGCGTGCAGCGTCACCTGGACGCCCTGGAGGCGGCCGCGCCGGGTCTGCTGGCGACCCTGGCGCCCGCGGTCGCAGAGGCGTTGCCCCGGGTGTTTGCGGCCAGCGACTTTGTCGCCGAGGCCTGCATCCGCGATCCGCAACTGCTGCCCGACCTCGCGGCGCATTGCGGGCTCGAGCGGCCGCTCGAGCCCGGCGAGGCCGCGCGCCGGGCCCCGCCGCCGGCGGACACCGAGGCGCAGATGCTCACGGCGCTGCGCCGCTGGCGCAGGCGCGAGCTGGTCCGCATCGCGTGGCGCGCGCTGGCGGGTTGGGCCGGCATCGAGGAGAGCCTGCGGGAATCTTCGGATTTCGCCGATGCGGCTGTGGCCGTGTGCGTCGAGTACGCGCGAGGGCAGCTGACTGAGCGCTTCGGCGAACCGCGCGGCCCGGACGGGCAGGCGCAGCCGCTGGTCGTGGTGGCCATGGGCAAGCTCGGCGGGCGCGAGCTGAACTTCTCCTCCGACGTCGATCTGGTGCTGCTGTTTCCCGAGCACGGTGAGACCGATGGCCCCCGCCCGATCAGCAATGAGGAGTTCTTTACCCGGCTCGGTCAGGGGATGATCCGGCTGTTGGAGTCGCCCACGCACGAGGGCATCGTGCTGCGCGTGGATATGCGCCTGCGCCCCTTCGGCGACAGCGGGCCGCTCGTGGCCAGCTTCGCCGCGCTGGAGGATTATCTGCCGCTGCACGGACGCGACTGGGAGCGCTACGCGTACGTCAAGGCGCGCGCGGTCAGCGGCGCTGCGCGCTTTGCGGAAATCCAGGCCGCATCACTGCGCCCGTTTGTCTACCGCCGCTATCTGGATTACGGGGTGTTCGAGAGTCTGCGCGAGATGAAGGGGCTCATCGAGCGCGAGGTGGTCAGGCGCGAGCTCGCCGGCCACATCAAGCTCGGTCCCGGCGGCATCCGCGAGATCGAGTTCATCGCCCAGACCTTCCAGCTCGTTCGCGGCGGGCGCGACCCGCGGCTGCAGACCACCTCGCTCCTCGCAGCGCTCGCGCTCCTTGCCGAGACCCGGATCCTGCCCGCGGCGGAGGTCAGGGAACTGATCGAGGCGTACCGCTATCTGCGCCGTCTGGAGAACGCGCTGCAGATGCTCAGCGACCGCCAGACCCACCAGCTGCCCGAAGAGGCGCTGCCCCGCGAGCGCATCGCCTCGGCGATGGGCGAGACGGACTGGCCGGCGCTGCTGCGCACCCTGGACCGCCATCGCGCTCGCGTGGCCGGTCACTTCAACCGGCTGATGTTCGGCGCCGCCGCGAGCCCCCGTTCCGGCGTGCCGATCGATCTCGGGCGGGCCTGGGACGACCCGGCCGAGACGGCTTCTCTGGCCGACTCGCTCGCCGAGTCCGGGTTCGTCTCACCGGCCGAGACGGCCCGGCAACTGCTCGAGCTGCGCGCCTCGACGCTGGTGCGCAAGCTCGATGAGGCCGGCCGGCGCCGCCTGCAGGCTCTGCTGCCACCGCTCTTGGCCGATATCGCCGCCGCGGTTCCCGGCGCCGAGGAACAGCGGACGGTGCTGCAGCGCATCCTTGCGATCCTCGAGGCCATGGGCAAGCGCTCGGCATACTTCGCGCTGCTCAGCGAGAGCCCGGCGGTGCGGGTGCGGCTGGTGGAGATCTGCCGGCGGGGCGAGTTCCTGGCGCGCCAGATCGCCGTCTATCCGCTGCTGCTCGATGAGTTCATCGACGAGCGCGCCTTCGAGTCACTGCCCGGGCGCGAAGAGCTCGCGCGCGAGCTCGATGCCGCCCTGCAGCGGGCCGAGCCGGACGATCCGGAGCGTCAGGTCGAGGCACTGTGCCACTTCCAGCGCGCGGCGGTGTTCCGGGTGGCGGTGGCGGACCTCTCCGGCCGGCTGCCGGTGATGCGTGTCAGCGACCGGCTCACCGAAATCGCCGAAATCATCCTCGATCGGGCGATCGCGCTCGGCTGGCGGCAGATCACGGCGCAATTCGGCGTGCCGTCCTGCGGTGAGGAGCGCCGTCCGGTGCGCGTATGCGCGATCGCCTACGGCAAGCTCGGCGGCATGGAGCTCGGCTACGGGTCCGATCTCGATCTGGTGTTCGTGCACGACTCGCGTGGCGAGCGGCAGGAGACCGTCGGCGCCCGCGCGATCGACAATCAGCTCTTTTTCGTCCGTCTGGTGCAGCGGGTGGTGCATCTGCTCACCATGCACTCGGCGGCCGGCCGGCTCTACGAGGTCGACGTGCGGCTGCGCCCGAGCGGCAAGGGCGGGCTGCTGGTGACACAGATCGATGCCTTCGCCGAGTATCAGCGCCATGAGGCGTGGACGTGGGAGCATCAGGCGCTGCTGCATGCGCGCGCCGTGGCCGGCTCGCGCGAGTTGTGCGCCGAATTCGAGCGCATCCGGCTCGAGGTGCTGCGCTTCAGCGTGCGCCGGGAGCAGCTGCGCGAGGAGGTCCGCGCGATGCGCGAGCGGATGCGCCGCGAGCGCCCCCGCGGCGAGGCGGATTGGATGGATCTGAAGAACGATGCCGGTGGCATCGCGGACATCGAGTTTCTCGCCCAGTACTGGGCGCTGAAGTGGGCGCGCGAGTATCCGCCGGTGGCGATGTACGCCGATACCATCCGCCAGCTCGAGTCCGTCGCCTCGGCGAACCTGGTGCCCCAGTCGAGCGTCGATACGCTCACCGAGGCGTATCGCGCCTACCGGGCCTGCCGGCACCATCTGGCGCTCGCCGGCGCCGGCGAGGAGCGTGCGCCGGCCGCCGAATTCGCCGCCAAGCGGGCCGCGGTGAGCGCCATCTGGGCGGACACCTTCGGGCCTGGGGGTTAGGGGGCAAGATGCCGCGCGCGGCCGGTATAATGCGCGCCTGACCGTCCCGTGCCCGCAAGGAATTGACATGGCCGCAGCCGCGCAGCCCCTGATTCAGCCAAACGCTCAGCATCAGTACCAGGTGGGGGAAGAAGACCTGCCGCTGTCGTGTCCCATGCCGCAGATGCAGCTGTGGAATTCCCATCCGCGGGTGTATCTGCCGATCGAGAAGACCGGCTGGGCCAAATGCCCCTACTGCGGCGCCGAGTACACGCTGCGGCGCTGAGCCGGCTCAGCGTGATGCGGCGCCGAGCATTGGCGTGATCAGGGCCACCAGCCGCTCAAGCGCGCCGCGATGGGCGCTCACCACGGCACGGCCCTGTGCCCCGGCGCGCGAGCGCTCGCCGGAGTCGCGCAGCCAGCCGGTCATGCACTCGGCCAGCTCCCCCGCGTCGCGCACCTGCCGAGCCGCGCCGCACTCGAGCAGCAGCCGCGCCACCTCCTCGGCGTTGAACTGATGCGGGCCGGTGGCGATCGGCCGCCCGAGCGCCGCCGGCTCGAGCAGGTTGTGCCCGCCTATCGGCACGAGACTGCCGCCCACGAAGGCCGCATCGGCCGCCGCATAGAATTCCAACAGTTCCCCGAGCGTATCGAGCAGCACCACCGCGGCGTCTGCAGCGTCCGCGGGCTCGGGCGAGCGCGAATGGCGCACGTAAGCCATGCCCTGAGCAGCGAGCAGCGAGGCGACCGCCTCGAAGCGTTGCGGATGGCGCGGGGCGAGCACCAGCAGCGCGCCCGGCAGCGCAGCGCGCACCCGGCGGTGGGCGCCGATCACGGCGGCTTCCTCACCCTCGTGAGTGCTGCCCGCGACCCACAGAGCGCGCGCCGGCGCATAGCGCTCACGCAGCCGGGCGCCGCGCACGCCGATGTCCGGCGGCAGGGGGCAGTCGAATTTCAGGTTCCCGATGACGTGCGTGTGCGCGGGCTCGGCGCCGATGGCGCGGAAGCGCTCGGCGTCCTGCGCGCTCTGCGCGGCCACCACTGCCTCGAGCAGCGTATCGTGCAGGAGCGCTGCGAAGCGGCGATAGCGGCCCGCCGAGCGGCTCGAGAGACGTGCGCTCGCGATGATCAGCGGCGTGCCGCGCAGCCGGCACTGGCGGTAGAGCGTCGGCCACAGCTCCGTTTCCAGGATGATCGCGATCCGGGGCCGCGTGCGCTCGAGGAAGCGGCGCACCGAGCCCGGCAGGTCATAGGGCAGATAGCGCACCGTGACTTCGGGGCCGAGTGCGGCGGCGCGCGCCGCTCCGGTCGGGGTGAACGCGGTCACCAGGATCGGCAGGCTCGGCCAGCGCGCGCGCAGCGCCTTCACCAGCGCCGCCGCCGGCTGCATCTCACCGACGGAGGCCGCATGGATCCACAGCGGCGCCCCGGCGATCCGCGATCCGAATCCGAAGCGCTGCGAGAGCGGCAGGGCGCGCGGATCGCGCGCCGCTCGAGCCCGGATCCACAGCATCGCCGCATGCAGCGGCGCGGCCACGTACACGGCAAGCAGATAGAGCAGGCGCACTAGGGCGCCCGCGCCGGCGGCTGCGGCGGCTCGGCGCGGTAGCCATCGAGCAGCGCCTGCCAGTCCGCCTCGGTGAATCGCTCGGGTGCCAGCGCGTAGGTCACTTTCTCCAGCGAGCGGCGCAGCCGCACGAGGTTTGCGTCGCGCCACAGGCCATCGGGGCGCAGCTGGCAGCGATCGAAATCCACCAGATACACCACCTCATCGCCGAGCAGCACATTGTGCGCGTTGAGGTCGGCGTGACACATGCCCAGATCGTGGAAGCGCCGGATGCACCGCCCGACCGAAATCCACGTGAGCAGCGGCAGCTCTGCCTCCTGCAGGGCCGAGGTGAGCGACACCGTGCCGGGGAGCCGTTCGGTGATGATATCGCCGCGGTAGAGGCGCCCATCGCGCAGATAGCGAGCGGCGATCGGCGCCGGCACCGGCAAGCCTGCCCGGTGCAGCCGGTGCGTGAGCACCCACTCGGCGAACGGCCGCGTGAGCTCCTCGGCGCGCCAGAGGTAACGGTCGCCGTAGAGCCGTGCGGCAAGTCCGCCCCGCCGGTAGTGGCGCAGGGCCAGCTCGCGATCCCCGGCCTGCACGAATTGCGTCGTGCCGCGGCCGCGCGCCGTGCCGAGGAGCCGGCCCCGCGAGGCCCAGAATTGCGGCTCGAACCACTCCGGCTGGCAATTGCGGGCGAGGGCGGCGTTGTATAGCATGGCACCGCCGGCGATGGGCGAGTGCTTCACCAGGGGCCCGAGCGGCCAGTTCGCGCTCACCGGTTCGCGCTCCTCAATCCAACACCCGCGATGTTGCCGCCAGACCGACCGCCGCGTTCCCTGTGCATCCTCAGACTTTCGGCGCTCGGCGACGCCTGCCATGTCGTGCCGATCGTGCGCACGCTGCAGCGGGCCTGGCCCGAGACGCAATTGACCTGGATCATCGGTAAGGCGGAGGCGCGGTTGCTCGGGCTCATCGAGGGGGTGGAGTTTATCACCGTCGACAAGCGTGCCGGGCTTGCCTCGGCGCGCGAAGTGCGCGCGCGGCTCGCCGGGCGCCGGTTCGACGTGCTGCTGCACATGCAGCTCGCGCTGCGCGCCAGCCTGATCTCGCGCCTCGTGCCCGCCTCGCTGCGACTGGGATTCGACCGCGCCAGGGCACGCGAGCTGCAGTGGCTGTTTACCAATGCGCGCATCGCCGCGCACACCCGCGAGCACGTGCTCGATAGCTTCTTCGGCTTTCCGGCCGCCCTCGGCATCGCCGAGCGCACGCTGCGCTGGGACGTCCCCCTGTCCCCCGAGGCGCGCGAGTACGCCGAGCGGCTCATCCCCGAGGCGCGCGCGACTCTCGTCATCAGTCCGTGCTCGAGCCATGCGCTGCGCAACTGGCGGCCCGAGCGATACGCGGCGGTCGCCGAGCATGCCGTGCGCCGGCACGGCATGCGCGTCATTCTCGTCGGCGGTCCCGCAGCGGCGGAGCGCGAGATGGGCGCGCTCATCGAGCGCGCCGCGCGCGCCCCGCTCGACAATCAGATCGGGCGCGACACGTTGCCGCAGCTGCTGGCGCTGCTCGAGCGCGCCACGGTGCTGCTGAGCCCGGACTCGGGTCCGGCGCACATGGCGACCATGGTCTCGACCCCGGTGATCGGCCTGTATGCTGCCACCAATCCCGAGCGCAGCGGCCCGTACCTCTCGCGCCGCTGGTGCGTGAACGCTTACGCTGAAGCCGCGCGGCGCTTCCGCGGCTGCGAGCCCGAACAGCTGCCGTGGAGCGCCAAGATCGAGGAGCCGGGGGTGATGGACCTGATCGGGGTGGATCAGGTGACCGCCAAGCTCGATGAATTGTTACCATCGCGCCGATGAACGACATCCTGGTGCCGATCTCCCCGGGCGAGCTGCTCGACAAGATCACGATCCTGAGGATCAAGGCCGCGCGCATCACGGATGCGGCCAAGCTCGCCAACGTGCGCCTCGAGCTCGGGCTGCTCGAGCGGACCTGGCGGGATGCCTGCGGCGCGGCGGATGTCGCGGCCGATGAGCGCGCCCTGCAGTCGGTCAACGAGCGCCTCTGGGACATCGAGGACCGCATCCGCGACAAGGAGGCGCAGCGCAGCTTCGATCAGGAGTTCATCGAGCTCGCCCGCTCGGTCTACGTTGCCAACGACGAGCGCGCCGCGCTCAAGAAGCGCATCAACGTCGCGCTCGGCTCACGGCTCATCGAGGAGAAATCCTACCAGCCGTACCGCTGAGGTGCGCCGCCCCGGCGCACCCGCGCTTACTCCTTCGGTGGCGGCGGCGTCATGCTCTCCGGAGTCAGTGCGCCCTCGCTCGAGACGCGCACCGTCGTGGTCAGCCACTCGTTGACGGTCGCGACCTCGGCCGGGCTGAGGGTGCCCGCCGCGTACTGCAGCTGAATGATGCTGTTGATGTAGTTGTAGCGGCTGGTGGCATAGTTGGTCTGGGCCGACACCAGGGCGCTCAGGGCGTTCAGCACGTCGACCTCGGTCTGGGTGCCGACCTTGTAGCCGGCTTCCGTGGCCTTGTAGGCGGTCTGGCTCGAGGTGAGCGCCTGGCGCAGCGCGCGCACGTTGGCGATGCCGGTGATCACCCCGAGGTAGGCGTCGCGGGCCTGCTGGATGGTCGAGCGCGAGGCCTGCTCCACCGCGTCCTGGGCGGCCATCGCCTGGTACTGGGTCTGGTGGATGCGTGCGAGGTCGCCGCCGCCGCTGAAGAGCGGCAGCGAGAACTCGATGCCGATCTGCCGGTCGTTGGTGGTGGCGCCGAGACCGTGGAAGACCTGCCCGAAGACCGTCTGATCGGTGCTGTCGCTGCTGTAGGAGCGGCTGGCGACGAGACTGATGGTGGGGATGTCGCTGCCGAAGGCGGCGCGCACGTTGTACTCGGCGACGCTCTGGGCGAGGCGGCTCGCGATGAGGGCGAGGTTCTGCTTCAGCGAGGTCTGTACCCAGGCGTCCTGGCTGGCCGGGTGGGGCATGGCGAGCGGCAGGCTCGCGCCCGGCTCGCTCAGGGTGCGGTACTGGGTGCCGGTGATCACCGCGAGCTGATCGAGGGAGTTGGCGAGAGTCTGCTTGGCGGTGATGACCGCGGCGGCAGCGGTGTCGCGCGCCGCGCGGGCCTGCTCGACGTCCGTGATGGCGATGAGGCCGACCTTGAAGCGCTCCTTGGCCTGCTCGAGGCCGAGAGTGAGGGCTTTGAGCGAGGACTGCTGCGCCTGCAGGGTGTCGACCGCGGCGAGCACGTTGAAGTAGGCCGTCGCGGTGCGCAGGATCAGGCTCTGCGCCGCCGCCTCGTAGTTCGCCTGCGCCTGGGCCACCTGCTTGTCGGCGGCCTTGAGGTTCATCCAGTCGGTCCAGGAGAACAGGCTCTCCGTCAGGTCCAGGCTCCACTGCTTGGCGTTGCTGTTGGAGCTCGACGGCAGGCTGTAGGTGTAGAGGTTGCCGGTCGAGGTCGAGCCGATCTGACCGCTGCTGCCGGCCGAGTGGCTCCAGGTCTTGCCGGCGGTGGCGGTGATCTGCGGCAGCAGCACTGCCCAGGCCTCCGGGCGCGCCTCGCGCGCGGCCATGTAGATGGCGTAGGCCTGCCGGAAGGTCGGGTCGTGCAGCCGCGCGTCGCGATAGACCTGCAGGAAGTTCGTCGCCGAGCCGAGCGCCGGCAGTCCGAGCGCGAGTCCGCCGGCGAGCAGCGCGAGAGTGAGATGACGTCGGGTGGTTCGCATGGGCTTCCCTAAAAACACCGCCGGGGGCGCAAAGTTGCACGCCGGCGGGCAGGTTGTGCGAAGCGGCCGATTGCCTATCGGTGCATGCCGCGGCATCCGGCCGCCGTGATCAGAAGATGAACTCCACCGGCCGCTCGGCATGCGCCAGCGGATCGATGACCGTCTCGAACAGGCTCTCCTCGGTCCAGGCGTCCTCGGCGACCCGGCGCACCAGCCTCGCCTCCATCACCGGGGCGGCGCCGACCACGACGAACAGCCGTCCGCCGACGGTCAGTGCGTTCTGCCAGCGGCGCGGGCACACCGGGACCGAGCCGGTCACGGCAATGGCCTCGAAGCGGCCCGTCGGCTCGAACGCCAGGGCATTGGCCGTGACGATGTCCACATCGCGCAGGCCGAGCGCGCTCGTCGTGCGCCGCGCCATCTCGGCCAGCTCCGGCACGATTTCGAGCGATTGGACCGACTTGCCGACGGCGCGCAGGCAGGCGGTGATGAACCCCGATCCGGTGCCGACCTCGAGCACCCGCTCCCCGCCGGCGAGGTTCAAAGCCGCGAGCAGCCGCCCGACCACGCTCGGACGGAGCATATGCTGGCCGGCCGGCAGGGGAACTTCCGTGTCGGCGTACGCCAGGAAGCGGTATTGCGGCGGCGTGAACGCCTCACGCGGCACCTTGCGCAGCGTGTCGAGGACGCGCTCATCGAGCACGTCCCAGGCGCGCACCTGCTGCTCGATCATCTGTTCGCGGGCATCGGCCGGCATCGTGACGGAACTCCAAACCGAACAAGAGCTTCCCGGCAAGCCGGGGCAGGGGAAAATTACGGGTTTTCGGCGCTCCTGCCAAGCCGATTTGCGACGAGATATGGTGAATTAGCGCTGGGACGCCCCTGTCCATGCGGTATGCTCGCGGCGTTCGCGTGCTCGGGTATGGATATAATCAATAATTCGCGCAGCAGCCAGGACGCAGCCGCCCGAGGGAAGCTCACCTGAATGTCGATTGTCTGGGCCCTCTGCCTCCTTCTGGCGCTGCTCGCGGCCTTGATTCTTTTGCTGCGCATCGAACGTTCCCGACGCCATGAGCGCCAGGCGCTTCAGTCCCTGGCGCAGCAGATCGAGCACCTCCCGCCCGGACGCCCGGCGGCGGCATCCGTGGCAAGCCCCGGTGCCGGGGGGGAAGTCGCCGCGCTGGTGAGCGCGCTCAATCACCTGCTCGGCGCGGCGCCGCCCCGCGATGAAGCCCCCGGGCGCCGCCAGTTTCTCGCCCTCGGCGCGCAGGTTCAGCAGGCGGTGCTGGTACACCGCAACGTCATCGTGTACGCCAATGCCCGCCTGGCCCGGCTGCTCGGCGCCGATCCGCAGGACCTCATCGGCCGGCCGCTCACCGAGCTGGTGACGCCGGAGTACACCGAGCTGGTCGCCGAGAACATCCGCCGCCACCTGGCGGGGGAGGCGGCGGCCGAGCGCTACGAGGTCGATCTGCCCGGGGCCGAGGGACTCGTGCGCCTGGAGCTGGCGGTCGCGCCGGTCGAATATGACGGCCGCGCGCTGCTCGTGACGGGCACGGAAGTGCTCCCGGAGCAGACCTCGAGCGCGCCCCGCGGCGCGGGCGAGACGCAGGATGGGCATCTTGCCGCGCTCGACCTGCTGTCCGAAGCGGTCGTTGCCACCGACAGCGCCGGCAGCATCACCTATCTGAACGCCGCTGCGGCGCGGCTGATGACGCTATCGCCCGCCCAGGCGCTCGGCAAGAGCCTCGAGGGCGTGGTGAACCTGATCGAGGACGGCGACCGGCGGCTGCTCGCCGAGCCGATCCGCCAGGCGCTCGGCAGCGGCATCGCGGTCAATCTCGGCCGGCGCGCGCTGCTCGTGGCGCGCAATGACGGCAGCGAGCGCTCGATCGAGCTGTCGGCCTCGCCGATCCGCGCAGCGAGCGGGCGCCTGAGCGGGGCGCTGGTGCTGCTGCACGACGTTTCGGAGCTGCGCGGCATCGCGCGGCAGATGTCCTACCAGGCCACGCACGATGCGCTCACGGGCCTGGTCAACCGTCCCGAGTTCGAGCGGCGCCTGCAGGAGGCCGCCGAGAGCGGACATCGCGGCGACGGCCAGCACGTGTTGTGTTGCCTCGATCTCGACCGCTTCAAGGTCGTCAACGACACCAGCGGGCACGTCGCCGGCGACGGCGTGCTGCGCGAGGTGGCCAAGGTGCTGCGCGACGCGGTGCGCGACAGCGACACGGTGGCGCGCCTCGGCGGCGATGAGTTCGGCATGCTGCTGGTCGGCTGTCCGCTCGAGAAGGCCCGCCAGATCGCCGATGACGTGTGCCGCGCCGTCGCCGATCACCGCTTCGTGTGGCGCGACAAGATCTTCAATCTCGGCGTGTCGGTCGGTCTGGTGGAAATCTCGCGCGAAAGCGGCGCGCCCGAGGAGCTGCTGATGGCGGCCGATTCCGCCTGTTATGTGGCGAAGAAGCGCGGCTCGGGCCGGGTGGCGGTGTATTCGGCGCACGATGAGGCGCTTGCCCGTCACAGCGGCGAGATCCAGTGGCTGCAGAAGCTGCAGGTCTCGTTGCGCGAGAACCGCTTCCAGCTGTACCAGCAGCCGATCGTGCCCGCCTATGGCGATGACACCGGCGGGCCGGCGATGGAGGTGTTCGTGCGGCTCGGCGAGGAGGACGGGGAAGAGATCTCCTCGGCGGAGTTCGTGCGCGCCGCCGAGCGCTACCGGCTGATGGGCCTCGTCGACCGCTGGGTGGTGCAGACGACGCTGGCGGCGCTCGGCCGCGGCGCGCTGCCGGTGCCGCCGCGCCGCTGCGTGGCGATCAATGTCTCCGGCCAGACCCTCGCCGATCCCGATTTCCTCGAGTTCGTCGTCGAGTGCCTCGACAGCACCGGGGTGTCGCCCGGTCAGGTGTGCTTCGAGCTCAGCGAGTCGGCCGTGGTGGCCAACTTAGAGCACGCGCGCCGCTTCGTCGGGGTGCTGCACGGCATGGGCTGCCGCTTCGCGCTGGATGATTTCGGCTCGGGCGTCGGCTCGTTCTCGAACCTGCGCAGCCTGCCGATGGATTACCTCAAGATCGACGGGTCGTTCATGCGCAATCTGGCGCGCGACGCGGTGAACCAGGCGATGGTCACGGCGATGATCGAGCTGGCGCGCAAGCTCAACTTCAAGGTGATCGCCGAGCAGGTCGAGGACAGCGCGGCGATGGAAATGGCGCGGCGCATGGGCATCGATTACCTGCAGGGCTACGCCATCGCGCGCCCCAAGCCGCTGCCGCTCGCGGCCTGACGGACCCCGCTAGCGCGGCTCGAAACGCAGCGCCGCGCCGTTGATGCAGTAGCGTTGTCCGGTGGGCGGCGGCCCGTCGGGGAACACATGGCCGAGATGCCCGCCGCAGCGCGCGCAATGCACCTCGGTGCGCCGCATCAGCAGGCCGCGGTCCTCGCGCGTGCCGAGCGCCGCGGGCAGGGGCGCGAAGAAACTCGGCCAGCCGGTGCCGCTTTCAAACTTCGCCTCCGATGAAAACAACTCCTGCGCGCACCCGGCGCAGACGAACACTCCGGCGCGGTGCTCGGAATTCAACTCGCTGGTGCCGGCACGCTCGGTGCCGTGTCTGCGCAGCACGCGGTATTGGTCCCGCGTGAGCGCTTGGCGCCACTCATCGTCGGTCTTGGTCACGGGAAACTGTTCTGCTGATCGCACGGAATCGCCCCAGGGTGCTGTCGCCGCCGCATGCTGGTAACAGTAACAGTCTGTTACCGATTCGTCGAGACGTTCACGCGCCGCGCCGGCGCGCTGCCGCGCCGCGCTTGACGTAAATACAACGCTCCGACTCGGCACGTTTGGCTCTTGCGCATCAAGCGCTTATGGGGCTAGACCGGGTCTCATCGTTCATTCTGTTGGTGCGCACCAACATCACGCGCGGCGCACAATTCCGAAATGCCCGGTGCAACTTGCCGACGGCCATGGTATGAAGGGCGCCCATTTCCATACGAAAACGAGCGGCAGGGACGCCAGAAGCCTATGCAGCTTGCCCGTCTATGGTGTGAACATCTGGCCGCAGGCTGTCCCAGCGAGCTCGCCGGAGTCGAGATCGCGGGCAGCGATGCGCGTACCCTCGATGCGGAGATTTCGGCGTGCGTCTGCGCGCTGATCAGCCGGTCGATGACGGTCGATGAGCGCATCGAGCGGCGCCTGTCGGAAGTCCACCGCGCGCTGATCGGCAAACAGGCCGAGTCCGATGAGCCGGTCGCAGCGTACTGTGAGCGGCTGAACCGTCTGGTGAGCGCGGTGTTGACGCAGTCGCGCGCCGGCCGCGCCTGAGGGACGGCGCGGTCCGCTTCGATCCGCGGGGGGCGCCTGCGGCCGCGTGTCTCGCGGCCGCAGGCGTGTTCCGTTGCGCCTCAGAGCAGCGGAATCATCAACAGCGCGACGATGTTGATGATCTTGATGAGCGGATTGATCGCCGGTCCCGCGGTGTCCTTGTAGGGATCGCCCACCGTATCGCCGGTGATCGCCGCCTTGTGAGCCTCCGAGCCCTTGCCGCCGAAGTTGCCTTCCTCGATGTACTTCTTGGCGTTGTCCCAGGCGCCGCCGCCGGTGGTCATCGAGACGGCGACGAACAGGCCCGTCACGATGGTGCCGATCAGCAGTCCGCCGAGCGCCTTGATGCCGGCGCCGGGGCCCATCAGGACGTTCATCACCACCACCAGCACCACCGGCACCAGGATCGGCAGCAGCGAGGGAATGATCATCTCGCGAATCGCCGCGCGGGTGAGCATGTCCACGGCGCGCGAGTAATCGGGCTTGGCGGTGCCTTCCATGATGCCCTTGATCTCGCGGAACTGGCGGCGCACCTCGTTGACCACCGCGCCGGCGGCGCGTCCGACCGCCTCCATCGCCATCGCGCCGAACAGGTACGGCACGAGTCCGCCGATGAACAGACCGATGATCACCGCCGGATCCGACAGCGAGAAGGCCGGAAGTTTCCCTGCCGCCTTAAGGTTGTGCGTGTAGTCGGCGAACAGCACCAGTGCGGCGAGCGCCGCCGAGCCGATCGCATAGCCCTTGGTCACCGCCTTGGTGGTGTTGCCCACCGCATCCAGAGGATCGGTGATGTCGCGCACCTGCTTCGGCAGTCCCGCCATCTCGGCGATGCCGCCGGCATTGTCGGTGATCGGACCGTAGGCATCGAGCGCCACGATCATGCCGGTCATCGACAGCATGGCGGTGGCGGCCACCGCGATGCCGTAGAGGCCGACGCCGTGGACCTCACCCAGCCGGTACGAGCCCCAGATGGCCAGGCACACCGCGATGACCGGTAGGGCGGTCGACTTCATTGACACGCCGAGCCCGGCGATGATGTTGGTTGCATGTCCGGTCTGCGACGCGGCCGCCACTTTGCGCACCGGGCTGTACTCGGTGGCCGTGTAGTACTCGGTGATCATGATGAGCGCGGTGGTGAGCGCCAGGCCGATCAGCGCGCAGCCGAACAGCGCCGTGCCTTCCTGCGGCATCAGCGCCCGTGTGATGAAGTAGAACCCGACCGCCGAGACGATGCCGGCCACGAAGACGCCCTTGTACAGGGCGTTCATGATCTTCCCGCCCTCGCGCGTCGAGACGAAGAACGTGCCGAGGATCGATGAGACGATCGACATCGCGCCAAGGGCGAGCGGGTAGACCGCGGCCCTGAGGCCTGCGCCCGCGCTCTGATGGGCGAACAGCATTCCGCCGAGCAGCATCGTGGCGACGACCGTGACTGCGTACGTCTCGAACAGGTCCGCCGCCATGCCCGCGCAGTCGCCGACGTTGTCGCCGACGTTGTCGGCAATGACCGCCGGATTGCGCGGATCATCTTCCGGGATGCCTGCTTCGACCTTGCCGACCAGGTCCGCGCCGACGTCCGCACCCTTGGTGAAGATGCCGCCGCCGAGGCGGGCGAAGATCGAGATCAGCGAGCCGCCGAAGGCGAGCCCCACGATGGCATGGAGCGCCGCGTCCTCGCCGAGCAGATGGCGCAGGATCGCGAAGTAGCCGGCGACCCCGAGCAGTCCGAGTCCGACCACCAGCATGCCGGTGATCGAGCCGCCGCGAAACGCGACGGCGAGGGCGGCGTTGAGGCCGCGCGTGGCCGCTTCCGCCGTGCGCACGTTGGCCCGTACGGCGATGCTCATGCCGATGTAGCCAGCCGCTCCCGACAGCAGCGCGCCAATGGCGAATCCGCCGGCGGTCGCCCAGTTGAGGAAGAATCCGAGGATGAGAAACACCACGATCCCGACCACGAAGATGGTGGTGTACTGGCGCTTCAGGTATGCCTTGGCCCCGGCCTGCACGGCCGCGGCGATCTCCTGCATGCGCGCGTTGCCGGCCGGCAGGCGCAGGATCGCCATCGTCGAGATCACGCCGTAGAGCACGGCGAGCACACCGGCGGCGATGGCCGCCCAAAGCCACATGTTGGCACTCATCAGTCTGTCTCCCCCTGGAAGGAACTCCGAATGGAACCGCGAACTACGAAGCGCCGACCGCGCGGCTCGCGGCAGCCGCGCAGGCACTGCATTGGCGCACCGTCAGATGTTGAATGTCGTCTTCAGCTTGCGTCGCACCGGCGCGCCCTTGATGCGCACGTAATCCGGCAGGCCGTCACGGTAGGCCGGATACGCCTCCCCCGCAATCAGCGGCTCGAGATAGCGCCGGCAGGCCGGGGTGATGCCGAACCCGTCGGCGCTGATGTATTCGCGCGGGACTTTCTTCTCGCGATTGGCGACCTCGGCGAGCGGCACGTGGCCGATGGTCCATTGATAGGGCTTCGCGCGCTTGCGCACGATGGTCGGCATCACTGCGTTGACCCCTTTGACACCGAGTTCCACGGCCGCCTTGCCGACGGCATAAGCCTGCTCGACGTCGACCTCCGAGGCGATGTGCCGCGCGGCGCGCTGCAGGTAATCGGCCACCGCCCAGTGGTGCTTGTACCCGTGGCGCTGGCGGATCATGTCGGCAATCACCGGCGCGACGCCCCCGAGCTGGGCGTGGCCGAAGGCGTCCCGCGTGCCCGCCTCGGCCAGGAACCGCCCATCGGCGTAGGCGGCTCCCTCGGAGACGACCACGACGCAGTAGCCGTAGTCGGTGACGCACTGCTTGACCCGCTCGAGGAAGCGCTCGGGCTCGAAGGCAATCTCCGGAAACAGGATGATGTGCGGCGGCTCGCCCCGCTTGCGCCCGGCGAGCCCTGCGGCCGAGGCGATCCAGCCGGCATGCCGTCCCATGACCTCGAACACGAATACCTTGGTCGAGGTGCGCGCCATGGAGGCCACATCGAGCGCCGCCTCGCGGGTCGAGACGGCGATGTACTTCGCCACCGAGCCGAATCCCGGGCAGCAGTCGGTGTGCGGCAGGTCGTTGTCGACGGTCTTCGGCACGCCCACGCAGATCACCGGATAGCCGAGCGACGCGCCGATCTGCGAGACCTTGAGCGCGGTGTCCATCGAGTCGTTGCCGCCGTTGTAGAAGAAGTAGCCGATGTCGTGCGCGCGGAACACTTCGATGAGCCGCTCGTACTCGGCGCGGTTGTGCTCGATGCTCTTCAGCTTGAATCGGGCCGAGCCGAACGCCCCGCCCGGGGTATGCCTGAGCGCGCGGATCGTCGCGGCGCTTTCGCGGCCGACGTCGATCAGGTCCTCGGTGAGCGCGCCGATGATGCCGTCGCGGCCGACGTAGATCCTGCCGATGTGCCGCTGGTGGCGCAGCGCCGTTTCGATGACCCCGCACGCCGAGGCATTGATGACGGCCGAGACGCCGCCCGATTGGGCATACAAGGCATTTTTTTTCGGGGTAGGCTTCATCGCATGGGGCGCGCCGGGCGCATGTTGCCAGGTCAGCGGCAAGGATAGCGCAGCGCCGCGCCTCACGCCCGGGGGTCGGTGCGCCGGAGCGCCCCGGTTTGACCGTCCTGGCGCGCCCCGGTATGGTGCAAGACCTTTCGCACTAAAATAGTCATACTCATGCGCATCGTCCTGTTGGGGGCTCCGGGCTCGGGTAAGGGCACTCAATCTCAGCGCCTGGTCGAGCGGTTCCGCATTCCGCAGGTCTCCACCGGCGATCTGTTGCGCGCCGCCGTCGCCCGGGGCACGGCCCTGGGGATGCAGGCCAAGGATGCGATGGACGCGGGGCGGCTGGTCGCCGATGAGATCGTGCTCGACATGATCCGCGAGCGCCTCGGCGAGCCCGACACCCGCAAGGGATTCATTCTCGACGGTTTCCCGCGCAATCTTGCCCAGGCTCGCGCCCTGGATGGCCTGCTCGCGCAGATCGGCCAGCCGCTCGATGCGGTCCTGCAGATGAACGTCGATTACGCTGAGCTCTCGCGGCGCATTGCCGGGCGGCGGACCTGCAGCGACTGCGGCTGGGTGGTCAATCTGCTGACCTCCGCGTCCGAGGTCCCCGAGCCGCAACGGTGTCCCAAGACCGGCCAGCCGCACCGGCTGATCCAGCGCCCGGACGACAACGAGGCGACGGTCGCCGAGCGGCTGCGGGTCTACGAGGAGCAGACCCGCCCGCTGGTCGATTACTACCGCCGGCAGGGGCTGCTGCGCAGCATCGACGCCGAAGGTGACGTGGCCACCGTGTCGGCCCGCGTCGAGCAGGCGCTGTCACGCTGAAGGCGCCGCCCGCGGCTCGGGCGCTCACAGCGCCGCGAGCAGCTTCTCCCCGAGGACCGTCCGGCGCCAGCCGGTGAGCACCGGCGTGTCCCGGCCCCCGGCGGCGAGCTGTTCCAGATCCCGCCGGGTGGCGAGCACCTCCGGGCTCATCCCGAGCTCGGCGGCCGCCTCCCGCTGGATCGCGCCGAGTTTCTTCAGCAGCGCGCTCTGCTGCGGATCCGGCCTCGGCCGGCTCACCGCCGGCGCCGGCTCGGGAACCTCCGCCGCGCGCACGCATTCGAGCAGCTGCGCCCCGCACCGCTCGATCAGGCCCGGCGGCATGCCCTCGATGGCGCCGAGCGCCGCGCTCGTGCGCGGCACGCGCAGCACGATCTCGCGCACCAGCCCATCCTCCAGGATCCATCCGCGCGGGCGGTTGCGCTCGAGCGCCCGGCGCTCGCGCCAGGCCGCCAGCGCCGCGAGCAGCCGCTGGCGCCCCGGATCGAGACCCGCGAGCCCCTTCACGCGTCGCCACGCCTGATCCGGGTCCACGCTGAGGGCGGCCGGGTCCTCGAGCGCGGCGAGCTCCTCGGTGAGCCAGCTCAGGCGGCCGAGCCGCTCGAGGCGCTCCTCGAGCGCCGCCTTCACCGGCAGCAGATGCCGCACGTCATCGAGCGCATACTCGATCTGCTCGGCCGACAGCGGCCGGCGTGACCAGTCGGTGCGCGTGTGCGCCTTGGCGAGCTCGTGCCCGAGCAGCCGGCGCACGAGCTCGGCGTAGCCGATCTGCGCCGGCTCTCCGGCGAGCGCGGCGGCGAGCTGGGTGTCGAATAGCGGCCGGACCGCTCCCACCACCGGCACCAGTACCTCGAGGTCCTGCCGTGAGGCGTGCAGCACTTTGACCGCCGGCGCGGCGATGGCCGCGCCCAGCCCCGCCAGGTCCGGTACCGCGAGCGGATCGACGCATGCGGCCCCTTCGGCCCACGAGAGCTGCAGCAGGCAGAGCTTGGCGTGATAGGTGCGTTCGCGCAGGAACTCGGTGTCGAGTCCGATGGCCGGCTGGGCCGCGAGGCGCGTGGCGATTGCGTTGACGGCGTCGGGTGTTGCGGCTGGGTGCAAGGGCGTGCTGACCGGTACAATGGACGACCATTATGCACGTTCACGTTCTCGGGGTTTGCGGCACGTTCATGGGCGGGGTCGCCGCGCTCGCGCGCGCCGCCGGGCATCGGGTGACCGGCTCGGACCAGAACGTCTACCCGCCGATGAGCACGCAGCTCGCCGCGCTCGGCATCGAGCTGATCGAGGGCTACGCACCCGAGCAGCTCGAGCCGCGGCCCGACGTGGTGATCGTCGGCAACGTCATGCGCCGCGCAGTGCCGGTCATCGAGGCGCTGCTCGATCGCGGCATCGACTACGTGTCCGGTCCGGAGTGGCTGGCGCGCGAGCTGCTGCGGGAGCGCTGGGTGCTCGCGGTCGCCGGCACGCACGGCAAGACCACCACCAGCTCCATGCTGGCGTGGATCCTCGAGCACGCGGGGCTCGCGCCGGGGTTCCTGATCGGCGGCGTGCCGGCGAATTTCTCGGTGAGCGCGCGGCTCGGCGGCACGTTCTTCGTGATCGAGGCGGACGAGTACGACACCGCGTTCTTCGACAAGCGGGCGAAATTCGTCCACTACCGGCCGCGCACAGCAATCCTGAACAATCTCGAGTACGACCACGCGGACATCTACCCCGACGTCGCCTCGATTCAGCGTCAGTTCCACCATCTGGTGCGCACCGTGCCGGGCAGCGGGCGGATCATCTGGAACGCCGGTGACGCGCATCTCAAGGAAACACTCGCCATGGGCTGTTGGACGCCGCTCGAGGGCTTCTCGCGCGCTGCGGCGCCCGAGGTGCACTGGAGCGCCCGGCCGGCGCACGCCGCGGCCGACTACTCGGCTTTCGAGGTGCTCGAGCGCGGTGCGCCGTGCGGCACGGTCCACTGGGACCTGATGGGCGTGCACAACATGGAGAACGCGCTGGCGGCGATCGCCGCGGCGCGCCACGCCGGCGTGCCGGTGCGCGAGTCGATCGAGGCGCTGGGATCGTTCCAGGGCGTGGCGCGGCGCATGCAGCTGCGCGGCGAAGTCAACGGCGTGCGCGTCTACGACGACTTCGCGCATCATCCCACCGCCATCGCCACGACCGTCGATGGCCTGCGCCGTCGGGTCGGCTCGGCGCGGATCATCGCGGTGCTCGAGCCACGCTCGAACACCATGCGCATGGGCGTACACCGCGATGTGCTCGCCGGAGCGCTCGCGGGGGCGGACGAGGTCTGGTTGTACATCCCCGCCGACTTGGGTTGGGACGCGACTGCGGTCCTGACTGCGCTGCGCGGCCGCGCGCACGGCCGCGGGGACGTCAACCTGCTGGCGAAGGATCTGTCCGCTTCACTGCGACCCGGCGATCACGTGCTGGTCATGAGCAATGGCGGCTTCGGCGGATTGCACGAGAAGCTGCTGGCGGAACTCGCGCGCAAGACTCCGGTCGCTTAGGCGGCTGCCGTGGATGGCGGGCGGCGCGTGCGGGCGCGGTAGAAGCGAGCGAGTCCCCAGCCGAGCGGCACGGTCCAGGCGAGCACCAGCCAGCCGGTGAATCCATCGTGGCGGCTGAGCAGCCATTGCAGCGGCGCCGCGCGGTTGGGCTGCGAGAGCGCGTGCACCACGAGCATCACCCATACCCAGCCGGCATGCAGCCCCATGCTGGCGGCGGTGTTGCCCGTGATGGAGCGGACCAGGGCGAGCACCGCGCCCACCGCCGTGAGACAGAGGAAGGCGTCGGCGATGCCGAGCGGATGATTGAACTCGCGCAGCGTCCCGCCGAGCAGCGCCACGCCGCTCCACGCGTTGACCCGCGCGGGCGGAATGTGAAAGACGCCGAGGAAGTGCGTGAACGCGAAGACGATCGAAGTGAGCACGATTGCGGCGAGGATGCCGGACTCGCGCTCGATGGCGGTGAACATCGCCCCGCGCAGTGCGGTCTCCTCGATCAGGCCAACCGCCAGTCCGCTCAAGAGCCGCTTGCCGATCAGCGCCGCGAGCGCCCCGGCGCCGTAGCGGGAGGCCTGCTGCCAGTCGAGCAGGCCGAGCGCCGCCATGCTCGCGACCACCGCGCACATGGTGAGCGCGCCGATCGCGAGCGCCAGCGCGAGTTCGCGCAGATAAATGCGCCGCGGGGAGGCGAAGCCGAGGCTCGCGCGGTCCGCGAGCCGCAGCCGCCGGGCGATCAGCACGAATCCCACCAGAAATCCCAGCATGCCGATCCGTTCGCCGATGCGGTGAAACGGGAAACTGAAATGCGGATGCAGCAACAGCCAGGCCGGATAGGTGAAGGCGGCCATGCAGGCGAGACTGAAGACGATCAGCAGTACGAACCAGGCGAAGGCGCGCATCGTGAGCGGTATCCTCGGTGACAGGCCGGGCACTGTACGGTTGCCGCGCCATGCGAGGCAAATCTGTCGCAACACGCCGTCTGATGCGCTGGTCGCGCGGGGAGCGCGCACGGACACTGACCCATGCGCCCGCGCGAGGGCGTATCGCACGGAGAAGTCGCATGCCAGCATCGCCAGCTGTCGAGATTCTGCAGGCACTCATCCAGGGGCTCGATCCGGTGAGTGGCGCTGCGCTGCCGTCGGAGTCGGTCCTGCACCGCGCCGAGGTGCTGCGCGCGCTGCTCACCGCGGTCAGCGCGCTCGAGCAGTGCGCCGCCCGCGCGCAGCGGCGCGCGCAGATGCCCGGCAATGTCGGTCGTCCCTGGAGCGAGACGGAGCAGGCCGAGCTGGCCGCGGCGTTCAAAGCGGGCGAGACGCCCGCGGCGCTCGCCGGGAAGCATGGCCGCACGCTGCGCGCCATCGAAGCCCGGTTGGAACGTCTGGGGCTGCTGCGCCCTGAGCAGCGCACCACGCGCGGCGGGTTCATCGGAGTGTCGGACGCTGCGCCTGCGCGGCGCGTACGGCACGCGCGCGCCACACGACGGACGCATCGCATTCGTCATTGACACGCGCGGCCGCCGCCGGGACTGCTTGACTTGAGAGCATGGGTGAACTGTAAGCTTCGCGCCGAGCGGCGCCCCGGCGAGCCGGGTTGCGGCATCCGCCGCGGCCGTGAAACACGAGTGGGGCTAAGATGAAGACGCTGAGCAGCGAGGCGCAGACCGCCGTGCGGCGGGTCGCGGCGAAAATCCTCGGCGAGTATGCGCCGCCGCGCCTGCGTCACAGCGAGGAGCTGCTGGCCGGACTCGATGCGGCGGCCGCGCGTGGCGCGGCCGCCGGCGAGTGGGCGCGCCTCGCCGAGGCCATTGCGGCGGCCCTGCGCGCCGGCGGGGCGGACCGCTTCCTGCGCCTCGCGCCGATTGCCAAGACGGTCCACCCGCGTATCCGCAGTCATTGCGCGGATTACCTGCGCTACGTGCTTGCCTCGCAGCGCTGCTCGCCGGAGTTCCAGCGCGCACTGACCGAGTCGCCGGTCGGTCAGCCGCTGGTGAATCCCTACTATCCGCTCAGCAGTCCGCTGCTGGTGCAGCACGGCTATCACGTGATCCGCCTGCTCGAGGCGACGGAGCTGGATCTCTCGGCGCTGCGGCTGGTCGTGGATTTCGGCGGCGGATACGGCAGCTTCTTCCGGTTGCTGCGCAACCTCGGCTACCGCGAGAAATATCTCATCTGGGACATTGCGGTCATGTGCGCGCTGCAGCGGTTCTATCTGCGCAATCTCTTCCCCGAGGGTCCCTCGCGCGAGCCGCCGGAGAACCTGCAGTGGCTGATTTCCGGCTCGAGCGAGGCGCTGCAGACGGTGCGCGCGCTCACCGCCGCGCCGGGCGCATCGCTCTTCGTGGCCACCTGGTCCCTCAGCGAGACGCCGCTCGCGGTGCGCGCGGCGATCACGCCGGTGCTCGAGGGGTTCAGCCACGTGCTGTGCGCCTATCAGCGCACGTTCGGCGGGATCGACAACAGCGCATACTTCGCCGAGCTTGCCGGGCGGCTGCCGCAGTTCCGCTGGGTGCACGCCGAGTGCCCCGTCTACCGGAACAATTTCTACCTGATCGGCGCGCGGCACCCCGCAGCGCAGGCGCCGCTGATGCGATGAGTCCGATCGTCTTCTACGATCCGGTGTGCGCCCGCGCGTACGACAGCGATACGCTGCGGCGCGAGGCTCTCGGCGGAACCGAGGCGACCGTGGTGCGCATCGCCGATGCGCTCGGCGCTCGCGTGGTACAACACAACCGCACGCAAGCGAGCGGCCGTTACGAGCCGCCGGAGCGCGACCCGGGCGTCGGCTGCGTCATCGTCAACCGCGATCCGCGCGCGCTGCCGGCCGTGCAGCGGCTGTATCCGAACGCCCGTGTGTATCTGTGGCTGCACGACCGCCTGCGCCCCGGATCACGCCGCGCCCGCCGGCTCGCCTCCACGGCCGACTGGCTGCGCGACCTGGAGGTGCGGATCGTCTGCGTCTCGGACACGCAGCGCGCCGCCGTGGAGGCCACGCTGCGCTGGATGCGGGCCGACGGCAGGGTCCGGGCGCGCACGATCTACAACCCGATCGACGATGCGCTGCAGCCGGACGGCTCCCCGACCGATGAGCGCAAGCTGGTGTTCCTCTCCTCGCCGAACAAGGGGCTGAAGTTCACGCTCGATGCATTTCGCGCACTCCATCGGCGCATGCCGGACCTCGAGCTCGTGGTGGGCAACCCCGGCTACAAGGAGTACCGCTGGGGGGCGATCGAGGGGGTGCGCTTTCTCGGGCCGCAGCCGCAGGCGCGCATGCACGCGGAAGTGCGCACGGCGCTGTGCACGTTCGTCCCGAATTTCGTCATCCCCGAGACCTTCGGGCTGGTGTTCGCCGAATCGAACGCGCTCGGCACGCCGGTGCTCACACACGATTGCGGCGCGGCCCGCGAGATCATCGGCGATGCGCGGCAGATCCTGCCGGTGAATGCTGCCCAGCGAGCCTACGAGTGGCTCCTCGGCCCGTTCCCGCCGCGCTGGCGCGCGTGGCCGGCGCGCGCGGCGGGGCGGCTCGGGCTGTTCGATGCGTACCTCGAGCGCATCCGCGCCTGGCGCGCCGGCGAGCGGCCCGTGACCGGGCCGGATCCGCGCTTCCGTCTCGCAGCCGTCGTCGCGCGCTGGCGGGAGGAACTCGCGCCCTGAGCGCGAGCGCGCACCGATCGGCCGGCGTGAGATCCGTGCAATTGCTTACACCGATTCCCCGCCGTGCGGGCAGAATACCCGACCGGGCTTCGGCCGCACCAGCGCGATGAGCACGCAACCTCTACAGCCTTTCGTATTCCGCCACGGACGGGTCGGCGACATGATCATGCAGACCGCGCTGCTCGGGCTGCTGCACCAGCGCTACGGCGGAACCTGCCAGGTGGTAGGGGCGGGTCCGTGGAACCCGAGCATCTTTCTCGGCCATCCGGACGTGGCGCAGTGCTGGACACTGCCGCGCCACGCGCCCTTTCCCTTGACGCGCCAATGGCTGCAGTTGGTGCGCGCGCTGCGTCAGAGTGCGCCCGCGCCGATCTACGTGTCCGAATACCAGTATCGGCAGCTGCCGCGCGTGAAGCGCCTGCTCGCCACCAGCGGCATTGACATGCGCCGCTGTGTGTTCATCGACGAGGAGCCGGGCGAGAAGGGTCATTGGGTCGATGCGCTGCTGCGGCTCGGCGCGCGCACGCCGGCCGCGCTGCAGGCGGCCGACTATCCGCTGCCGGCGGATTACCGCCGCTGCGCGCCGCGGCTCGCCGTGCTGCCGCGCGAGCGCCGCGAGCGCGACGCCTGGCTGCGCGCGCGCGGCTGGTTCGGACGGCCGATCGTTCTGGTGCAGCCGGGCAATCACCGCAGCATGAGCCCGCGCCGCCGCCGCCGCTGGCGCAACCGGGACGACAAGGCGTGGCCCGTCGAGCGCTGGCGGGAGCTGCTGCACGCGATCGAGCGGCGCCTGCCCAACGCGGTGCTCGTGCTGCGCGGGGCGGTGGAGGAGATCCCGATGCTGGAGGCGATGCGCGCGGCGATCGGTCTCGAGAGCCTGCAGGTGGCGGGACTGGAGCTGCGGCCGCTGTTTGCGCTCACCGAGGCGGCGCACAGCATGATCTCGGTCGACACCGGGCCGGCGCACGCGGCCGCCGCGTTGGGTCTGCCGGTGGTGGTGCTGTACGGGGCCGGGCCCCAGGCGGTGTGGCTGCCGCGCAGCGCCTCGGGCTCGCCGGTGCTCGGCCTCGGCGGACCGCCGCAGTCGGACCGGGCCGACCGGATCTCGGTGCGCGCGGTGCTCGACGCCTGGGAATGCCTGCTCGCCTACCGCGCGGGCCGGATCGGCACCGTGCCGGCCGCGCACATGGCGCTAACGGCCGCGGACCAGTCTTGAGGCCATCGTGACCGCCGGATACTGCCGCCGCGGCGCGCGCGGATCGCCTCGCGAGGCACCGCGCCCATGAAGCTGCTCTTTGCCGATTCGACCACGCGCGGCTACGGGACCGAGCAGCATGCCGCCGCGCTCGCGATCGCCACGATGCGCCACGGTCACGCGGTGCGCTGCGTGGTGCGCGGCGGCAGCTCGATGGAGGCCATCCTGCGCCAGGCGCAGGTGCCGTGCGTGGCGGTGCCGCCGGGCCGCGCGAGCGGGCTGCGCCTGGTGTTGAGCACGATCCGCCTGGCGCGTCGCGAACGGCCCGACTGGCTGGTCACGGGCGACGGCCGCTTTCACTGGGTGTTCATGGGGCTGCGCCAGCTGCTCGGGGCGCGGGTCGCCTTCTTTCGCCACTGGCCGGTCGTACCCAAGAGCGGCCGGACGCGACGGATGCTGGCGCGCCGGGCCGACCGGTTCATCCTGGTGTCGCGCTTCCACCGCGAGGAGTATCACCGTCAGGGGATGAACGTCGCGCGGGCGGTGGTGCTGTACAACCCGATCGACACCGAGCGCTTCCGGCCCTCGGTCGAGTGGCGCGCGCAGACGCGCGAGCGCCTCGGCATCGGCGAATCCCAGGTTGTCGTCGGATACGCCGGACGAATGGTGCGCGACAAGGGCATCTTCACGCTGCTCGAGGCGCTCGAGCGGGTCCTCGCGCATGCGCCGCAGGCGCAGATGCTGTGGGCGGGCGACGGGGCGGACGCGGCCGCGCTGCGCGCGCGCGCGGGGCGCTCGCCGTTTGCCGCGCGGCATCGGTTTCTGGAGTGGCAGCTCGATCTGGCGCAGTTCTACCCGGCCTGCGACCTGATCGTCGTGCCCTCGATCAGCGCGGAAACCTTCGGCCGGGTGTCGGTCGAGGCGCAGTCCTCCGGCGTGCCCGTGGTGGTGAGCGACGCCGGAGGACTGCGCGAGACGCTGGTGCCGGGCGTGACCGGCCTGGTGAGCGCCGGCGGCGACAGCGCTGCGCTTGCCACGGCGATCAGTGAGCTGATCGACGACGGCGAGCGCCGCGCGCGCATGGGGGCTGCGGGCCGCGCGTGGGTGTGCGCGAATTTCTCCTTCGATCAGATCGCGCGGGACTTCGAGGCGCTGCTCGGCAAGGACCCGCAGGATCCGCTGCCGCTGCGCGAGTGAGCCGCCGGGACCGCGGCGCGCTCAGAAGCGCCGCGACACGTACAGCGTGTAACTGTAGGTGCTGGTGAAGGAATAGGGGCCGGCTCCGCCCTGCGGGTCCGTGGGCAGGTCGCGCTGCCGGTTCGCCTTCACCACGTTGCGGAAATCGATGCCCACGTCCCAGTTCGGCAGGAACTGGCGCCACTGCAGCCCCGCGCCGAGATACAGCCCGTAGGCGGGCGTGGCGAGGGAGTAGCGGGCCGCGCCCACGAACGCATGAAACGCGATCGGCCAGTCGAAGCGGTAGCGGTAATCGACCATGCGCAGGCCGAGCAGCAGCCGGCCGCTGATCGCATCCGCATCGAGCGCCACGCCGATGTCCTGGTGCCTCGAGACCCGTCGCAGCGCCCCGATCGTCAGGTCAGGACTGGCGGCCCAGCGGGTGTAGAAGCGCAGCGTGCTCACCGGGTTGACCAGCATGCGATAGTAGTTGATGCCGGTCTGCACGAACAGCCAATCCCCCTTGGGCCGCTCACCCTCGAAGGCGCCCGCGCCCGAGGAGTCGCCGTCGAAGAGCGCCTCGCCGTCGCGCAGCGTGCCCTCGATGCGGATGAAATGATGGCCGAACACGTCGCGCCCGCCCTGGATTTCGGCGCCGACGGCGTAGCCGTGCCAGGGCATGGAGTAGCTGAGCGAGCCGAGGTACTCGTTCTTGTACGGGTAGGTCGCGTAGGTCGTCTGGTCGTAGTTCGACAGCGAGCGCAGCCGCAGCTGCAGGTAGCCGCCGAAGGGCGGCGTCCAGCCGATGCGCAGCATGTTGCTCTGCCCGCCGACCGGGTCGGCGAGGGTGGTCGGCGTGGCGAGCACGCGCTGGTCGCCGAACCAGTTGCCGATGCTCGCGCCGTAGTTGGTGATGCCGTCGAGATAGCCTGTCTGCAGCGGGCTTGCGGTGTGCACGTACCAGGTTGGGGAAAAAGAGTCGATCTCATAGGTGAGATCGAACGGGCCGATGTGCGGGAACTGGATGCCGGCGGAGAGGTCCGGCTTGCCGAGCAGATAGTTCTTGCCGTCGGCGGTGTCGTTGCCGGCGTACTCGACGTACACCGCGAACGGCACGCGGCCGGGGAAGATGAACTCGCTGCTGATGGAGGCTTCTTGCTTGCCGACCACGTGCGTGCCGGCGTTGAACCCGGTGCTTTGCGCCTTGCTGGGGTTGAAGAACGCCTGCATGACGTCGCTCACCGACTCCCCGCCGGCCGCCCCGCCGCCCCAGATGAGCAGCCGCTGCAGCGACAGCCCCCAGCCGCTCACCGGCTGGATGCTCACGCGCACACCGCCCATCTTCGGGTGGCCGCGGGTGAGCGCGCCGTCGGGCAGCTCGATGCGGCTCGACTGCGACATCTGCGCGACGAATATCTCGTACTCGAGGCCGAGGCGCGTCAGCGGCTGGTAGTTCGACAGCGTGATCGAGGGCATGGTCGGCGCCTCGGTGCTGATCAGCATCGAGCTGTCGGTGAGCGGCGACCACCAGTGGTCGCGGTAGCCGATGTCGAGCTGTGCCCAGTCGAACCCCAGGCTCAGCATGGTGCCGGTGGGCGTGACGCGGCCCTGATACACCTCGCCGCCGAGATTGAGCAGGATGTGCGAGTTGGGCTGGATGTAGCCGGCGCCCGCGAGCTGATAGGCGCTCTGCGCCTTCTCCCCGTGCTGGTTCGGCAGCGTGATGTTCGAGTTTCCCGCGGTCACCCCGAGCGAGACGCTCGCGAATTCGACGCCGTTTGAATGCATGTAGCGCCGGAGGTAGTGGCGCACGCGCTCGCACAGCGGGCGGTCGACGCGGCAGGCCTTCGGCAGCGCTTCGAGCACCAGCGCGGCGGGGATCGGGCGCGACAGCACCGGCTCATCACCGAGGATCAGCACCCGCTCGACCGCGTTCTGCACGGCCGGATCGAGATTCAGCGGCAGATAGGGAGTCACGCCCCGCGCGAACACGGTCGGCGACAGCGCCAGAAGGGTCAGGAGCATCAGCCCCCGGGGCAGGCGTCGGCGGGTCATTCCGTCCTCATGTGTCGTTGCTTCCGCAGGCAGCGCAAAGTAGCCAGCGGCGGGACAAAGATCAATGGGCTCGCCGCGTCAGCGGCGGGCGCGCGAGCGCAACGGGAGGCTCAGGGGTCTTGCCGCTCGGGACGGAAGGCGGCGCGAGGCAACGCAACAGGACCCCGCCCGCGCACGCGAGCGCCGGGCGCGGTGGATCAGGCGGCGCTCATCGAGCCGTGCGGCGCGGCCGCATCCACCCACACCAGATCGGTCGTGAGCGTGCCGTCGGCGTGCAGTTCCAGGGTGCGGTAGGCGGCCGGACGCGGGTCGAGCTCGAACTGCTCGGCGCGCGGGCGGAACTGCGCGCAGGTCGAGGGCGTCGCGAGCAGCCGCACGCCCTTGCGCAGCGCATCGAAGCTCTGGTGCACGTGGCCCCAGACGATGCCGCGCACGTTCGGGTGTTGGTCAATGACGGCGAAGAACGCCTGCGCGTTGTCGAGGCCGACCTGATCGAGCCAACGGCTGTCCATCGGCACCGGGTGATGGTGCAGACACACGAGCGCGGGGCGCTCATGCGCCTGAGCGAGCGCCGCATCGAGCGCCGCGAGGCTCGTGTCGCTCAATGCGCCGCGGGCGCGTCCGGGTACCACGGTGTCGAGCAGAATGACTCGCCAGCGTCCGAGCTCAAGGTGGCCACCCGTGACAAACGGCGGATCCGCGAGCACTCGGCGCATCAGCGCCGGATCATCGTGATTGCCCGGCAGGCACAGCACGGGGCGCGGCAGAGTGCCGAACAGCCGGCGAAAATGCGCATAGCCGCCGGGATCGTCCTGAACGATGTCGCCCGTGACCAGCAGCGCATCGGGCGGCCAGGGGCCGAGCCGCGCGTGCGCGAGCGCGCCCGCGAGCGCCGGCAGTGTCGGCACGCCGCGCAGGCATCCGCCTTCGGCCCCGAACAGATGCAGGTCCGTGAATTGGATCAGGCGCACACTGCTCATCGTGCGCAGCGTAACAAAATCCGCTTAACCGGCAGTGAACTGGGTCGCTGCTCGAGCCCGGCGCGGCGGGAAGCGTGACCGGGGCGTGATGCCCGGCGGGAATATTGTGAAAACCGCATGACATATGCGCCCGGCCGGCCGGAGCGCGGGGTCATTGAGCATTGCGCCTCGCTGGGGGACAATGCTTCCCCCTTTATTTTCCTTATGTCGCGCGGCGGCGGCACTTCCTCTGCCGGGCGTGATGCGGACCCGAAGCCGCATGAAAGGACCTGATGAGCACACGCCGAGAGCTTGCCAACGCCATTCGCGCCCTGTCCATGGACGCCGTGCAACGCGCCAATTCCGGCCACCCGGGCATGCCGCTCGGCATGGCGGACATCGCCCAGGCGCTGTGGGGCGACTTTCTGAAGCACAATCCCGCCAACCCGCGCTGGTTCGACCGCGACCGCTTCGTGCTCTCGAACGGCCACGGCTCGATGCTGCTGTACTCGCTGCTGCACCTGACCGGCTATCCGCTCGGCATCGAGGACCTCAAGCGCTTTCGTCAGCTCGGCAGCCGCACCCCGGGACACCCCGAGCGCGAGCCGGCGCTCGGCATCGAAGTGACCACGGGGCCGCTCGGGCAGGGGCTGGCGAATTCGGTCGGCATGGCGCTCGCCGAGCAGCTCCTCGCCGAGGAATTCAACCGCCCGGGACTGCCGGTCATCGATCACTACACCTACGTGTTCTGCGGCGACGGGTGCCTGATGGAGGGCATCTCGCACGAGGCGTGCTCGTTCGCCGGGACGCTCGGTCTCGGCAAGCTCATCGTGTTCTACGACGACAACGGCATCTCCATCGACGGCGAGGTCAAGGGCTGGTTCCGCGACGATACGCCCAAGCGCTTCGAGGCCTACGGCTGGCACGTGCTGCCTGATGTCGACGGGCTGGACGGCGAGGCGGTGGTGGCGGCGATCCGCGCCGCGCGCGCCGAGACGGCCCGGCCGACGCTGATCTGCTGCAAGACCATCATCGGCTGGGGCGCGCCGCACAAGCAGGGCACGCAGCACGCGCACGGCGAGGCGCTCGGCGTCGAGGAGGTGGCCGCGACCCGCAAGACCATCGGCTGGCCCTATGAGCCGTTCGTGATCCCCGAGGCGCTGCGCGCCGAGTGGGATCACCGCGCCCGCGGCGCGGCGGCCGAGCAGGCCTGGCGCGAGCTCTTCGAGCGCTACCGCAAGGCGTACCCGGACCTTGCCGCGGAGCTCAGTCGGCGCATCGACGGGCAGCGGCCGCAGCGCTGGGCCGAGCTGCTGGCGCAGACGCGCGCGGCGGCGCTCGAGCAGAAAAAGCCGCAGGCGACCCGCCAGTCCTCCCAGGCGGTGCTCGACATCCTCGGGCCGGCCGTGCCGGAGCTGATCGGCGGCTCGGCCGACCTGACGCCCTCGAACAACACGATGTTCAAGGGGGCACGCACCATCGTTCCGCGCGATCCGGCCGGTGGCAATTATCTGCACTACGGCGTGCGCGAGTTCGGCATGACCGCGGCGCTGAACGGCCTGGCCGCGCACGGTGCCTTTCTGCCCTACGGCGGGACGTTCCTGGTGTTCTCCGATTACGCGCGCAACGCGGTGCGCCTCGCGGCCCTGATGCGCACGCCCGTGACGCTCGTGTACACACATGACTCGATCGGGCTCGGCGAAGACGGTCCGACGCATCAGCCCATCGAGCATCTGACGAGCCTGCGGGCCGTGCCGCACCTGCGCCTCTGGCGGCCGTGCGACGCGTTCGAGACGGCGGTCGCCTGGCAGGCGGCGCTCGAGCACGAGGGACCCGATGCGCTCGTGCTCACCCGCCAGGGATTGCCGCAGCACGAGCGCAGCGCCGCTCAGCAGGCCGCCGTGGCGCGCGGCGGCTACGTGCTGATCGAGTGCCCGGGCGTGCCCGAGTGCGTGGTGATCGCGAGCGGTTCGGAGGTCGGCATCGCCGCCGATGCGGTCCGCGCCCTCAATGCCGCCGGGCGGCGCGTGCGGCTCGTTTCGATGCCCTCGACTGAGGTGTTCGAGGCGCAGGATGCGGCGTATCGCGAGAGCGTGCTGCCGCGCGCGGTCCGCCGCCGGGTGGCGGTCGAGGCCGGCGCTACGCTATCTTGGTGGCGATACGTCGGCATCGACGGGCGCGTGATCGGTCTCGATGAGTTCGGCGCCTCGGGCAAGGGCGCTGAGCTGTTCGCTCATTTCGGTTTCACCGCCGAGCGCATCCAGCGCGAAGTCGGCGAGCTGCTTGATACGGCAAATTGATCAGACGTTAAGGGGTTACGGCTCATGGCAATCAAGGTGGGAATCAACGGCTACGGCCGCATCGGCCGCAACGTGCTGCGCGCGCTGTTCGAGGGCAAGCGCGCCGGCGAAGTCGAGATCGTCGCGCTCAACGATCTCGGCGATGCCAAGACCAACGCGCATCTGACGCAATACGACACGGTCCACGGCCGTTTCCCCGGCGAGGTCAAGGTCGACGGGGACTCGCTGGTGGTCAACGGGCATCGCATCCGCGTGCTCGCCGAGCGTGATCCGGCCAAGCTTCCCTGGGGCAGCCTCGGGGTGGACTTCGTGCTCGAGTGCACGGGACTGTTCACCAGCAAGGCCAAGGCCTCCTCCCATCTCGCCGGTGGCGCCAAGAAGGTGGTCATTTCCGCGCCGGGCGGGGAAGACGTCGACGCCACCGTCGTCTACGGTGTCAACCACAACGTGCTCTCGAGCAAGTACACGGTCATTTCCAATGCCTCGTGCACGACGAACTGCCTGGCGCCGCTCGCCAAGGTGCTGAACGACACGGTCGGCATCTCCGCGGGCCTCATGACCACGGTGCACTCGTACACCAACGATCAGGTGCTCACCGATGTCTATCACAAGGACCTGCGCCGGGCGCGCTCGGCCACCCAGTCGCAGATTCCGACCAAGACGGGCGCCGCGGCGGCCGTGGGCCTGGTGCTGCCGGAACTGAAGGGGCGGCTCGACGGCTTCGCGGTGCGCGTCCCGACCATCAACGTCTCGATGGTCGATCTGACTTTCACCACCAAGCGGGCGACCACGGTCGAGGAGGTCAACGAAGCGCTGCGCGCGGCTTCCGCCGGCGCTCTCAAGGGCGTGCTCGCCTACAACACCGCGCCGCTGGTGTCGATCGACTTCAACCACGATGCGCACTCCGCAGTGTTCGATGCGACGCTCACCAAGGTGATCGGCGGCACGCTGGTCAAGGTGTGCGCCTGGTACGACAACGAGTGGGGCTTCTCCAACCGGATGATCGACGTGACGCTCGCCTGGTCGAAGGCCGCATGAAGATCCTGCGCATGACGGACACGGACCTGCGCGGCAAGCGGGTCCTGATCCGCGAAGATCTCAATTGTCCGATCAAGGACGGCGCGGTGGCGAGCGATGCGCGCATCCGCGCCGCGCTGCCGACCATCCGCTACGCGCTCGATCAGCATGCCCAGGTGTTCATCGTCTCGCACCTCGGCCGGCCGAAGGAGGGCGAGTACGACGAGTCGCTGTCGCTGAAGCCGGTGGCCGCGCGCCTCTCGGAGCTGCTCGGCACGCCCGTGCCGGTCAAGCGCGACTGGCTGGACGGGGTGGAGTGCGCACCGGGCAGCGCCGTGCTGTGCGAGAACGCGCGCTTCAACAAGGGCGAGAAGAAGGATGATGAGGCGCTCGCGCGCAGGATGGCGGCGCTGTGCGATGTGTTCGTCATGGACGCCTTTGGCACCGCTCACCGCGCCGAGGCCAGCACCCACGGCGTGGCCCGCTTCGCCAAGGTGGCTTGCGCGGGGCCGCTGCTGGTCGGGGAGCTCGAGGCGCTCGAGCGGGCGCTCGAGAACCCGGCGCGCCCGCTGGTGGCCATCGTCGCGGGCTCCAAGGTCTCGACCAAGCTGACCGTGCTCGAGACGCTGCTCGCGAAGGTCGACAAGCTCATCGTCGGCGGCGGCATCGCCAACACGTTCCTCGCCGCCAGCGGCGTGCAGGTCGGCAAGTCGCTCTACGAGGCTGAGCTCACCGGCGTGGCGCTGCGCCTGATGGAGCAGGCACGCGAGCGCGGCGCGGAGATTCCGCTGCCGACCGACGTGGTGGTCGCCAAGGAGTTCGCCGCGACCGCGCATGCCGATGTGCGCTCGATCCACGAGGTGCGCGCCGATGAGATGATCCTGGACATCGGGCCGGACACGGCGGACCGGCTGAGCGCGATGCTGCAGAGCGCGGGCACGATCATCTGGAACGGCCCGGTCGGGGTGTTCGAGTTCGAGCAGTTCGGCGAGGGCACCCGCGCCATCGCGCAGGCGATCGCGCGCAGCAAGGCGTTTTCGCTCGCCGGCGGGGGCGACACGCTCGCGGCGATCGAGAAATACCGCGTCGAGGACGGCATCTCCTACATCTCCACCGGTGGCGGGGCCTTCCTGGAGTTCGTCGAAGGCAAGAAGCTGCCGGCGGTGGCAGCTCTGGAGGAGCGCGCGCGCGGCTGATCTTATGCTGAAGAGAACCAAAATCGTGGCGACGGTCGGTCCGGCGACCGACGACCTGCAGATTCTGACGGACATGATGCGGGCCGGTCTCGATGTGGTGCGGCTGAATGCATCGCACGGCACCGTGGAGGACCGCAGGCGGCGTCTGGCGCTGGTGCGCGAGGCGGCACAGCGGGCCAACAAGTGCGTGGGCGTGCTGCTCGACCTGGCGGGGCCGAAGATCCGCATCGAGGGCTTCCGCGGCGGCAAGGTGATGCTCGAGGAGGGTAAGGGCTTCACGCTCGACACGGCGCTCGATCCGAAGGCCGGCACCCTGGAGGCCGTGGGCGTCGCCTACAAGGATCTTCCCAGGGACGTGAAGGCGGGCGATACGCTGCTGCTCAACGACGGGCAGATCGTGCTCGATGTCGATCGGGTCGAGGATACGCGGATCCACACCCGTGTGCGCGTCGGCGGGGAGTTGTCCGACCGCAAGGGCGTCAACCGCCAGGGCGGGGGCATCTCGGCGCCGGCGCTGTCCGACAAGGACAAGGAGGATATCCGCTTCGGTGTCGAGGAGAACGTCGACTATATCGCGGTGTCGTTTGCGCGTGACGCGGACGATATCCAGCAGGCGCGCACACTGGCGCGCCGCGCCGGCCGCGACGCGCGCATCGTCGCCAAGGTGGAGCGTCAGGAGGCGATCAGCAACCTGGATTCCATCATCGATGCCTCCGACGTCGTGATGGTGGCGCGCGGCGACCTCGGCGTGGAGATGGGCTACGCCGAGCTGACGGGCCTGCAGAAGACCATCATTCACAAGACGCGCCTGAAGAACCGCGTGGTGATCACCGCGACGCAGATGATGGAATCGATGATCCAGAGCCCGATTCCGACGCGCGCCGAAGTGAGCGACGTGGCGAACGCGGTGATGGACGGCACCGATGCGGTGATGCTGTCGGCGGAAACGGCGACCGGGCGCTACCCGGTGCGGGCCGTCGAGGCGATGGGGCAGGTGATCGAGGGCGCGGAGAAATACCAGTTGAGCCTCGGCTTCGAGCGGCACCGCAACGAAGGACTGTTCAGCGACAGCGAGGAGGCGATCGCCATGGCGGTGATGTACGCGGCCAACCACATGAAGGTGCGCGCCATCGTCGCGCTCACCGAGTCGGGCTCGACCCCGCTGTGGATGTCGCGCATCCGCACCGACATCCCGATCTACGCCTTCACCCGCCACGAATCGACCCGGCGCCGGGTCACGCTGTTCCGCGGCGTGTATCCGGTCATCTTCGACGTGACGCGCGCCAAGTCGACCGCAGAGCTGTACGACACGTTGTTCACCCGTCTGCTCGAGCTGAAACTCGTCGAGCGCAAGGACCTGGTGATTCTCACCAAGGGTGAACAGTCGGGCGTTCAGGGCGGCACGAACTCCCTGCAGATTCTGGAGGTGGCTTGAGCGGGCGGCGTTCGCGATGGACAGTGCACTGGATGCGCTAGCCACCGAGGCCGCCGGTCGGCGGCGACCCGTCGTCGCGCTGGTGCTGACCGGAGGCGGGGCGCGTTCGGCGTACCAGGTGGGCGTGCTGCGCGCCCTCGCGCAGATGCTGCCGCGCGCGCGCAATCCGTTTCAGATCATCGTCGGCACCTCCGCCGGCGCAGTCTCCGCCAGCGTGCTCGCCGCCCAGGCGCACGCGTGGCGCCACGGCGTGGCCGGGCTCGAGCGGGTCTGGTCGAACTTCCGCACCGAGCAGGTGTTCTACGTCGACACGTCGCACATGGTGCGCTCGGGGATGCACTGGATGCTCTCGCTGCTCTCGGGCGGACTGGTGCTCTCGCCGCCGAAGTCGGTGCTCGATACCAGCCCGCTGCGTGCGCTGCTCGGCCGCGAAGCCGACTGCAGCGGCATCCGCCGCAGCATCCTGCGCGGCCACCTGCGCGCCTGTGCGCTGTGCGCGACCAGCTACGTGAGCGGCCAGTCGGTCGCGTTCTTCGACGGCCTGCCGGAGCTGGGGGAGTGGTCGCGCGTCCAGCACGTCGGCCGGCGCGCCGATCTGACGCTCGATCACATCATGGCGAGCGTGGCCATTCCGCTGCTGTTCGCGCCGATGAAGCTCGGCGGGGAGTACTTCGGCGACGGCTCGATGCGCCAGCTGAACCCGCTGAGCCCGGCCATTCACCTCGGCGCGGACCGGCTGCTCATCATCGGCGTGAGCTCGCAGCGCGGCTCAGGGGTCGACGGCGAGCGGGGGCCGGCGATGCCGACGCCCGGGGAAGTCTTCGGCTTCATGCTCGATACGCTGTTCACCGATCAGATCTACGGCGATCTGGAGCACATCGACCGCATCAACCAGCTGGTGCGCGCCGCGCCGCACACGCGCGCGGTGCGCCACATCGAGACGCTCATGATCGCCCCCAGCGTCGATCCGAACGAGATCGCCGCGCAGCACGTCGCCGACATGCCGCGCGGCCTGCGTGCGCTGCTGCGCGTGTTCGGCGGGCGGCCGGAGGTGTCCGGCCACCAGCTGACGAGCTATCTGACCTTCGAGGCGCCCTATACCCGCGCGCTCATCGAGTTGGGGCACCGCGACGCGATGCAGGCCCGTACGGCGCTGATGGCGTTCATGAGCGGTGAGCAGCTCCCCTCGGTCATGACCGCCCCGGGCATCACGCAGGTCACTTGAGCCCCCCGCCCGGCGCAGCGCAATCCCTCTAGCGGATCGGGCCGGCCGGCTCGGCTGCCCGGGCGCGCGGCGCCGTGTGGCGGGCCCTGACGTTCGGGTGGCCCTGCGCGAAGTGCTCGGCGAGGCGCTCGACGATGTACACCGAGCGGTGCTGTCCGCCGGTGCAGCCGACCGCCACGGTGAGGTAGCCGCGATTGCTGGCCCGGTACTCCGGGATGCGCGCGCGCACGAACCCGACGATGTCGTCGATCAGCTTCGACACATTGGAGTGGCTCTCGAGGAAGCGGACCACCTCCGGATCGCGCCCCGTGAGCGAGCGCAGCCCCGGCTCCCAGTAGGGATTGGGCAGCGAGCGCGCATCGAACACGAAATCCGCATCGCCGGGGATCCCCTCCTTGAAGGCGAAGGACTCGAACGTGATCGACAGGCGGTCGGTGCGCGGCTCGCCGAGCCGCTCGGCGATCAGCTCGCGCAGCGCGTGCATGCCCATGTGCGAGGTGTCGATGACGAGGTCCGCGGCCTGGGCGATCGGCTCCATCAGGTCCCGCTCCAGGCTGATCGCCGTGCGCAGGTCGCGGCTGCGCCGGCCCATCGGATGCGTGCGGCGGGTCTCGGCGAAGCGCCTGAGCAGCACCTCGTCGGCGGCCGTGAGGAAGATCGCCTCGCACTCGATGCCGCTGCGGCGCAGCTCGTCGATGAGCTGCGGCACGGTGGCGATCTCGGCGGCGCTGTTGCGCGCATCGAGCCCGACCGCCGCGCGGCCGTAGGTCTGCTCGGGACTGCGCACCGCGTGGGCGATGAACGGCTTGAGCAGGGCCGCCGGGAGGTTGTCCATGCAGTAGAAATCCAGATCCTCGAGCATGCGCAGCGCCACGCTTTTGCCCGAGCCGGACAGCCCGCTCAAGACGATGATGCGCACCAGTATCCCGCGCCGCGCTGTTCAGGCCCGCAGCGTGCGGCCCTCGATGGCATGGTGATCGGTCAGCTTCTCCTTGTGCTTCTTGATGCACCGGTCGAGCTTGTCGGTGAGCAGATCGATGGCCGCGTACATGTCCTCCTCGGTCGAATCGGCATAGATGGAGTTGCCGCTCACATGCAGGGTTGCCTCGGCCTTCTGTCTCAGTTTTTCCACGCTGAGCACGCAATGCACGCCGATGACCTGCTCGAAATGCCGTTCGATGCGCTCGAGTTTCTTCTCTACATATCCGCGCAGGGCAGGGGTAACCTCGACGTGGTGGCCGGTGACATTGAGCTGCATAGTCATCTCCTCTCGCATGACGTAGCGGATATCGGTGATCTGAAATTCAATGCGGCGCCGATCCCGAGCGCTTGCGCTCGCCGGAAGAGGGAATGTTCATCGCCTCGCGGTACTTCGCGACGGTGCGGCGCGCGACCGGGATGCCCTCGGCCGAGAGCAGATCGGCGATGCGCCCGTCGCTGAGCGGGGCGAGCGGATCCTCTTCCTTGACCAGCTTCCTGATCTTGGCGCGGATCGCGGTCGAGGAAGTGCCCGAGCCGTCCGCGCCCTCAATCTGACTGGAGAAGAAGTAGCGAAGTTCGAACACTCCGCGCGGAGTGTGCATGTATTTGCCCGAGGTCACCCGCGAGATGGTCGACTCGTGCATGCCGACCGCCTCGGCGATGTCCTTGAGGATCATCGGGCGCATGTGCTCCTCGCCGTGCTCGAGGAAGGACACCTGACGCTCGACGATCGAGCGGGCCACCTTGATCAGGGTCTCGTGCCGGATCTCCAGGCTCTTCAGCAGCCAGCGGGCCTCCTGCAGCTGCGCGCGCAGGCTCGCGTGGCTCGCGCTTCGCCCGAGGAGGTTCGCATAGCTCTGATTGAGGCGCACTCGCGGCAGCGTGGCCGAATTGATCTCCACCGCCCAGCCGCGATCGGTGCGCCGCACGAACACGTCCGGCACCACATACTGCGGCGCGCTGGTGCTGACCGTGGCGCCCGGCCGCGGGTGACAGGCGCGCACCAGCGCGAGCGCTTCGGCGAGGTCTTCCTCGCTCGTGCGCAGTTCCCGCTTCAGCGTCGCCAGCTCGCGTCCGGCGAGCCGCTCGAGGTGATGCCGGGCGATTTCGATGGCCGTGGCCATCCCCGGGGTCGTCTGATCGAGCTGGCGCAGCTGCAGCTCGATGCACTCGCCGATGCTGCGAGCGGCTACGCCCGGCGGATCCAGGGCCTGCACGCCCCCGAGCACCGCCTCGACGTCCTCGGCCGCGCACTGCACTTCCGGCTTGAGCGTGTCGGCGATCTCGTCCAGGGACTCGGTGAGGTAGCCGTCGTCGTTGATGGCATCGACGATGGCGCGCGCGATCGCGAGCTCGCGCGGCCCGAGCTTGGCGAGCTCGAGCTGCCAGAGCAGATATTCCTGCAGGGACTGACCCGAGGCGTCGGCGAATTCCTGCTGCCGGTCCTCCTCATCGCCGCTCCAGGCGGACTCGCCGCCCCCGGCGCCGTGCCCGCCCCAGTCCTCCTCCAGCACCTCGACGGACTCCTGCGGCTCCTCCTGCGCGGCGCTCTGCTCGCCGCCGACGGGCTCGGCCGCAGTCGGCTCGGCGGACTCGGGCGGCCCGGCGGTCTCGCTCTCCCCCTCATCCATGGGCTCGAGCATGACATTGGTTTCGAGCAGCTCGCGGATGTGCGCCTGGAGCTCGAGCGCGGGCAGCTGCAGAAGCCGGATCGCCTGCTGCAGCTGCGGGGTCATGGTCAATTGCTGACCCAGCTTGAGCTGCAGTGAGGGTTTTAGCATGGCGGCATCAAAGGCGGTCGCGGCTGTCCCGGTGTGCTGGGGGAGACGGATGTCCGCTCGAGCGGCCGATGCGCCGGCGGGCTCCTCAAAGACGGAACGACTCGCCCAAGTACACCTCACGGACCTGGGGATTGGCAAGGATTTCTTCGGCGTTTCCGGCGGCGATCACAGTTCCCTGATTGACGATATAGGCGCGCGAACAGACCCCCAGGGTCTCGCGCACATTGTGATCGGTGATGAGCACGCCGATGCCCCGGCTGGTCAGCTCGCGGATGATGCGCTGAATGTCGAGCACCGAGAGCGGATCGACGCCGGCGAAGGGTTCATCGAGCAGCATGAAGCGCGGCTCGGCCGCGAGCGCCCGGGCGATTTCCACGCGCCGCCGCTCGCCTCCGGAGAGCGACACGCCGAGCGTGCGCCGCACGTGCCCGATGCGCAGCGCCTCGAGCAGCTCCTCCAGGCGCTGCTCGCGCGCGGCGCGCTCCAGATCGGCGCGCGTCTCGAGGATCGCGAGCACGTTGTCCTCGACCGAGAGGCGGCGAAACACCGAGGCTTCCTGCGGCAGGTAGCCGAGGCCGAGCTGTGCGCGCCGGTGCATCGGCAAACGCGTGATGTCCCGCTCGCCGAGGCGGATGCTTCCAGCATCGCACCTGATCAGCCCGACCATCATGTAGAAGGCGGTCGTCTTGCCCGCGCCGTTGGGGCCGAGCAGTCCCACCACTTCGCCGCTGGCGACCTCGAGACTGAGGCCGCGCACGACGGTGCGGGAGCGATAGCGCTTCTCGAGTCCGGTGGCTTGCAGCGACATCAGGACGACCGTCCGGAGGGCGGTGGCGCGTGCGGCGGCGCTTTGCCGTTGCGCGGCGCACTCGGCGCCGCGATGGTGATGTGCACTCGCTCGCCTGTGCCCTGCGAGGTCGCCTCGATCCGTTCCGTATTGATGTTGTAGAGCACCGTCGGACTGCTGAACTGGTCGCGTCCGATGGCGACATAGGCATTCCGGGACAGCTGCACGGTGCCCGCCTTGACGTCGTACACGATCTGGTCGGCATGGCCCTGGGTGATTTTGCCCGTGGTGGGGCTCTGCTGCTTGAATCGCGCCGGATTGCCGGTGACGGTCACGCGCGAGATGTGGTTTTTGGCCACGTCCACGACGGCCTGGTCCGAGCTCAAGCTCCCGCGGGGCGGAGCGTGGACGCGTACGTTGCCCTGAAGCGTCCACTGGCCGCTCGGGCGGCCCAGCCCCGTCGCATGCGCCCCGTCGGCCCGCACAGTGATCTTGCCCTGCGAGATGGTGATCTGCTTGAACGAGCCGGTGTGCGATTTGTAATCGACCTCCGAGGAGGCGGCATCGAAGGTGTACGAGCCCTGGCCGAGCGCCAGGCTCTTGGCGGGCGCGGGGTGCGCCGCAACCGGCCGCGCCGGGGCCGGTGGATGCGCAGGCGTCGATTGCGCGGCGTATGCCACGCCGGCACCGCAGAGCGGTGCGAGCAGCAGCAGCCTAGTGCGAGGGCGTAACGATGGCATGGACCTTGGATTCTAACTGCAGGCGATGGGCCTTCAAGTTCACGACGAGCCCCGTGGCATCGAGTTTCTGTCCCCCCCACACCAGCGCCACCGGATCGGCGGTGCTCACGCGGTCGGTGTGAGTGTCGAAGGTCAGGGTGTCGGTGCGGATCTGGATCGGCGCGTGCGATCCCTGCAGCGCCGCGCTGACCTGCACATTGCCCGTCAGCTGGACTTGCTGGGTGCCGTGCACGATGGCGCCGCGATCGGCGGTGGCCGACCAGCGATCACCGCTCGGGTCCTGGAAGGTCAAGCCCACCTGGGTGAGCTGCACACGGTCCTCGCGGGGCAGCTGGCGGATGGAGGCCGCATTGATGGTGTAGAGCGGCAGGCCGTTCGCGCCGGTCTCGATCAACTGCGCCTCGCGCGCCGAGTAGCCGTCGCTCGTGTCCGCCCGATGCACGGTCGCGGCCTCGGGAGCGCTATTCTGCCGCGCCAGCAGCAGCGAGCCGACGAGCACCGCCACGACGGTCAGTACGGCGAAAATCCGGTAAATCACACTGTGTCGGCTCCGCGCCGCGCGGCGAGCAGGTGGTCGCAGACTTCACGCACCGCGCCGCGGCCCCCGGGCTGGGCCGTGATCACGTGCGCCGCCTGACGCGCCTCGGCGTGCGCATCGGCGACCGCGAACGCGAGCCCCGCCAGGCGCATCATCGGCACATCGGGGGAGTCGTCGCCGATGCAGGCGCACTCGGCCGGATCGACGCGCAGCCGCGCGCACAGCCGGCGCAGGGCCGCCGCCTTGTCGGCGACCCCCTGCATCACGTGGCGTATCCCGAGCTCGCGGCAGCGCAGCCGCGTCATGGGCGAGCGCCGCCCGGAGATCACCGCGACGCTCACGCCCGCCGCGGCCAGCTGCTTCAGTCCCGCCCCGTCGCGCACATGGAAGACCTTCAGCGCCTCGCCTCGCGGACCGTAGTACAGACGGCCGTCGGTCAGCACGCCGTCGACATCGAGCACCAGCACGCGCACGCGCGCGGCAGCGGCGCTCATGAGGGGCGTGCCGCGCCGCTCATACCACCCCTGCGCGGAACAGGTCGTGCACGTTCAGCGCCCCGATCAGGCGGCCCGCGGCATCGGCGACCGGCAGCGCGGTGATGCGGTGCACCTCCATTTGATGCACCGCCTCGGCGGCCAGTTCCCGCGGACCGATGGTCTTGCACGGGGAGGTCATCACCTCGCGCATCGTCGCGCGGTGGACATCGATGTGCCGATCGAGCGCGCGGCGCAGGTCCCCGTCCGTGAACACCCCGCAGATGCGGTGCTCGGCGTCCGTGATGACGGTCATGCCGAGTCCCTTGCGCGACATCTCGAGCAGGCCTTCGCCGAGCGGGGTCTCGGGGCGCACCTCGGGCAGCGCATCGCCGCTGCGCATCAGCTGCTCGACGCGCAGCAGGAGCTGGCGGCCGAGCGCGCCGCCCGGGTGCGAGCGGGCAAAGTCCTGCTTGGTGAAACCGCGTGCCTCCAACACCGCCACGGCCAGCGCATCGCCCATCGCCAGCGCCGCGGTCGTGCTCGCGGTCGGCGCGAGATTCAGCGGGCAGGCCTCTTCCGGCACGCTCACATCGAGCACCACCGCTGCCGCGCGGCCGAGCGTCGAGTCGCGCTTGCCGACCATGGCGATGAGGGGCACGGCGAGCCGCGCCAGGTGCGGCAGCAGCAGCAGCAGCTCCGGGGTCTCCCCGGAGTTCGACAGCGCGAGCACCAGGTCGGTGCGCGTGATCATGCCGAGATCGCCGTGGCTGGCCTCCGCCGGATGCAGAAAGAACGCCGGGCTTCCGGTGCTGGCCAGCGTCGCGGCAACCTTGCGCGCCACGTGGCCGGACTTGCCGATGCCCGTGACCACGACGCGTCCCTGGCACTCCAGGCACAGGCGGCAGGCCGCCGCGAAGCGCCCATCGAGCCGCTCGATGAGTGCCTGCACCGCGCGTGCTTCGATCGACAGCGCGCGCCGCGCGGCCGAGAGCAGGCCGGGATCGGCGGCGTCGGTGGGGTCGGCGGCGGAGTTCATCGGCCCGATTGTAGCAATTCCGCCCATCCCCTCCGCCCCCTTCGGCGCGCCCGCCATGGCGGGGGTTTGGGCAGCACGAGCCGCCCCTGTCGATTAAACTGCGGCCATGAACCCAGAGGAAGTCGCGCGGCTGATCCGCGCCGGCCTGCCCGGAGCCGACGTCCGGGTCGAATCCGAGGACCAGACCCATTTCGCCGCCCGCATCGTCGCCGAGCAGTTCGCCGGCCTGCGCAGCGTCGCCCGGCACCAGCTGATCTACCGTACGCTCGGCGAGCGCATGGGACGCGAGATTCATGCGCTGTCGATCGAGGCGCTGACCCCGGCCGAGGCCGGAGGCTGAGGTGGACAAGCTGCAAATCCAGGGCGGCGTGCCGCTCGAGGGGGAGGTCCGCATCTCCGGAGCGAAGAACGCGACGCTGCCGATCCTGGCCGGCGCGCTGCTCGCGGACGGCCCCGTGGTGGTCGGCAACGTCCCGCATCTGAAGGACGTCACGACGACGGTTGAGCTGCTCGGCGGCATGGGCGCGACGGTCACGGTCGATGAGCGCATGCGCATCGAGGTCGATCCGACCACGGTGCGCGACTATTCCGCGCCCTATGATCTGGTCAAGACCATGCGCGCCTCCATCCTGGTGCTCGGGCCGCTGGTGGCCCGGTACGGGCGCGCCGACGTGTCCCTGCCCGGCGGCTGCGCGATCGGCGCCCGGCCGGTCAACATCCACGTCGCCGGGCTTCAGGCCCTCGGCGCCGACATCACCATCGACGGCGGATACATCCGCGCGCGGGCCAAGCGGCTGCGCGGCGCGCGGCTCGTGCTCGACACCGTCACGGTGACCGGCACCGAGAACCTGATGATGGCCGCGACGCTGGCCGACGGCGAGACCATCATCGAGAACGCCGCGCGCGAGCCCGAGGTGGTCGACCTGGCGGACTTCCTGATCAGCATGGGCGCGAAGATCCGCGGCGCGGGAAGCGACAAGATCGTCGTCGAGGGCGTCAAGCGCTTGAGCGGCACCCGCTACGAGGTGCTGCCCGACCGCATCGAGAGCGGCACGTACCTGGTGGCGGGCGCGATCACCGGCGGGCACGTGCGCATCAAGAACACCCGGCCGGATCACCTCGACGCGGTGCTGGTGAAATTGCAGGAGGCCGGAGCCAAGGTCGGCATCGGCGAGAACTGGGTCGAGGTCGACATGCGCGGCCGGCGGCCGCGCGCCGTGGACGTGCGGACCGCCCCGTACCCGGCATTTCCGACGGACATGCAGGCGCAGTTCGCCGCGCTGAACACGGTGGCCCAGGGCGTGGGGACCATCATCGAGACGATCTTCGAGAACCGCTTCATGCACATGCTGGAGATGCGCCGGCTGGGCGCGGAGATCCGCCTCGAGGGCAACACCGCGATCATCCACGGCGTGACGCGCCTGACGGCCGCTCCGGTCATGGCGACGGACCTGCGCGCCTCGGCGAGCCTGGTGCTCGCCGGGCTCATCGCCGCGGGCCGCACGGAGGTCGAGCGCATCTACCACATCGATCGGGGCTACGAGGCCATCGAGGAGAAGCTGTCGCAGCTGGGCGCGCAGATCAAGCGGGTTCCGAACTGACGGTCCGGCACCGCGGCGCCGGCGAGCGAGCACTGAGCGGGGGGGACTATGCGGATAGGCATGATTGGGCTCGGGCGCATGGGCGCCTACATGGTGCGCCGGCTGATCGAGGACGGACACGAGTGCGTCGCCTACGACAAGTCCGCGCGCGCGGTGCGCGCCGCCTCGGCGGTGGGCGCGATCGGGGCGAGCTCCCCATCGGACCTGATCGCGCGGCTCACGGCCCCGCGGGCGGTGTGGATCATGGTGCCGGCGGAGGCGGTGGACGCGGTGATCGGGCAGCTGCGAGCGCTGCTCGAGCCCGGCGACATGCTCATCGATGGCGGCAACTCGCATTACTCCGACGACATCCGCCGCGCCGATGAGCTGCGCGAGGCGGGTATCCACTACGTGGACGTCGGCACCAGCGGCGGCGTGCTTGGCCTCGAGCAGGGGTACTGCCTCATGGTCGGCGGCGAGAAGGAGGCCTTCGACAAGCTCGAGCCGATTTTCGCCACGCTCTCCCCCGGCGGCGGAATCCCCTCCGCCACGGGCCGCAAGCGCACCGCGGCGGATACCGCGCCGATGGGCTACGTGCACTGCGGGCCGAGCGGCGCCGGCCACTTCGTCAAGATGGTCCACAACGGCATCGAGTACGGCGTGATGGCCGCCTATGCCGAGGGCCTGAGCGTGCTGCAGAGCGCGGATGTCGGGCTGCGCGAGCGGGCGGCGGATGCGCAGACCGCCCCGCTCGCGCACCCGCGCCTCTTCCAGTACCGCTTCGACATCGCGGCCATCACCGAAGTGTGGTGCCACGGCAGCATCATTTCCTCGCGGCTGCTCGATCTGACAGCGCGCGCGCTGGCCGCGGATCCTGCGCTCTCGAGCTTCCGCGGCCAGGTGTCGGACTCCGGCGAGGGGCGCTGGACGGTGCAGGCGGCGATCGAGATGGGCGTGCCGGCGCAAGTGTTGAGCGCGGCGCTCTGCGCCCGCTTTGCCTCGCGCGGCAAGGGCGAGTTCGCCGACAAGGTGCTCTCGGCGATGCGCCTCGCCTTCGGCGGGCACGGCGAGCGCAAAGGCTGAGGCCGCGGGCGCCGCGCCCGCGGCCGATCTAGCGCACCGCCGCGGGCGCGGTGAGGTTGCCGATCATCGGCAGCACGCCGCGGCCGCCCACCACCTCGGGCAGTCGGCCGTTCCACTTGGCGATGGCCTGCTGCTGGATGAGCTCGGGCGTCAGGGTCTCGCGCAGCAGTTTCTGCGCGGCGGACTGCGCGGTCGCCTCGACGATCTTCTGCTGCGCCACGACCTTCGCCTTCTGCAGCTCGTACTGCGCCTGCAGCGCGCGTTGCTGGGCCACCTGCTTCTCCTCGATGGCCGCCGCGAATTGCCGGCTGAAGTGAAAGTCGGTGATGTTGACCGCATCGACCACCACCCGGAACGGCACGAGCGCCTTGCGGATCTGGGTCTCGATCTGGTTGCGCACCTGGTCGCGCTCGACGATCAGATCCTCCGCGTTGTAGTGCGCGGTGACGGCCTTGATGGCGTTGCTGATCGCCGGGCGGATGACCTTGTCCATCAGCTGCGACTCGGTGCCGATCTGCTGATAGACCCATTCGGCGTCGCCCGGGAGGATGTGCCAGTTGGTGGCCACGGTGGTCGACACGTCCTGCAGATCGCGGCTGGCGGCGGTCTCGGTCGACTGGGAGTTCTGCACCTGCACGTTCATGCGGGCGACCGACTGCATGAACGGCACCTTCAGGTGAAGGCCGGGGTCGAGCACGCCGGGCTGCACGGCGCCGAAGGTCATGAGCACGCCGCGCTCGCCGGGCCCAATCTGCACGAACGCGCCGCCGAGGATGATCAGCACTACGATCACCACCGCGCCGATGACGATCAGGCGAGTGTTCGAGAGCGACAGGTCGGGTCTGCGGGCGTTCATTGCAGCACCGAGAGGATCTGCTCGCGCCGCTCCCACAGCGCGCCGATATTGCCCGCCTGCAGCGCTCGCGGAATCTCCGTCGCTGCCGCCGCGCCCTCGTGCAGCGCGAGCACCGCATCACGCAGCCCGATCACCGCCACGACCAGCTCGCTGTCGGCTACGACGAGCGCATCGAGCGTCGCGCGCTCGTTGCGATGCCGCTGATGAATGCGGTCCATCTCGGGCACCGCCGCATTGCGCACCGCCGTCTCCAGCGCCTCGATCTGCTGCGCAGCGCGCTGCAGCGCCTGGGCCGCGCCGACGGCGGGCGCATCGGGGAAGGGGTGCTCGCGGCTCGGCGCGGGCAGGTGCTCGCGGCGGAACTGCGCCTCGAGCTGCCGCGCATGCGCGCGGCACTCGCCGAGCAGCTCGCTCACCTTGCCGCGGATCAGCAGGTCATCGGCCCGCAGCTGATTCTCTTTGCGGTAGAAGTTGTAGCCCCAGCCGTAGAACAGGTTGGAGAGAACCTGTTTGACCGGGCCGGCCGAGTCGATGGGATTGGCAGTGGTTTTCAGTTCCATGGGAGGCTCTCGGATGGGCGCTGCCCGCGGCGCGCCGCGCGGCGGGCAGCGCGGTCGAGGCGGATCAGTTGCCGGACTTCACGCCCCCGCCGGACGGCTGCAGCACGCCGCCCACCGGGAAGGTGCCCATGGTCGCCCCGCCGATGAAGAACGGCTGGCCGACCGCGGCGTTCGGCGCCGAGACCAGGCCCTTCTCGGCCATCTTGAGCGCCACGTAATAGCGCACCGCGTCCATCTCCGAGAGTCCGAACGCGCGCAGCGAGATCAGCTCGCGCATGCGCTCGTCCTTCGGCAGGATCAGCACCTTGGCGTCATTCAGCGTCACGCCGTACACCCCGAGGAAGCTCGCGAGGTGCTCCTTGACGAGCTCCACGATGTCGTGGATGTGCTCGTTGACCTTCTCCATCGGCGTCACCTGCACGACCTGATTGATCGCCTGCTCGACCACCGGCCCGGCGTAGCTCGCCACCTCGTCGGTACCGATGAAGTGCTTGGCGAAGGGCATGTGCGTGATCAGCTTCAGCGCATCGTCCTTGGTGTCGACGTGCACGTAGTACTCGACCTGGTACTGCATCTCGGCCATCTCGGCCGAGGTGGCGAGCCCGGCGTTGCGCACCAGGAGCTTGGCGCGGTTGACGTACAGCACCTCGTACTGCCACGGCGACTGGCCGCCGAAGAACCCGGTCACGAAGCTGCCGAGCAGCGGCTTGTCGGGCGTCTGAATGGGGTATTGCCCGGTGTCATATACCGCCAGCACCGCGCCGCGGGATTTCAGCACCGCGAAATGATTCGCCTCGACGGTGAGCAGGCTGCCGGAAACCAGGCTCTGATCGGGGTAGTGGAAGGCGAGCACGCTCGGCCCCATCACATCCGTGCCGTCGTTGTTCAGCGTCGAGACAACCTGTCGGGTTAATGCCATCGTCCGTCTCCTGTGTCAGGCGAGCGCACAGTGCACAAGCTGCCGTGCGCGTCGCCGCGCTCAATGGGGTGTTGGATGTTCTTCGTTCCGTGCTGTCGATCGGCGAGTGGGCCGGTCACCGGCGCCGGGGGCGCATTGTAATCCATCCGCCCGGCCCGCGCCGGTGACGCGTTGGAAACGTTGCGCGCCGAGGCTCGCTCTGCGCGGCCGCGCTGCGCTCCCGGGACGGGCGAGCGGGCCGGTGCGCTTGCGCGAGGCGGGCGGGGCGGCCGGGGCACCCGGAGCGAGCGACTCCGTGACTCAAGATATTGAGCAAAATTACTCAATAGGATGAGTAAAATGCAAAGCGGATACCGGCGTCCCCAGGCGGCAATTCTGGCTGAGCGGCTGAGCGAGCCGCACCGGTTCCTGCCGGTCCTCGCCGGCCCCCCGTCAGGTGGGCAAGTCGACCCGGGCTCACCAGGTCACCGGCGAGCTGCGCGTGCCCGTCCGCTATGCCAGCGCCGATGCGCCGACGCTGCGCGGTGCGGACTGGATCGGCCGGCAATGGGAGGCGGCGCGGCTCGAGGCTGCGAGCCAGAGCGGCGCCGTGCTCGTGCTGGATGAGCTGCAGAAGATCCCCAATTGGTCCGAGGCGGTCAAGCGCCTCTGGGGCGAGGACACTCGCAAGAGACTTCCGCTGAAGGGGGTCCTGCCCGGCTCGCCGCCGCTGCTGATCGCCCAGGGGCTGACGGAAAGTCTCGCCGGCCGATTCGAAACTTTGCCGCTCCCCCGCTGGTCCTACACCGAGATGCGTTCAGCTTTGGGCTGGTCGTTGGAGCAGTATCTGTACTGCGGCAGGTATCCCGGTGCTGCGCCGCTTGCCGGCGATCCGGCGCCGCTGCTTCGCGGCCGGCTCATTGAGTCGGCCAGCGGGGCACATCTTGCCCACGCAGCAGCGATCGGCGAGTGCGCGCGGCATGACCGGCGTGAACGAGGTGAGGAGGTCGATTGCGTCGTGAAGTCCCGCTCTGCACCCACCGCCATCGAAGTGATGAGCGGTCGTGCGCCGAGCGTGCATCCAGGCTCGGCGGCGTTCAAGGTCAGGCGCGCGGTGCTCGTTGGCGGCGATGGCATACCGGTCGAGGACTTCCTCGAGCGACCGGTGCCACGCTGGCTCGCGAGCTGACCGCCGTCGCCTGCCCGCGCAGCGCTGGCCCCAACCGGGTATGATGTTTGTCTAAATTCCACGGCATTTTCGGGCAGCCCGTGCGCCCGCTCGGCGCACCCGGCGGCTGGGCCGCACGCGCTCCGGCGAGGCGCCGGTCGGCTGCCCGCGCAGATCCGATGCAGATGAGGGCAATGGCATGAAGTTGGGATCGATGATGCGCTGGGCGCTGTGCGCCGCCGTGCTCACCGCGGGGCCGGCGCTGGCGCGCGGCGCGACTTCGGTGACCCGGGCGACGCTCGGCAATGGCTTGAGGGTCGTGATCGTGCGCGATCCGCTCGCGCCGGTGGTGTCGGTGCAGACGAACTACCTGGTCGGCTCCGACGAGGCGCCGGCAGGCTTCCCGGGCATGGCGCACGCGACCGAGCACATGATGTTCCGCGGCAGCCCGGGCCTCACCGCCAATCAGCTGGCCGCCGTGACCGCCAACATGGGTGGGGCGTTCGACGCCGAGACGGCCAACAGCGTCACGAAGTACTTCTTCGTGGTGCCGGCGCAGGATCTCGATGTCGCGCTGCACATCGCCTCGATCCGCATGCGCGGGGTGGACATGGCGCAGAAGCAATGGGCGCTCGAGCGCGGGGCGATCGAGCAGGAGGTCGCGCGCGACCTCTCCAGCCCGAGCTTCAAGTTCTATACCGAGCTGGTGGCGCACCTGTTCGCCGGCACGCCCTATGCGCACACCCCGCTAGGCACCCGGCCGTCGTTCAACGCGACCACGAGCGCGATGCTCAAGCGCTTCTATGACACCTGGTACGCGCCGAACAACGCGATCCTGGTGATCGCCGGGGACATCGATCCTGCGGCGACGCTGGCGCAGGTCAAGCGCCTCTTCGGCAGCATCCCGCGCCATGCGCTGCCGCCGCGCCCCGCGTATCACTTCCGGCCGGTCAGCGCCAAGACGCTGCGCCTGCCCACGGACAGCCCCTACGGCTCGGTGTACATCGTCTACCGGATGCCCGGCACGCGCAGCCGGCAATACGCCACGGCGCTGGTGCTCGCCGATGCGCTCGCCTCCAAGCGGGCGCCGCTGTTCGGCATGGGGATGGACGGCACTGCGCTCTACGGAACGTTCTTTGCCGAGCAGCTGCCGCGGGCCGGCCTCGGCGCGGCCGTGGGCATCTTCCCGCGCGGCAGCGCGCCGGCGCCGGTGGTCAAGCGCATGCAGGCGATTCTCGCCGAGGCGGCGCGGCACGGGGTGGATCCGGCGCTGGTGCAGGCGGCCAAGCGCCAGGCCATCGCGCGGCTGGAATTCGCGAAGAACTCGGTCAATGGCCTGGCGGACGCCTGGTCGCGGGCACTCACGGTCGACGGGCTGTCCTCGCCCGAGGCGATCAAGGCCTCGATCGAGGCGGTCACCCCCGCCGAGGTCGACGCGTTGGCGCGCCGGGTGTTCGACCCCGCGCATGCCTTCACCGCCGTGCTCACGCCCGAGAGCTCGGGCAAGCCGGTGACCAGCAAGGGGTTCGGGGGCCCGGAGAGCTTCGCCGCCAATCCCACCAAGCCGGTGAAGCTGCCGCCGTGGGCCGCGCGGGCGTTCAAGCGCCTGCCCGAGCCGCGCTCGCAGCTGCATCCCTGGAGCACCACGCTGCCGAACGGCCTGAAGCTCGTGGTGCAGCCGGAGTCGGTGAGCGACACCGTGCAGGTGGTCGGTCTGGTGCGAGCCAACTCGGATCTGCAATCCCCGCCCGGCGAGAAGGGCGTGAGCGACGTGCTCGACGGGATGTTCGAGTTCGGCACGACGGATCTGAACCGGCTGCAGTTCCAGGCGGCACTCGATGCCATCACCGCCGAGGAGAGCGCGGGCCCCCAGTTCTCGCTCAAGGTGCCCGCGAAGTATTTCGAGCGCGGCATGGAGCTGCTCGCCGCGAACGAGCTGCATCCGGCGCTGACGCCGCAGGCCTTCACGATCGTGCAGCGCCAGCAGGCCGGCAACTGGCGCGGGGAGATCGGCTCGCCCGGGTTCCTCAATGACATTGGCCTGCAGCGCCTCCTGGTGCCCACGGGCGATCCGTCGCTGCGCTATCCCAAGCCCCGCAACATCATGGCCCTCACCCTCGCCCAGGCGAAGGCCTACTACGCGCGGGTGTACCGGCCGGACATGACCACGATCGTCGTGGTCGGCAAGGTGAGCCCGGCCGAGGCGATGTGGGTGGTGGCGAAGACCTTCGGCGGCTGGCTCGCCGATGGCCCCAGGCCCGCGGTGCACTACGGCCCGGTGCCGCTCAACAAGCCGGGCAGCCTGCAGACGCCCGACCAGAGCGCGGTGCAGGACAGCGTGCAGCTCGCCGAGATGGTACCGGTGACGCGCGACAGCCCCGAGCGCTATGCGCTGCGGGTCGGCAACCAGGTCCTCGGCGGCGGCTTCTACGCCTCATGGCTGTACCGCGATCTGCGTGAAAAATCGGGTCTGGTGTATTACGTCAGCACGGGCTTCGCGCTCGGCAAGCACCGCGGCGAGTACACGGTGAGCTACGGCTGCGACCCGGATCATGTGTACGCCGCGCGCACGCTGATCCTGAAGGACCTCAAGCGCATGCAGCACGGCGTGCTCTCGCGCAATGATCTCGACCGCGCCAAGGGCATCCTGCTGCGCGGCATCCCCTTGAGCGAGTCGAGCTTCGGGGCGATCGGCGGTCAGCTGCTGTCCTACGCCTCGCGGGGCAAGCCGCTCGATGAGAACGTGATTGCCGGCCGGCGCTATCGCGCGCTCACGGCCGCCGAGGTGCAGCACGCCTTCCGCAAGACGATCCGCCTGAACGGATTCGTCATGGCCGTGAAGGGCCCCGCGCCGACCCGTTAGGACGACCCGCGGGTGCGCCAGCGACGGCTTGCGCACCCGCGCGGCGCGATCAGGCGCCGTGCTCGGTCAGCTGGTCGACCCACAGCTCGATGCGCGCGCAGCCCTCGACCGCCTGCACGGCGACCACGCCGGGGTCGGCGCGCTCGAGCCCGGCGATCGCCGCTTCCTTGCCGGTGCCGGCAACGACGAACAGCGGCTCGGGAATGTGGGCGATGAACCCAGGCGTGACGCTGATGCCGGAGAGGCCGTCGGGGCGGCTCACCGCGAGGGCGAGCCTGCCGCGCGCGCGGGCCAGGTCCTCGCTCCTGAACAGCGAGGCCGTGTGCCCGTCGGCGCCGAGTCCGAGCATGCCGAGCGTGACCGCGACGCCCTGCTCGAGCAGCGCGCGCAGCCTGCGCTCATAGTCGAGCGCCGCCGCCTCGAGCGCCAGCTCGGTGCGCACCCGCAGCACCTGCTCCTCGGGCAGGGCAAGCGCATCGAGCAGCGGCCGCGAGGCGTGGTAGTTGCTGAGCTCGGAATCGGCCGGGACATAGCGGTCGTCGGAAAACAGCACGTGCAGTCTGCCGCGCAGCGCCGCGCCCGAGTGCCTCAGGCGCGTGGCGAGCTGCTGGTACGCCGGCAGCGGCGTGTGGCCGCCGGAGAGCATGATGGCCGCGCCGCCCGAGGCGGCCGCCGCCGAGATGGCCTGCTCGAGCCGCGCCGCGAGCGCCGTATCGAGCTCGGGGCGGGTTGGGAATCTGCGGATGTGGACTTTTTGCATGTGCCGTCCTGAATGCGTGGGGATCCGGGCCATGGTAGCGCAGCTGCCGCAGCGCTCAGTTGGGCTGTTCCTTGACCTGCACCGTCAGGGTGAGCTCTTTCGTGCCGCGCTGCACGCGCACTGTGAGCGTCGAGCCCGGCTTCTGGCGGGCGATCTCCACCCGCGCATCCTCGGCCGAGTGCACGGCCGCGCCGCCGAGAGCGAGCAGCAGATCGCCCGGCTTAAGGCCGGCCTTCTGCGCGGGGCTGCCGACGTACATATTGGCGATGACCACCCCGCCGTGGGCGAGCCCGAGCTGGCTCGCCTGGCTGGCGGAGATGTCCTGCGGCACGATGCCGATCCAGCCGCGGATCACCTTGCCGTACTTGATGATGTCGTGCAGCACTCCGCGCACCATGTCGACCGGAATCGCAAAGCCGATGCCCTCCACCCCGAGGTTCTTGGCGGCGATCGCGGTGTTGATGCCGATCAGCTGTCCGTTGGAGTTGACGAGGGCCCCGCCGGAGTTGCCGAAATTGATCGGCGCGTCCGTCTGGATGAAATCATCGAACGCGGAGATGCCGAGATCCTCGCGGCCCGTGGCGCTGACGATCCCGTTGGTCACCGTCTGCGACAGGCCGAGCGGGTTGCCGATCGCGAGCACGACGTCCCCGACGCGCACGTCATTGGACTGCCCGAAGGCGATGACCGGCAGGTGCGGCAGGCTGATCTGCAGCACCGCGAGATCCGTGTCCGGATCGACGCCGACGATGCGCGGCACGGCAACGCGCCCGTCGGCGAGCTGCACGCGGATGGCGGCGGCATTGGCGATGACGTGATAGTTCGTGACGATGTGGCCCTCCTTGTCGACGATCACGCCCGAGCCCAGGGTGCGCTCGATGCGCTGGCGGTACAGCGGCAGCACGTTGCCGAACAGCTCGCCGAAATTCCCGAAGAACGGATTGACCTGCTCGGTCACCACCCGCGCGGTGTAGATGTTCACCACCGCCGGCGCGGCGCGCTCGACCGCGCTCGCGTAGCTGAGGACCGGCGCCTCGCGCCGCTCGGGGGCCTGCGCCGCCACCGGCGCTGAGGGGCGGCTCGCCGCGGGGGCGGGGGGAGGGGCGCCGATCAGGCTCGGGTGCAGCGCCACGATCACGAACGCTAGCGCCAGCCCGCCGACCACCGATCCGGCGATGAACGTCAAACCCCGGCCCAGTCGCTGCAGCATCTCTTGAAGGTCTCCGTCTGATGTCCCGTGCCCGCCCCGCAGCGCCCGGCCGGTCCCGAGGCGCGCGCCGGCGCCAATAGGTACAAGCCTCCGGCGGCGCCGGCGGCGGCAGGAGAGGGTTTGTGTATAATGCACCCACCCCTGATGAGCCGGAAACTGTTACGAGTCGCTCGTCGTGGTGTGCAAGAAGAAAGCGGGCGCGGCACTGCGCCGGGTGAAACCGGAAATTGGGAGGTTCTTCCGATGACCGAATGCGTTCTGGCGGCCGGCGGGTCAACCCGCCCTGGTGGGGGTGCCTGATGAGTGCGGACACTCCCGACTCGACGCGCGGCGCCGATGCGGCCGCGGCCAAGGGGGGCCTGTGGGCCTGGATCAACAGGCGCCTGCCGGTCGACTCGTTCATTTCCCACGAGCTGACCGGCTACCTCGCGCCGAAGAACTTCAACTTCTGGTACTTCTTCGGCTCTCTCGCCATGCTGGTGCTGGTGATGCAGATCGTCACCGGCATCTTCCTGACGATGTTCTACCAGCCGGGCGACGCATTCGGCTCCGTGCAGTTCATCATGCGCGAGGTGCAGTGGGGCTGGCTGGTGCGCTACATGCACTCGACCGGCGCCTCGTTCTTCTTCATCGTCGTCTACCTGCACATGTTCCGCGGCATGCTGTACGGCTCGTACCGCCAGCCGCGCGAGCTCCTCTGGTTGATCGGCATGCTGGTGTACCTGGCGCTGATGGCCGAGGCGTTCATGGGCTACGTGCTGCCCTGGGGCAACATGTCGTTCTGGGGCGCGCAGGTCATCATCAACCTGTTCGGCACCATCCCGGCCATCGGGCCCGGGCTCACGCAGTGGATCCGCGGCGATTACGGCATCTCGCGCTTCACTCTCAATCGTCTCTTCGCGCTGCACGTGGCGGCCGTGCCGATCGTGCTGCTGCTGCTGGTGGTGCTGCACCTGGTGGCGCTGCATCAGGTCGGCTCGAACAACCCCGACGGCATCGAGATCCGCGATCATCTCGGCAAGGACGGCAAGCCGCTCGACGGCATCCCGTTCCATCCGTATTACACGGTCAAGGACATCTTCGGGGTCGGGGTGTTCTTCATCCTGTTCGCGCTGGTGGTGTTCTTCGTGCCCACCTTCCACGGGCTGTTCCTGGAGCCGGCGAACTTCACGCCGCACAATCCGCTCTCGACGCCGGCGGACATCCACCCCGTGTGGTACTTCACGCCCTACTACGCCATCCTGCGCGCGGTGCCGAGCAAGGGTCTCGGGGCATTGTGTCTGCTGCTCGCGCTGGTGTCGCTGTTCCTGCTGCCCTGGCTGGATCGCTCGCCGGTGAAATCGATCCGCTACAAGGGGTGGATGTCGCGGGTCGCGCTCTTGGTGTTCGTGGTGTCCTTCGTCGGCCTGGGCTACCTTGGCATGCAGCCGGTCGAGCCGCTCTACGTCATCCTCGCCCGGGTCTTCGCGATCGGCTACTTCGCGTTCTTCTGGCTGATGCCGTTCTACACGCGCTGGGAGCGGGTCAAGCCCGTGCCCGAAAGGGTGGTCTACCATGCGCACTAATCGTCACGGCTGGGCGAGGGTGCTGCTGGGCGCGGCGCTGGCGGTGGGGCTGGCCGGGCTCGCGCAGGCCGCCGACTCGGGCGCCGCGTACGGGGCGCACTGGAAGAGCTGGCAGGCGCGCGCCGATGTCTCGGATCTGCCCTCCCTGCAGCGCGGCGCGCGGGACTTCGTCGGCTACTGCCTCGGCTGTCATTCGCTGCGCTATGAGCGCTGGTCCCGCCTCGGCAAGGACCTGAAGATCCCGCCGGCGATGCTCGTGAAGGACCTGATTCCGCCGGGGCAGAAGCCGCAGGACTACATGATCTCGCCGATGACGGCGGATGCGGAGAAATGGTTCGGCAAGCCGCCGCCGGACCTCTCGCTGATCGCCCGCTACCGGGGCACCAATTACCTGTACCGCTACCTGAAGACGTTCTACGTGGATTCGCAGCGGCCGACGGGGGTGAACAACCTCGTGTTTCCGTCGGTGGCCATGCCCGATGTGCTCTCCTCGCTCGAGGGCCTGAAGATCGCCGTTTACCGCACGGTCGAGGTGCCGGGGCCGCACGGCAGCACCCTGAAGCGCCAGGTCTTCGAGCACTTCAAGCAGATCGCCCCGGGCAGCATGACGCCGCAGCAGTTCGACCGCTTCGTTCACGACACGGTCAATTTTCTCGACTACGTGGGTGATCCGCAGCGGGTCGAGCGTCACCGCGTCGGCGTGTGGGTGATCCTGTTCCTGATCCTGTTCACCTGGCTCGCCTGGCTGCTGTATCGCGAGTACTGGAAGGACGTGCGCTAGAGGGCGCGCGGGCCTTCGCCGCACCGCCGGCTGCGGCGGCGGTGCGGCCACCGGCAACGGCGCCCCTCGGTGCGGTAAGATCACCGCAAGGCCCTCTGGCCGGCGGGAGCGGTATCGTGTCGAGCAGACGATCCATCATGACGCTGTTCTCGGCGCCGGCAGACCCCTGGAGCCACCGCACCAGGATCGTGCTGGCCGAGAAGGGCATCGACATCGAGATCGTGAGCGTCGCCCCGGGGAGCCTGCCGGAGGACCTGCTCGACCTGAACCCCTATCATTCGCTGCCCACCCTGGTGGACCGGGATCTGGTTCTGTACGACTCGCGGGTGATCATCGAGTATCTCGATGAGCGTTTCCCGCACCCGCCGCTGATGCCGGCCGATCCGGTGACGCGGGCGCAGTTTCGCCTCGCGCTTTATCGCATAGAGCGCGACTGGTACAGTCTGCTCGGGCAGATCGAGCGCGAAGAGGACCGCCGGCAGCTGCCGAAGCTGAGGAAGATCCTCCTCGATACGATCGTGCAGGGGGTCGAGCTGTTTCAACTGAAGCCCTTCTTTCTCTCCGACGAGTTTTCACTGGTGGATGCCACGCTCGCTCCGGTGCTGTGGCGGCTGCGGCACCACCAGATCGAGCTGCCTTCCAAGGCCCAGCCCATCGTCAAATACGAGAACCGCATCTTCGCGCGGCCAGCGTTCGCGCGCGCCCTCTCGGACGTGGAGCGCGCAATGCGGCGCTAGAGAGCCCCTCTGATGCTCAAAGCCCCTCCCAAGCGGCCGTACCTGCTGCGCGCAATGCACCAATGGATCACCGACAGCGGCCATACGCCGCACGTGATCGTCGATGCCGGGCGCGCGGGCGAGGACATCCCGCATGCGTACGTGCAGGACGGCAAGCTGGTGCTGAACTTGAGCTATAGCGCCACGCAGAGGCTGAAGATCGACAACGACCTCGTCGAGTTCGATGCCCGCTTCGCGGGCGTGATCCACCACGTGCGCATTCCGGTGGGCGCGGTGATGGGCGTGTACGCGCGCGAGACCGGCGAGGGGATGATGTTTCCGGATCAGGATACGAGCCCCGCGCCGCCGGAGCCGCCCGCGCCCGGCCCCGCGCCGGCCGATGATGGCGGCGGCGCGAAGCGCCCGCAGCTGCGGGTGGTGAAGTGAGTGCACCGTTCCGTCAGACTTGCTCAATCATGCACAGACATGATTGAAGCTGACTCCCTGCTTCACTGAGGATGGTTTCGCCGTCACCTTTCGACGACGGCCAGAGCCTTCCTCTCCACAGGCTGTCACCGTGGAACTCACGGCCATGTTCTTCAGATTGATCGCCGCATTCACGTCGCGGTCGTGGATCACGCCGCACGCCGGACACGGCCACTTGCGCACCGACCATGGCAGATCGCTCAGCCGGTGCCCGCACGCCGAGCACGTCTTGCTGCAAGCGTAGAAGCGATCGGCCACCACGACCCGGCCGCCTCGCATCGCGGCCTTGTACGCCAACTGCCTGCGGAACTCGAAGAAGCCCATATCGGCCATGGTTCGGGCCAAGTGACGGTTCTTCACCATGCCGCGTACATTCAGATCCTCGATGCCGATCGTGTGGAACCGGCGCGTGAGGTCCGTGGTGAGCTCGTGCAGCGCGGCCGAGCGGATCGCAGCGATGCGGGCGTGCAGCTTCGCCAGTTTGGCCTTGGCCTTGCGGCTCATGCTACGCAAGCGCCTGCGCAAGCGGGCGAGCAGCGTTTGGTGAGGCTTCGGACCGGGGATCGTTTCTCCCGTCGAGAGCGTCGCCAATGCCGACACACCCAGGTCCACACCGACCGCGCCTTGGTTTTCGGCTTTGGATAGGTGCGAACTGTCGGGCGTGTCCACGGTGATGCTGACAAACCAGCGCTCGGCCACACGGCAGACCGTGGCCGACATGATCTTGCCAGCGAAGCGCAACGTCTCGCGCATGCGCACCCAGCCGAAATGGGGGATGCGAATGCGTGAACCGTCGATGTCGAACTGGTCGTTGGTGAGCGTGAAGCGATCGTGCACGCCCTTCTTGCGAAACTGCGGATAGCGGGCGCGGCCTGCGAAGAAGTTCTGAAATGCCTGCCCCAATTGGATGATCGCCATCTGCGGCGCGTTCTTCGTGACCTGCAGCATCCACGGATACTGCTTGCGCTTGATCGCATTGAGTTGCCGCCGAAGCGCCGCCTGCGAGGGTTTCGGCAAGGTGCCGTCCGCCGTCCACGTCTCGTACTGGCGCTGCCACTCGGCCAGTGTCCAGTTGTAGGCAAAGCGCGCTGTGCCCGCCGCGCGGGCCAGATAGGTGGCTTGAACGTTGTTCGGGTCGAGTGCGTTTTTTGTGGGCGATTAGGATTGCGCCGCCGCCACTGCCTGCTTCACTCCGTCGAGCAGCGTTTGGTTCTTGCGCGAGCGGCTGCCGTAGAGCCGGGCGCTGAACACGGCGACAATCTCCAGCACGTCCTTGGCAAGGTCTTCCTCGAAGGTTGGGTCCTCGCCTTGGTTGAGGATCACGACCTCCACGCTCTTCGCTTCGCAGATAGCGAATACCAGTTCTGCGCCGAAGCGCAGCAGCCGATCCTGGTGCGTAATGACGAGCCGTCCGATCCGCCCTGCCACCACATCGTCCAGCAGACGCTTCAAGCCTCTCTTGTGGTAGTTCATGCCAGAACCCATGTCGGCAATCACTTCGAACGTCCAGCCCTGTCGGGCGCAGTAGAGTTCGAGCAGCTGCTTCTGCCGCTCCAGCTCGTCCTTCTGGTCGTGGCTGGACACGCGGGCGTAGGCGATGGTGCGACGCGCCGCCTCCGGCGCATGAAATCGATCGGGACGCAGCCGCGCAAGGTCGTAGCGCCGCCGACCTCCTGGCGTGCGCTCATCGGGGATGAGCTTGCCTTCGCGCTCCCAGCGCCGCAGCGTTTGCGCTGCAACCCCAAGAAACTCGGCGGCCTCGCGAATACTGACCATTTTGCGTGACATGCTCTAAATATACATTATTGCGCAAGAACGCATAACTGCAGACTCAGCAGTTCAAGCCCGTTGCAGGCGGCCGCGCGTTCTGCTATTCAGCGTAGCGGGGAGCCGGCCGGGCAATCGCTGCTCCGACCCGTCACAAGGTCGGAGGGGAGGAAAGTCCGGGCTCCGGCGGATCAGGGTGCCAGGTAACGCCTGGGGGGCAGCGTTGGCGGAGCGCAAGCTCCGTGCGTCGCGCGCTCACGGAAAGTGCAACAGAGAGTAGACCGCCCAAGCCCTCGCTCAGGCTCCTTCGGGGCCGCGGCGCAGGGACGGCAAGGGTGAAACGGTGCGGTAAGAGCGCACCGCGGTCCTGGCAACAGGACTGGCACGGCAAACCCCACCTGGAGCAAGGCCAAATAGGGGAGCAGCGGGTTCCGGCAACGGGGCCTGCGGCGCCGATCCGCGCGCGCTTCCGGGTAGGCCGCTAGAGATCCACGGCGACGTGGATCGTAGAGGAATGATTGCCCGTGGGGCCCGCCTCTCACCGGGGCGGGTTCCTGCGACAGAACCCGGCTTACAGGCCGGCTCCCTTTTCTACGGGCTTCGCCCGGGATCTCACCGGGTTCGCCGTCGGCGAGCCCGGCGGATGCAACGGCGCGAAGACGCGCCGGCGCAGGTCCGATCAGTCCGTCTTGGCCTGCTGCAGGGCGAGCGCGTAGGCGGCGCTGCGGCTCGCGCCGGTGAGCTGGGCCGCCACGGCGGCGGCGCGGCCCGGCGGCAGCTCCTTGACCAGCAGCTGCACGGCGCGGCGCAGCAGCGCCTCGTCGACGGCCTGCGCCTCGGCCGGGACCCCTTGCACGACCACGGTGAGCTCGCCGCGACGGAAGTTCTCTTCCTCGGCGGCCCGCCGCGCAAGCTCGCCGAGCGTGCCCCGGTAGACCGTCTCGTGCGCCTTGGTCAGTTCACGCGCCACGCTCGCGCGCCGGTCGGCGCCGAAGGCGGCCGCGAGGTCGGCGAGCATCGCGGCGATCCGATGCGGCGCCTCGAAGAAGACGATCGTGCGCGGCTCGCTGGCGAGGCGCGCGAGCTCGGCGCGCCGCTCACGCTCGCGCGCCGGCAGGAAACCCTCGAAGCAAAAGCGGCTGACCGGCAGCGCGGCGCTCGCCAGCGCGGTCGTGATCGCGCACGGCCCGGGTATGGCTTCGATCGGGATGCCTGCATCGGCCGCGGCGCGCACCAGCTCGTAGCCCGGATCTGACAGCAGCGGTGTGCCGGCGTCGCTCACCAGCACCAGCGTCTCTCCGGCGGCGAGGCGCGCGAGCACCTGAGGCACGCGCTGCGTCTCATTGTGCGCGTGCAGCGACACCAGTGGCCGGGAGATTCCGAGCGCGCTCAACAGCGCCATCGTGTGGCGCGTGTCCTCCGCCACGACCGCGTCGGCGCTCTCGAGCGCTTGCCGGGCACGCGCGCTGATATCGCCCAGGTTGCCGATCGGCGTCGCCACGACCCGCAACCGTCCCTCAACCTTCACTACTATAATCTCCGCTGCGCACCGGAACGGCGAGCGTAATCTTGGCTCCAAACGGACGGATAGTGAAAGGGTTCTCCACCATGCAGCGAACGATCCTGGTTGCCGCGCTCGCCGTGACCGCCGCCCTGTTCGCCGGCTGCGTGAGCGCGCCGCTAGCGCCCGCACCGGCTCCCCGCACGGCGCGCGTGCCGGTGACGTCGCGTCCGGTTCAACGTGCGCCGCAGGTTGTGCAGCCCTCACGCACGCTGGCCCATACGAGCATCGCGCTGCTGCTGCCCGAGACCGGCCCGCTGCGCGGCGCAGCGCGCAGCGTTCGCGACGGATTTCTGACTGCGTTCTACCAGTTACCGCCGCGCGAGCGGCCGCGGGTGCGTGTGTACGACACGGCCGGGACGGACTCGATCGCCAGTGTTATTGCGCGCGCGAGCCAGGCCGGCGCCGACTTCATCATCGGGCCGCTGCTGCGCGCGAATGTGGCCGCCGCGGCGGCCGACACGGCGCCGCACCCGCCGATCCTCGCCCTGAATTTCCTGCCGCAGGGTGCGCAGGCGCCGGCGCAGTTCTTCCAGTTCGCGCTGTCCCCGACCGCCGAGGCGCGCCTGGTGGCCAAGCGCGTGCTGGCCGACGGCCATCAGCTGGGCATCGCCATCGTGCCGTCGAACACGTGGGGCACGCGCGTGCTCAATGCGTTCGCGCAGCAGTTCGAGGCCGGCGGCGGCAAGCTGCTGGCCACGACGCAGATCGATGTGTCCGAGAGTGATTACTCCGGGCCGATCGAGCGGGTGCTGCTCATCCGCCAGAGCCGCGAGCGGCTGCAGCGTCTCGAATCGCTGCTCGGCGTGCCGCTGACGTTCGTGCCGCGGCGCCGCGCGGACATCCAGTTCATTTTCGCGCCGGCGCGGGCCAGCACCGAGCGCATGCTCGAGCCGCAGCTGCGTTTCTACTACGCCAACGGCGTGCCGACCTACTCGACCTCGGACGCCTTCCAGCCCAATCCGACCGCGAACCAGGACCTCGACGGGCTGCGTTTCCTCGACATGCCGTGGATGCTCGGCGACCCCCTCGCCAATGCCGTGCGCGCGGTCGCCGAGCGCGCCTGGCCGGCCGGCGGGCCGGACCGGGGCCGGCTGTTCGCGTTCGGCTTCGACGCCTATCATCTGGCGGTGGCGCTGTTCGTGCGGCACGTGCCGCCGGGCTCGCTCGATCTGAACGGGCTGACGGGGCGGCTGCGCATCGACGCCGACGGCCGCGTGCATCGCTCGCTGATCTGGGCACGGCTGCAGGGCGGTGAGATCAAGATCCTGCCGCGCGAGTGAGGCTGCCGTGGGCTGCAGTGTCGTCGATGCGATCAAACACGGCGGTGCGGCGCGGGCCCCGCGCGCCGGTCATCTAATCCAATGGATAAGCTTCAACCCACAAGCTTCTGATTAAAAAGCGTAATGATGAAATTTCGCCTGTTGGAGAGATCGCTCAGTTCGACATAACTCAACGCGAATGTGACGTTTTTCTCGCTAATTCAATTGACATAGCGCACCCGCGATTCCTATAGTGGTACGAAGTGGGACGGAGTGGGAGAGGATGGGTCACGTCCTCGCACGGAGTCCATGTTTCGCGGCGCTACCAAAATCACCCTGGACGACAAAGGCCGGATGGTCATGCCCACCCGTTATCGGGAGCAGATCATCGCGCGCGCTGAGGGAAAGCTGGTGGTCACCGTCGACCGGGACCGCTGCCTCCTCATTTATCCCCTGCCCGAGTGGGACCTGATCGAGTCGAAGCTGATGAACCTGCCGACGCTGCACGCGCAGGCGCGCCGGCTGCAGCGGCTCATGGTCGGCCATGCGACCGATCTGGAGCTCGACGGGCATGGGCGGATTCTGCTGCCGACGGAGCTGCGCGAGTTCGCGGGCCTCGAGCGGCTGGGAATGCTGATCGGTCAGGGCAACCGCTTCGAGTTGTGGAACGAGTCGCGCTGGGGCGAGCGGCTCGATGAGTGGCTGAAAACGGAGGAGGCCGCGACGGATCTGCCCTCGGAGCTCGACTCGCTGTCGCTGTAAGGCGCCGCGGGCGGCCGAGGGGACGGCGGCGCAAGAAGGGACTTGGGCAGGCGCAACGGCATGGCGCAGCGGAACGAGGCCGGCGCGGCAGGGGGCTGCCGGGCGGAGCGGGCGGGATGGGCGCGGGTGCGCGCCGCGGCGGGTCGCGGGAGCGTGGGTGGTTCGAGGTTCCAGAGCTGGGCGCGGCCCATGAGTAGAGCACTGCGGGGGGTCGTTCGCGGCCGCTTGGATCGTGGTTGAGCACGTTCCCGTGCTCGAGCGCGAGGCGGTCGAGGCGTTGGCCCCCGAGGCGGACGGCTACTATGTCGATGCGACGTTCGGGCGAGGCGGTCATACGGCACTTCTACTCGAGGCCTTGGGTCGAGAAGGCCGCGTGCTCGCGATCGACCGTGACCCCGCGGCCGTCGCGGCGGGGCGCACGCGCTTCGCCGGCGAGAGCCGCCTCGCGCTGGTGCACGCACCGTTTGCCGACCTCGCGGCGCTCGTGCCAGCTCATTCGGCCGGCCATGCGTGCCGCGGCATTCTGTTCGACCTCGGGGTGTCCTCGCCGCAGCTCGACGAGCCGGCGCGTGGATTCAGCTTTCGCGCCGACGGCCCTCTCGATATGCGTATGGATCCGACGCGCGGGCAAGCGGTGTCCGCGTGGCTCGCGCGCGCGAGCGTTGACGAGATTCGGGAAGTGATCGCGACCTACGGAGAAGAGCGGTTCGCACGGCGCGTCGCGCAGGCGATCGTCGCCGAGCGCGAGCGCGCGCCCCTCGAGCGCACCAGACAGCTGGCCGAGGTGGTCGCCCGCGCCGTGCGCACGCGCGAGCCGGGCAAGCACCCGGCGACGCGCACTTTCCAGGCGCTGCGCATGTACATCAATGACGAGCCGGGCCAGCTCGAGCGCGGTCTCGCCGCGGCGCTCGAGGCGCTCGCCCCGGGCGGCCGGCTGGCGGTGATCAGCTTCCACTCGCTCGAGGACCGCCTGGTCAAGCGCTTCATCGAGCGGCACTCGCGGCTCGACCCGGCGCTCGCCGAGCTGCCTTCGGTGCCGCCGCATCTGGCGCCGCGACTGCGGCGCATCGGCCGCAAGATCCGCCCGCAGAAGGCGGAGCTCGCCCGCAACCCGCGTGCGCGCAGCGCCCTGCTGCGCGTCGCCGAGAAGATCGCATGAAGGTGCGGCGCGCCACGTTCGCCCTCATGCTCGGGACGCTGTGGGTGGCGGTGCTCGCCTCCGGCATCGGCGCGGTGTATTGCCGCTACCGCGCCCGGGAGCTGTTCATTCACCTCGAGCAGCTCAGCCGCCAGCGCGACAACCTCGATATCCAGTGGGGTCAGCTGCAGCTGGAGGAGAGCGCCTGGTCGACGCACGCGCTCATCGAGAGCGTGGCGCAGAACAAGCTGCGCATGAAGATGCCCCCGACCCAGAAGATCGTGGTCGTGCGCCCATGAGTGCACGCCGCGTCCGCCAGCGCGCGCCCGCCTACCGGTGGCGGGCCTACTTCCTGCTCGTCGTGCTCGCCGTGCTCGGGCTCGGGCTCGTCGCCCGGGCGGTGGATCTGCAGCTGGTCGATTACACCTTTCTCACCCGCCAGGGCGATGCGCGCTTCACTCGCATCGTCACCATCCCGGCGCACCGGGGCGTGATCACCGACCGCTACGGCGAGCCGCTCGCCGTGAGCACGCCGGTCGACTCCGTCTGGGTCAATCCCAAGCAGATCATGCAGGGGCCTCATCGGGTTGCGCGCCTCGCGCGCGCGCTGCATCTGAGCGAGCCGACGCTGCTGCGCGACATCAGCAGCAATCTCAACCTCGACTTCCTCTATGTCGCGCGCCAGCTGCCCCCGCCGCGGGCGCTCGCCATCAAGGCGCTCGGCATTCCGGGCGTGTATCTGGCGCGCGAGTACCGCCGCTACTACCCGGCCGGCGAGGTGACCGGACAGCTGATCGGCTTCACCAACATCAACGATCAGGGCCAGGATGGCCTGGAGCTCGAGTACAACTCCTGGCTGACCGGCATCGACGGTGAGAAGCGCGTCATCGAAGATCGCTACGGGCGGATCGTTCAGGATGTCGACAGCATCAGACCGGCGAGGCCGGGGCGTGACCTGGTGCTTTCGATCGACATGCGCATTCAATACCTCGCCTACCGGGCCCTCAAGGCGCAGGTCGAGGCGCAGCGGGCGCGCGCCGGCAGCATGGTGGTGATCGATGTCGACACCGGCGAGGTGCTCGCCATGGTCAATCAGCCCGCGTTCAACCCCAACGACCGCTCGCAGCTGCTGCCGAACCTCTACCGCAACCGCGCCATCACCGACACCTTCGAGCCCGGCTCCTCGATCAAGCCGTTCTTCATCGCCGCCGCGCTGAAGAGCGGTGCGTACAACAGCCGCAGCATCATCAACACCTCGCCGGGATACATCAAGGTCGACGGGCACGTCTTTCGGGACGAGACGGACCTCGGGCCGATCGGCATCTACACCATCCTCGCCAAGAGCTCGAACGTCGGCATGGCGCACATCGCGCTCTCGCTGCCGCGGGCCCTGCTCTGGCGCACGCTGCACCGCTTCGGCTTCGGGCAGTTTCCCGCCGCGGGCTACCCCGGGGAGTCGCCCGGCGTGCTGCTGCCCTACAAGGACTGGCACCCGATCCGCATCGCGACCATGTCGCACGGCTACGGGCTGTCGGTCACGGTGCTGCAGCTCGCCCACGCCTACGCGACGCTCGGGGCGCTCGGTGTCGAGCGCCCGGTCTCGTTTCTGCGCGTGACCACGCCGCCGACGGGCCGGCGCGTGCTCGCCCCGAAGCTGGCCCGCGAGCTGCTGGGGCTGATGCGCGGGGTCGTCAGGGCGGGCGGCACGGCGCCCTCGGCGGCCATCCCGGGTTACACGGTGGCGGGCAAGACCGGCACCTCGTGGGAGGAGGACGGCGGCAGCTACCGGGAGCACCATTACAACGCCGTGTTCGCCGGGGTCGCGCCGGCCAGCGCGCCGCGCCTCGCCGCGGTGGTGTGGATCCAGGATCCGCGCGCCGGGCTCTACTACGGCGGTGACGTCTCGGCGACGGTGTTCTCCAAAGTGATCGGCCGCGCGCTGCGCCTGATGGCCGTGGCGCCCGACAAGCCGCTGCCGGCTGCGCAAACTCTCGAGGTGGCCTCGCTGCAATGAATGCCGCGGCGCACATCGATTCCGGCGGCCGACTGCTCGCTGAGCTGCTGGCCGGGCTGGCGAGCGCGCCGGCCGGGCTGCGCGTGAGCGACGTGACGCTCGACAGCCGCGCGGTACGGCCGGGGGCGCTGTTTCTGGCTTGCCGCGGCCGTTCCCGCCACGGCCTGGCGTTCGCCGCCGAAGCGCTCGCGCGCGGCGCCCGGGCGGTGTTGTACGAGCCGCCGGCCGAGCCGCCGGAGGCGCTCGCCCCGCTTGCCGCCCAGGCCTTCCTCGCCGCCGTGCCGCAGCTGTCGGCCCGCGCCGGCCTGATCGCCGACCGCTTCTTCGGCGAGCCTTCGCGCGCGCTCACCGTTGCGGCCGTCACCGGCACCAACGGCAAGACCACCTGCGCGTGGCTCATCGCCCAGGCGCTCGAGCGCTGCGGCCGCAGCGCCGCGTACCTCGGCACGCTCGGCTACGGCCGGCCCGATGCGCTCAGCGCCGCCACCCTCACGACGGCCGATGCCGTGACCGTGCACCGCCATCTCGCGCAGATGCGCGACCTCGGCGCCCGGTGGGTGGGGATGGAGGTCTCCTCGCACGCGCTCGATCAGCAGCGCCTCGCCGGGGTGCGCGTGCACACCGCCGCCTTCACCAATCTCACCCGCGATCACCTCGATTATCACGGCACCATGGCCGCGTACGCAGGCGCCAAGAGGCGCCTGTTCGAGCTCGACACTCTCGTCAACCGTGTCATCAATATCGACGATGCCTTCGGCGCGCAGCTCGCCGCCCGCAGCGACCCGGGCGCACTCATCGTCACGGCGCGCGCCGCCGCGCCGCTCGAGGCGGCGCGCTGGGTGCGGGCCGCCGAGGTCCGCGCGCACGGCATCGGGCTGCACATTGCGGTGGACTCGAGCTGGGGCGCCGGCGCGCTCGCCGTGCCGCTCATCGGGGATTTCAACGCCGACAACACCCTGACGGTGCTCGCGGTGCTGCTCGGCGCCGGCGTGCCGCTCGAGGCGGCGCTCGAGGCGCTCGGCCGCTGCCGCGCCGCACCGGGGCGCATGGAGGCCTTCGGGGGCGATGCGGGGCGGCCGCTCGCGATCGTCGACTACGCGCACACGCCCGATGCGCTCGCCAAGGCGCTCGAGAACGCCCGCCGCCACTGCCGGGGCCGGCTGCGCGTGGTGTTCGGCTGCGGCGGCGATCGCGACCGCGGCAAGCGCCCCATGATGGGGCGCATTGCAGCCGAGCTCGCCGACGAGATCATCCTGACGGACGACAATCCGCGCAGCGAGTCTCCCGAGCGGATCACCGATGAGATTCTCGCCGGCATTGCCCCGCGCGCCGCGCGCATCGAGCACGACCGGGAGCGGGCCATTCGCGATGCGCTCGAGGGCAGCACCGCCGGCGACGTGGTGCTGATCGCCGGCAAGGGGCACGAGACGTATCAGACCTACGGCGCCGAGCAGCGCCCGTTCAGCGATCAGGCCGTGGTGCGCGCCGTGCTCGCGATCGGGGCGGGACACGCATGAGCCTCGAGCGCACGCTCGCCCGCTTCGCGACGCTCTGCGGCGGAGAGCTGCACGGCGAGGACCGCCCGTTCAGCGGCGTGTCGATCGACACGCGCACGCTGCAGGCGGGCGAGCTGTTCATCGCGCTGCGCGGACCGCGCTTCGATGGCGGGGAGTTCCTCGCCGCCGCGCTCGAGCGGGGCGCCGCCGGCGCCGTGCTCGAGCGCGAGCAGCCGCTCGCGCTCGCGCAGATCGTGGTGAGCGACTCGCTGCTCGCGCTCAGGCGCGCCGGGCGCGCCTGGCGCGAGGCCTGCCCGATCCCGGTGGTGGGCGTTGCCGGCAGCAACGGCAAGACCACGACCAAGGAGATGACCGCGGCCATCCTCAGCCAGGCGGGCGATTGCCTCGCGACCCGCGGTAATCTCAACAATCACATCGGCGTGCCTCTGACGCTGCTGCGTCTCGTGGCGGCGCATCGCTTCGCGGTGATCGAGATGGGCGCGAACCGCGCCGGCGAGGTGGCCGACCTGGTGCGCATCGCCCGCCCGACGGTCGGGCTCATCACCAATGCCGGCGCCGAGCATCTCGAGGGGTTCGGCAGCCTCGAGGGCGTCGCGCGCGCCGAGGGTGAGATGGTCGCGGGGCTCGAGCCGCAGGCGACCGCGGTATTGAACGCCGACGATGAGTTCCTCGGTTTGTGGCGCGGCATGACGCCGGCGCGCGTCGTGACGTTCGGGCTGGGCGCCGGCGCCGACTTCCGCGCGAGCGGCCTCGAGTCCACGCTCGCCGCAGACGGTTTCCTCACGCGCTTTACGCTCACCTGCCCGCTCGGGACGGCGCCGATCGAGCTGCACGTCGGCGGCCGGCACAACGTCGCCAACGCGCTGGCGGCGGCGACGGCGGCGGCGAGCGCCGGCGCCACTCTCGGCCACATCGCCGCGGGCCTCGCCTCGGTGCGCCCCGTGCCCGGCAGGCTGCAGCTCAAACAGGCCGCCGGCGGCGCCTGGATCATCGACGACTCGTACAACGCCAACCCCAGCTCGGTGCATTGCGGCATCGAGGTGCTCTGCTCGCTCGCGGGCCGGCGCTGGCTCGTGCTCGGGGACATGGCCGAGCTCGGGGAGTTCGCCGAGCGGGCGCACGTCGAGATCGGCGAGTTCGCGCGCGAGCGCGGCATCGAGCGGCTCTATGCCACCGGTCCCCTCGCGGCGCTCGCGGTCGAGCGCTTCGGCGCGGGCGCGCGCTGGTTCCCCGAGGCCGCCTCGCTCGCCGAGGCGCTGCGCGCGGCGCTCGCCGAGGCGGGGGCGGGCGTTTCGGTGCTGGTGAAAGGCTCGCGGATGAACCGGCTCGAGCGGGTGGTCGCGGCGCTCACCACGGGCGCGCCGCCGGAGGGGCATTGAATGCTGTACTGGCTCGCACACCGGCTGCTCGCGCTGTACTCCGGCTTCAATGTCTTCTCGTACCTGACCTTCCGGGCCATCCTCGCCATGGGCTCCTCGCTGATCATCTCGCTGCTCGTGGGCCCGGCGATGATCGCGCGCCTCTCGCGCTACCAGATCGGCCAGGTGGTGCGCGAGGACGGACCGCAGACCCATCTGCCCAAGGCCGGCACCCCGACCATGGGCGGCACGCTGATCCTGGTGACGACCCTGGTGAGCACGCTGCTGTGGGCCAAGCTCACCAGCCGCCAGGTCTGGCTGGTGCTGGCGGCGACCTTCGCCTTCGGCGCGATCGGCTTTCTCGACGATTACCTCAAGCTCGTCGTGCGCAATGCGCGCGGGCTGCCGGCGCGTTGGAAGTACCTCTTCCAGTCGGTGTTCGGCGTGACGATCGCCGCGGTGCTCTATTACACGGCAAGTGTTCCGGCCGAGCGGACGCTGTATCTGCCGTTCATCAAGACGTTCGCCGAGCCCTTGCCGGCCGCCGCGTTCATCACGATCGCCTACTTCATGACCGTCGGCATGAGCAACGCGGTCAATCTCACCGACGGCCTCGACGGCCTCGCCATCATGCCGGCGACGCTGGTCTCGGCGGCCCTCGGCATCTTCGCCTACGCCAGCGGCAACGCCGTGTTCGCCCATTACCTCGAGATCCCGATGATTCCGGGGGCCGGCGAGCTGCTCATCTTCTGCTCGGCGCTGTCCGGGGCGGGACTCGGCTTCCTGTGGTTCAACGCCTATCCGGCGCAGGTGTTCATGGGCGATGTGGGCGCCCTCGCGATCGGCGCAGCGCTCGGGGTGATCGCCGTCATGGTGCGCCAGGAGCTGGTGGCGCTGCTGATGAGCGGGGTGTTCGTGCTCGAGACCGCCTCGGTGATCCTGCAGGTCGCCTCGTTCAAGCTCACCGGCCGGCGCATCTTCCGCATGGCGCCGCTGCACCATCATTTCGAGCTCAAGGGCTGGGCCGAGCCGAAGGTCATCGTGCGCTTCTGGATCATCTCGCTGATCCTGGTGCTCGCCGGGCTCGCGACGCTGAAACTCAGATGAGCCCGGTGAGCCACAAGCCCGCAACCGCCGTCATCGCCGGCCTCGGCCGCACGGGACTGTCGTGCGCGCGCTATCTCAGCGAGCGCGGCTGGCGGATCGCGGTCACCGACACGCGCGCCGAGCCCCCGCAGCTCGCGCAGCTGCGCAAGCTCGCCGGCGACATCGAAGTGCGCGCCGGCGGCCTCGATACCGGGCTGCTCGATGAGGCGGTGTGCGTGGTGGCTTCCCCGGGCCTGCCGCTCACTCTGCCGTTCTTCGCCGAAGCGCGCCGCCGGGGCATCGAGATCTTCGGCGACATCGAGCTCTTTGCGCGCGCCGTGAGCGCGCCGGTGGCGGCGATCACCGGCACCAACGGCAAGAGCACCGTGACGAGCCTCCTCGGGCGCATGGCCGAGCGCGCCGGTCTCGCGGTGCGCGTGGGCGGCAATCTCGGCGAGCCGGCGCTCGAGCTGCTGGCCGCGGCCGAGCGCTCGGCGCGGCCCACGGAGCTCTACGTGCTCGAGCTGTCGAGCTTCCAGCTCGACACCACCCAGTCGCTCGATCTGAAGGCGGCCGCGGTGCTCAACGTGACCGCCGACCACCTCGACCGCTACCCCTCCCTTGAGGATTACGCTTTGTCGAAGGCGCGCATTTTCGAGCGCTGCGACACGGCGGTGGTGAACCTCGATGATCCGCTGGTCGCGTGCATGACGCGCAGCGGCCAGCGCAGGCTCGGGTTTTCGGTGCACGGCGCGAGCGGCGCGGACTATGCCGTGATCGAGCGCGGCGGCCGCTGGCTCGCGCGCGGCAGCGAGGCGCTGCTGCCGGTCGCCTCGATGCGGCTGCGCGGGATGCACAACGCTGCCAACGCGCTCGCGGCGCTCGCGCTCGGCGAGGCGCTCGAGCTGCCGCTCGCGGCGATGGTGGCGGAGCTGAAGGACTTCCCCGGTCTTGCCCATCGCACGCAGTGGGTCGCCGAGGTCGCGGGCGTCACCTACATCGACGACTCGAAGGGCACCAACGTGGGGGCCACCCTGGCGGCGGTGAGCGGCCTCGACGGGCCGCTGGTGCTGATCGCCGGCGGGGAGGGCAAGAACCAGGACTTCGCGCCGCTCGCGGCCGCGCTGCGCGGCAAGACGCGCCACGTGGTGCTGATCGGCCGGGACGCAGCGCGCATCGGCCGCGCGCTCGAGGGAGTCTGCTCGAGCGAGCGGTGCGGCTCGATGCCGGAGGCGGTGCGCGCGGCCGCGCGCGCCGCGGCGGCGGGCGACACCGTGCTGCTGTCCCCGGCGTGCGCCAGCCTCGACATGTTCCGCGATTACGCGCATCGGGGCGAGGCGTTCGCCGAGGCTGTGCGGGAGCTGCCGGCATGAGCATCGAGGAGCGCACACCGATGTCCTTCGCCCGCTCGAGCGGCCGCGGGCGGACCCTCTACATCGACAGCGTCACGCTGGCGCTGGTGCTCGCGATCGTGCTGTTCGGGCTGATCATGATGACCTCCGCGTCGATCTCGATCGCCCATCAGTACACCGGCCAGCCGTTCTATTTTCTCGAGCGGCAGCTGATCGCGGTGGCGCTCGGGGTCGCCGGCGGCGTGTTCGTGTTCTCCTTCAAATGCGAGCGGTTGGAGCGGCTCTCGCCGTGGCTGATGATCGGTGCGATCGTGCTGCTGCTGGCGGTGCTCGTGCCCGGGCTTGGCGTGCGCGTCAACGGCGGGCGGCGCTGGCTGCACCTTGCCGGGCTCAGCTTCCAGGTCTCCGAGCTCGCCAGTGTGCTGGTGATGGTCTACATCGCCAGCTACGCGACGCGCCGTCAGGATGAGCTGCACGAGAGCTTCGGCGGGCTCCTCAAGCCGCTCGCGCTGCTGGCGCTCATCGCGGCGCTGCTGCTCGGGGAGCCGGATTTCGGCTCCGCGGCGGTGCTGTTCGCCACCGGCTTCGGCATCCTGTTCCTCGCCGGCGCGCGCATGCGCTACGTGGTGATGCTCACGGTGGTGGCGGTGGCCGCCTTCGCGCTGCTCGCGGTGACCTCCGCGTACCGCCTGCGGCGCATCACCAACTTCATCGATCCCTGGGCCTCCCCCTACGGCGCCGGCTTTCAGCTCACGCAGTCGCTGATCGCGATCGGGCGCGGCAAGTGGTTCGGCGTGGGTCTCGGCAACAGCGTGCAGAAGCTGTTCTACCTGCCCGAGGCGCACACCGACTTCCTCTTCGCGGTGCTCGCCGAGGAGCTCGGCCTCGCCGGCGTGCTGCTCACCATCGGGCTGCTCGGGGCGCTCGTGTGGCGCGCCTTTCAGATCGCCGAGTTCGCCGCGCGCGCCGGGCTCACCTTCCAGCGCCTCCTCGCCGCCGGCTTCGGCCTGTGGCTCGGCATGCAGACCTTCATCAACATCGGCGTGAACATGGGGATCCTGCCGACCAAGGGACTGACGCTGCCGATGATGAGCTACGGACGCTCGAGCATGATCATGACGCTGGTGTGGGTGGGGCTGCTGCTGCGGATCTATCACGAGGCGATGATCGAGAGCCGCGGCGCGGCGCGGCTGCGCGCGGAGGACGGGCAGTGAACGGCCCCATCCTCATCATGGCCGGCGGCACCGGCGGGCATGTCTTCCCGGCGCTCGCGCTGGCCCGCAGCCTGCGCGCGCGCTCGGTGGAGGTGGTCTGGCTCGGCACGCACCGCGGGATCGAGGCGCGCCTGGTGCCCGCCGAGGGCATCGCGATCGAGTGGCTCTCGGTGGGCGGGCTGCGCGGCAAGGGCTGGAAGACCCGCCTGGCGGCGCCCTGGCGGCTCACCGTGGCGCTGTGGCAGGCGCTCGCCGTGATGCGCCGCCGCCGCCCGCAGGTGGTGGTGGGCCTCGGGGGATTCGTGACCGGCCCGGGCGGAATCGCCGCCTGGCTCACGCGCCGCCCGCTGCTCATCCACGAGCAGAACGCGATCGCCGGCTTCACCAACCGCGCGCTCGCGCCGCTCGCGCGCGAGGTGCTCGAGGCCTTCCCCGGCAGCTTCGGGCCGGCCGTGCGCGCCCGCACCATCGGCAACCCGGTACGCCGCGAGATCGCCTCGCTCGCCCCGCCGCGCGAGCGCCTCGCCGGCCGCGGCGGCGCGGTGCGGGTGCTGGTCATCGGCGGCAGCCAGGGCGCGGTGCGACTCAACACCGTGGTGCCGTATGCCCTGGCGCGCGCGGCCGCCTGCCGCTTCCAGGTGCGCCATCAGGCCGGCGAGCGCTGGCTCGAGGCGTGCCGGCAGAGTTACGCCGACGCCGGCGTCGCGGCCGACGTGCAGCCGTTCATCGGCGAGATGGCCGCCGCCTACGCCTGGGCCGACCTGGTGATCTGCCGCGCCGGAGCGCTCACGGTCTCGGAGCTCGCCGCCGCCGGCATCGGCGCGGTGCTGGTGCCGTTTCCCGCCGCCGTCGACGATCACCAGACGCACAACGCGCGCCTGCTGGTGCGCCAGGGCGCCGCCGTGCTCATGCCCGAGCGCGAGCTGACGGCCGAGCGGCTCGCCGCCGAGCTCGAGCGCCTGTGCGCCGAGCGCGGCCGGCTGGTGGACATGGCCGAGCGCGCCCGCTCGCTCGCCCGGCCCGAGGCGACCGAGCAGCTCGCCGAGTGCTGCCTGAAGTACCTGGGGAGGGCCGCATGAGCGGCTCGCTCGATACGACGGGCGAGCGGCGCGGCCCGTGCGGCTTCGACCGCATGCGCCGCATCGAGACCATTCACTTCGTCGGCATCGGCGGCAGCGGCATGAGCGGCATCGCCGAGGTGCTGCTCAATCTCGGCTACCGCGTCCAGGGCTCGGATCTGCGCGCGAGCGCGGTGACCGAGCGGCTGGGCGGACTCGGGGCGCGCATCGCCGTGGGCCACGCCGCCGCCAACATCACCGGCGCCGACGCGCTGGTCGTCTCCGGCGCCGTGGCGAAGGACAATCCGGAGGTGGCCGCGGCGCTCGCGCAGCGCATCCCGGTCGTCTCGCGCGCCGAGATGCTCGCCGAGCTGATGCGCTTCCGCTACGCCATCGCGGTGGCCGGCACGCACGGCAAGACCACCACCACCAGTCTCATCGCCAGCATCCTCGCCGAGGGCGGCGAGGACCCGACCTTCGTGATCGGCGGGCGCCTCAAGAGCGCCGGCAGCCACGCGCGGCTCGGCTCGGGGCGCTACCTGGTCGCCGAGGCCGACGAGAGCGACGCCTCGTTCATGCACCTGCAGCCGCTCATGGCGGTGGTGACCAACATCGACAACGATCACCTCGCCACCCACGGCGGGGATTTCGCGCGCCTGGCGGAGAGCTTCGTCGACTTTCTGCACAACCTGCCGTTCTACGGACTGGCCGTGCTGTGCCTGGACTGCGAGAACGTGCGCTCCATCGTGCCGCGACTCGGCCGGCAGGTGCTCACTTACGGGCTCTCGGCCGACGCGGACGTGCGCGCCGTCGAGGTGCGCCGCGACGGCCTGCGCACGCACTTCACCGTGACCCGCCCCTCGGGCGGCCCGCTCGAGGTCACCGTCAACCTGCCCGGGACGCACAACGTGTTGAACGCGCTGGCGGCGATCGCGGTGGCCACCGATCTCGGCATCGCCGACGCGTCGATCGGCCGGGCGCTCGCGCAGTTCCAGGGCATCGACCGGCGCCTGCAGCACGTGGCCGACATCAGGACCGCGGCCGGCACCGTCACGGTGATCGATGACTACGGCCACCATCCGACCGAAGTGGCCGCCACCCTCGAGGCGCTGCGCCAGGGCTACCCCGGCCGGCGCATCGTGCTCGCCTTCCAGCCGCACCGCTACAGCCGCACGCACGACCTCATCGATGACTTCGGCAGGGTGCTCGCCGGAGTCGAGGTGCTCTTGGTCACGGAGGTCTATGCCGCCGGCGAGGCGCCGATCGCCGGCGCCGACGGGCGCGCGATCTGCCGCGCCGTGCGCAGCCGCGGCCAGGTCGAGCCGCTGTTCGTCGAGCGCGTGGAGGATCTGGCCGAGGCGCTGCGCGATGTGATCCGCGACGGCGACCTCATCGTCACCATGGGCGCGGGCAACATCAGCGCCGTCGCGCATGGGCTGGCGGCGAGACTGACGGCGCTGCTGCCGCCGCGGAGACGCTCGTGACGCTCGCGGTCGCCACGCAGTTCCTGCCGCGCATCCGCCGCGAGGAGCCGATGAGCCGGCACACCTCGTGGCACGTCGGCGGTCCGGCGGAGATTTTCTTCACGCCCGAGAGCCGCGCGGATCTGGCGGCGTTCCTGCGCTCGCTGCCCGCCGAAGTGCCGGTGTTCTGGGTCGGTCTCGGCAGCAACCTGCTGGTGCGCGACGGCGGCCTGCGCGGCGTGGTGGTGAGCACGCACGGGACGCTCGAGCGGCTCGAGCGCACCAGCGAGACCACGGTGTACGGCGAGAGCGGCGTCGCGTGCGCGCGCATCGCGCGCCAGTGCAACCGCTGGGGACTCGGCCCGGCGGAGTTCTTCGCCGGCATCCCGGGCACCCTCGGCGGCGCGCTCGCGATGAATGCCGGCGCATTCGGCGGGGAGACCTGGCGGCACGTGATCGAGGTCGAGACGATCGACCGTGGCGGCCGCGAGCACACCCGCGCGCCGCAGCAGTACCGTGTGAGCTATCGGCACGTCGAGCCGCCGGCCGCGGACGAATGGTTCATCGCAGCGACCCTGGCCTTCGAGAAGCGGCCCGCCGCGCACGCGGGCGCGGTGCGCGATCTGCTCGAGCGGCGCCGCGCGACGCAGCCGATCGGCGCGTGGAGCTGCGGCTCGGTGTTCACCAACCCGCCGGGCGAGCACGCCGCGCGCCTGATCGAGGCGAGCGGCCTGAAGGGGCTCGCCGTCGGCGGCGCCGCGGTGTCGGACAAACACGCCAACTTCATCATCAATCACGGCGGCGCGACCGCGCGCGACATCGAATCGCTGATCCTGACGGTGCAGGAGACGGTCGCACGCACGCGCGGCATCACGCTCGCCACCGAGGTGCGCATCGTGGGGGAGAGCCGCTGATGCGCCTCGCACACGATCCGGCCTGGATGCGCCGCGCGGTCTCGAGCGCCGAGTTCGGCCGCGTCGCGGTGCTCGCCGGGGGCGACTCGAGCGAGCGGGCGATCTCTCTGCTCTCCGGCGCCGCGGTGCTCGAGGCGCTCAAGCGCCGCGGCGTGGCGGCCGAGGCGTTCGATCCGCGCGAGCGCTCGCTGCCCGAGCTCGCGCGGGGGGGATTCGATCGGGTGTGGATCGCGCTGCACGGTCCGGGCGGAGAGGACGGCACGGTGCAGGGGGCGCTCGAGTATCTCGGCGTGCCCTACACCGGCAGCGGCGTCATGGGCTCGGCAATCGGCATGGACAAGCTGCGCACCAAGCGCCTGGCCAAGGCGGTGGGGGTGGCAACGCCGGCGGCGCTCGAGCTCACCGGACCGCAGGACTTCGAGCTCGCGCTCGAGCGGCTGGGGCTGCCGCTCGCGGTCAAGCCCGGCTCGCAGGGCTCGAGCGTCGGCATGAGCAAGGTCACGCGCGCCGAGGAGCTGCCCGGCGCCTACGCCGCCGCGCGCGCCATCGAGCGCAGCGTGTTCGCCGAGTCGTGGATCAGCGGGGGCGAGTACACGGTGGCGCTGCTCTCGGGCGCGGCGCTGCCCTCGATTCGGATCGAGACGCCGCGGGCCTTCTACGACTACGAGGCGAAATACCACCGCGACGACACGCGCTACCTGTGCCCCTCGGGCCTCTCGGAGCCGGCCGAGCGGCATCTCGGCAGCCTCGCGCTCGCGGCTTTCGAGGCGATCGGCGCCGAGGGCTGGGGACGGGCGGACTTCATGATGGATCCGGCCGGCCGGCCGCTGCTGCTCGAGGTCAACACCGTGCCCGGCATGACCGGGCACTCCCTGGTGCCCATGGCCGCGCGCGCCGCCGGCATCGATTTCGAGGAGCTCGTCTGGCGGGTGCTCGAGACGAGCTTCGTGCGCCGTGCGGCCGGGCGCGGGGGGGCGGGCTGAGTCATGTTCAAGCGCCGTGCCAAGCGACGTTCCGCCGAGCAGGCCGCCCCGCGCCGCCGGCCGCTCATCCGCAGCGTGCTCGGCGCGGCGGCCGTGCTCGCGGTGCTGTGGGCGGTGCTGTGGGCGCTCAATCGCCCCATCCGCGCGGTGACGGTGAGCGGCGGCTTCCAGCACGTGACACCGCTCGCGGTCGAGCGGGCGGTGGCATCGCGGGCCGCCGGCCACGGGATTCTGACCGTGAGCCTCGCAGCGGTGCGCACGGCGGTCGATGCGCTGCCCTGGGTGGCACGCTCGAGCGTCAGGCGGGTCTGGCCCGATGCGCTCGCGGTGCGGGTGCGCGAGCAGGCCGCGCTCGCCCGCTGGAACGGGACCGGGCTGGTCAATCGCGACGGCGTGGTGTTCGTGCGGGACACGGCGGGCGCGCCGCCGGGGTTGCCCAGCCTCTCGGGGCCGAAGGGAAGCTCCGCGCAGGTCACGCGCCGTTACCTGCGCATGAGCGGGCAGCTCGAGCCCGAGGGATTCGGCATCAGCGCGCTCGCCCTCGATGCGCGCGGCACGTGGCAGTTCACGCTGAACGACGGGATCACCGTCCGGTTGGGTCGATCGCAGCTCGATGAGCGGTTCGAGAAATTCATCAATGTGGCGCTGCTGATCGTCAAGCGTCGCGCCGGGGACATCTCATACATCGATATGCGCTACATGAACGGTTTTGCAATTGGTTGGCGCGCCGGCGCGCCGCGGGACGATTCCCCCGCGGGCGGGACCGGCGCAGGAGGCCGCGATGCGTAAGCGATCCGACCGGGACCTGATCGTCGGTCTCGATATCGGCACTTCGAAGGTCCTCGCGCTGGTCGGAGAGGTCGGCGCGGACGGGGCCATCGAAGTGCTCGGTATCGGCACCCAGCCGTCCCGCGGCCTGAAGAAGGGCGTGGTGGTCAATATCGAATCGACCGTGCAGTCGATCCAGCGCGCGGTGGAGGAGGCCGAGCTGATGGCCGGCTGCGAGATCCACTCGGTGTTCGCCGGCATCGCCGGCAGCCACGTGCGCAGCCTCAACTCCCACGGCGTGGTGGCCATCCGCGACCGCGAGGTCACCCCCGGGGACGTCGAGCACGTGATCGACGCGGCGCGCGCGCTCGCCATTCCGGCCGACCAGAAGATCCTGCACGTGCTGCCGCAGGAGTTCGTGGTCGACGGCCAGGAGGGCATCCGCGACCCGATCGGCATGTCGGGCGTGCGGCTCGAGGCGAAGGTGCACATCGTCACCGGCGCCGACAGCGCGGCGCAGAACATCGAGAAATGCATCAAGCGCTGCGGACTGGAGGTCGAGGACGTGGTGCTCGAGCAGCTCGCCTCCAGCTTCGCGGTGCTCACCGAGGATGAGAAGGAGCTCGGGGTGTGCATGGTGGACATCGGCGGCGGCACCACCGACATCGCGGTGTTCGCCCAGGGCGCGATCCGCCACACCGCAGTGATCCCGATTGCGGGCGATCAGGTGACCAACGACATCGCCGTCTCGATGCGCACCCCGACGCAGCACGCCGAGGACATCAAGATCCGCTACGCGTGCGCGCTCTCGCAGCTCGCCAACCCCGACGAGAGCATCGAGGTGCCGAGCGTCGGCGAGCGGCCGGCGCGCCGGCTCGCCCGCCAGACGCTCGCCGAGATCGTCGAGCCGCGCTACGAGGAACTGTTCGGCCTGGTGCGCGATGAGCTGCGCAGGAGCGGCTTCGAGGAAATCATCGTCGCCGGCGTGGTGCTCACCGGCGGCAGCGCGCGCATGGAGGGGGCGATCGAGCTCGCCGAGGAAGTCTTTCATGTGCCGGTGCGCCTCGGCCTGCCGCAGCAGGTGCAGGGGCTCACCGACGTGGTGCGCAACCCGGTGTTCGCGACCGGCGTGGGCCTGCTGCAGTACGCCCGCGACAACATTTTGCCGGTGCGGCGCGGGCGCTCGATCGGCGGCAACGCCAAGACGACGCTCGATCGCATGCGGGCGTGGTTCCAGGGGAATTTCTGATCGTGACTCAATTCATAAAACTCAGCCATCATCGAGGAGCGAGCAATGTTTGAACTAATGGACGCCTACAACCAGAACGCCGTGATCAAGGTCATCGGCGTCGGCGGCGGCGGCGGCAACGCCGTCGCCCACATGCTGACGAGCGGGATCGAAGGCGTGGAGTTCATGTGCATCAACACCGATTCGCAGGCGCTGAAGCACGCGAAGGTGAAGACCGCCCTGCAGATCGGCAGCAACATCACCAAGGGGCTCGGCGCGGGCGCCGACCCGGAGGTCGGCCGCCAGGCCGCCATGGAGGACCGCGACCGCATCGTCGAGCTCATCAAGGGCTGCGACATGCTGTTCATCACCGCGGGCATGGGCGGCGGCACCGGCACCGGCGGCGCGCCGGTCGTGGCGCAGGTCGCCAAGGAGCTCGGCATCCTCACCGTCGCGGTGGTCACGCGTCCCTTCGAGATGGAGGGCGGCAAGCGCTCGCACGTGGCCGATCACGGCATCGTCGAGCTCGGCAAGTACTGCGACTCCCTGATCACCATCCCCAACCAGAAGCTGTTGACGGTGCTCGGGGCGCAGACGACGCTCCTCGATGCGTTCAAGTCGGCCAACCAGGTGCTGCAGGGCGCGGTGCAGGGCATCGCCGAGCTCATCACGCGGCCCGGGCTGATCAACGTCGACTTCGCCGACGTGCGCACCGTGATGTCCGAGACCGGCATGGCCATGATGGGCACCGGCACGGCGAGCGGCGAGGGCCGCGCCCGCTCCGCCGCCGAGGCGGCCGTCTCCTCGCCGCTGCTCGAGGAGATCAATCTCTCCGGCGCGCACGGCATCCTGGTCAACGTCACCGCGGGCATGGATCTGTCCATCGGGGAGTTCCAGGAAGTCGGTCAGATCGTCAAGGAGTTCGCCTCCGAGGACGCCACCGTGGTGGTGGGCACGGTGATCGATCCGGAGCTGACCAACCAGGTGCGCGTCACGGTGGTCGCCACCGGGCTCGGCCGGCCGGCGGCCGCGACCGGCACGCGGCCGGTGATCGGCGCGGGCGCACGCGAGGCGGCCCTGCAGCGCGATGCGCGCGCCGAGGCGCCGATGCGGGTGGTGCGCCGCGGTGCGCCCTCGAGCAGCGACTATGCCAGGCTCGACCGGCCGACCGTGCAGCGCCAGCGGGCCGTGGGCGATGGGCTGCGGCAGGACGCCCCGTCGGACGACCTGCTCGACATCCCGGCGTTCCTGCGCCGGCAGGCTGATTGAGCCGCGCCGCCTCCATCCTGCCGGGGCTGATGGCGTCCCCGGCGGATGGAGCGATGGCGCCGCCCGGCGACATGGAGTAAAAGGACCGGCTATGGTACGGTAGCCGGCCACTACCCGCCCGGGTCGGCCCATACTTGGGTGGGCCGCTCCGTGCGAACCACAGAAAAACACTCATGGTTGGACAACGGACGCTGAAGAACTCGATTCGCGCGACGGGCGTGGGTCTGCATACCGGCAGGAAGGTGCTGATGACCCTGCGTCCCGCGCCGGCCAATGCGGGCATCATCTTCCGGCGCACCGACCTGCCGGCCCCGGCCGAAGTGCGCGCCCACGCCGAGAACGTCGGTGACACCATGCTCGGCACGACGCTGTGCAAGGGCGCCGCGCGCGTCTCGACGGTCGAGCACCTGCTCTCGGCGTTCGCGGGGCTCGGGATCGACAACGCGGTGGTCGAGCTGTCCGCGCCCGAGGTGCCGATCATGGACGGCAGCGCGGGCCCCTTCGTGTTCCTGCTGCAGTCGGCGGGCATCGAGGAGCAGTCCGAGCCGAAGCGCTTCATCCGCATCACCAAGCGGCTGCGGGTGACCGACGGCGACAAGTGGGCCGAGTTCAGCCCGTTCGCCGGCTTCAAGGTCAACTTCGAGATCGAATTCAACCATCCGCTGTTCAAGCGGCGCGCGCAGCGCGCCTCGATGGACTTCTCCACCACCTCGTTCCTGAAGGAAGTGAGCCGCGCGCGCACCTTCGGGTTCCTGCGCGACCTCGAGACGCTGCGCGAGCACAACCTTGCGCTCGGTGGCAATCTCGACAACGCCATTGTGCTCGATGACTTCCGCGTGCTGAACGAGGACGGGCTGCGCTACGAGGATGAGTTCGTCAAGCACAAGATCCTCGATGCGATCGGCGACCTGTACCTGCTCGGTCACGGCCTGATCGGCGAGTTCAGCGGCTACAAGTCCGGTCACGCGCTCAACAACAAGCTGCTGCGGGTGCTGCTCGCCGACCGCGCCGCGTGGGAAGAGGTCGAGTTCGACTCGTACGACGAGGCGCCGATTTCCTACATCGAGGCGCCGGCGCTCGGCGGCGGCTGAGTCCGCGCGCCGCGCTACCTGCGCGGCAGCACCCTGACTTTGATCTCCCGTATGTTGGCGCGCGCGCCGTCGATGGCCGGCTCGAGCTCGCGCAACGCGTAGCGCAGCCGCGCGGCCCACGCGGCCGAATCGGCAAACAACGTCAGCGCGCCGTCGCGCTCCACCGCGCCGGTGACGTGCGCGTCGAGCTCCTGCGGGAGTTGTTCAGACAACCAACTTCGCCAGAATGTCTGACGCGCCGACTGGTCGCTGATCCGCGACAGGACCGCCGCGCCGCGCGCGATTAAGTCACCAACCGCGCGCGGCGCGGCGCGATTTGTGACGGCGGTGCGCCCGCCTCGCTTGTGCCCCCGGGGGATTTTCGGCATAGTCGCGCGCCGGGTCACATTAAAAGCCCGGCCTACAGGCTAGTGTAAAAGTGACAGTATGATATCCGGGGTCGCATGCCATGAACGATGCAGCTGAGAACGGGCGGGACGGCCGCTCGCGAGTGGCGCGCGTTCTGGCACGGCTCGGCCGCTTCAATCCGCTGCGCGGCGTCACGCTGTGCACGGGCCGCCCCGGCGTGAGCATCGTGGTATTCAACCGCGAGGGCCGCTCCCGTATCCTCGATCTGAACCTGCGTCATCCTCTGATTCTCGGCGTCGTCGGCGCGGCGCTGCTCGCCGTGCTCGGCGGGGCGTTCGCCGTCGGCTTGAACCTCGGGCGCGGCGGCGGCGGTGATGCGGCGCTGGCGCAGACCTCGCACTGGATGGATGTCCTCGCCCGCCAGCGCGAGGAGATTGCCGACGTGCGCGCGCAGATGCAGGCGCGCGCCGAGGCGCTGGCGATCCAGGTCGGGGACCTGCAGGCGCACATGATCCGCCTGGATGCCCTCGGGGAGCGTCTCACCAAGATGGCGGGCCTCACCGGCGATGCGTTCGATTTCCGCCGCGATCCGCCCATCGGCGGGCCGGAGGCCGATCTGCCGGGCGGCGGGGCCGCCATGCCCAGCCTCGCCAGGATGATCGGTCACCTGCAGGGGGAGGTCACGCTTCGCGCCTCGCAGCTCTCGGCGCTCGAGAACCTGATCCTCTCGCGCAAGCTGCACCAGGAAATCTATCCCGAGGGCCGACCGGTTGAGGTCGGGTGGATCTCCTCGCCGTTCGGACCGCGGATCGACCCCTTCACCGGCAAGCCGGGATTTCACGAGGGCATGGACTTCGCCGCCCCGCTCGGCACGCCCATTCACGCGGTGGCCGCGGGTGTGGTGACCTGGGCAGGTCCCATGGACGGGTTCGGCAATATGGTGCAGATCAACGACGGCGAGGGCTACTCGACGCTGTACGCGCACGCCGAGAAGCTCCTGGTGCACGTGGGCGAGACCGTCAAGCGCGGCGATGTGATCGCGCTCGTCGGCGACACCGGCTGGTCGACCGGCCCGCACGTGCATTTCGAAGTGATCAAGTACGGCCGTGCCATCAACCCGGCCGGCTTCATCGGCCGGGGCAGCAGGACCCTGGCGCAGGTCATCAAAGGCCATTAGCCCGCCGCCGGCTCCCCTCCCGGCCCGCCCCGCGGGCCCCGTCAACGCTTGATTTCCCGCCGAGGCCACCCATTAGGAGTGAAGGGCCCGTTTGCGTAGAATAACCGGTTCCGTACCGGCGCCTCCCGGGGGATGCCGGCACACCGACAGTGAATCAGGATCGTCAAGTTGCTCCACACCCTCAAACGCATCTTCGGCAGCCGCAACGACCGGCTCCTGCGCGGCTATACGCGCTACGTCCGAGCCGCCAAGGGTTTCGAGCCGGCGCTGAAGTCTCTCAGCGACGAGCAGCTGCGGGCCAAGACCGAGGAGTTCCGCGGCCGCCTGCGCGAGGGCGCGACGCTGGAGGATCTGCTGCCGGAGGCCTTCGCGGTGGTGCGCGAGGCGGCCTGGCGCACGCTCAAGATGCGTCACTTCGACGTGCAGCTGATCGGTGGCATCGCCCTGCACGAGGGCAGGATCGCCGAGATGCGCACCGGCGAGGGCAAGACGCTGGTGGCGACGCTGCCGGCGTACCTCAACGCGCTGCCCGCCGAGGGCGTGCACGTGGTGACCGTCAACGAGTACCTGGCGCAGCGCGACTCGGACTGGATGGGCCCGGTATACCGCTTCCTCGGCCTCACCGTCGGGGTGATCAAGAACTCCCAGACGCCCGAGGAGAAGCGCGCCGCGTACGCGTGCGACATCACTTACGGCACGAACAACGAGCTGGGCTTCGATTACCTGCGCGACAACCTCGCCTTCAGCCTCGAGGAGCGCGTGCAGCGCAGCCTCGCGTACGCCATCGTCGATGAGGTCGACTCCATCCTGATCGACGAGGCACGCACGCCGCTCATCATCTCCGGGCCCGCCGAGGAGAGCACCGAGCTGTACCTGCGCATCAACAAGCTGGTGCCGCGCCTCACGCGCCAGGAGGTCGAGGAGGGCCCGGGCGACTTCTCCGTGGAAGAGAAGAACAAGCAGGTGCACCTCACCGAGGAGGGGCACGAGCACGTCGAGCAGCTGATGCTCGAGAGCGGACTGCTCAAGGAGGGCGAGAGCCTCTACGATGCGACCAACATCCGCCTGATGCACCATCTGAACGCCGCGCTGCGCGCCCACGCGCTCTACAAGCGCGACGTCGACTACATCGTGCGCGGCGGCGAGGTCATCATCGTCGATGAGTTCACCGGCCGCACCATGCCCGGGCGGCGCTGGTCGGACGGGCTGCACCAGGCGGTGGAGGCCAAGGAGGGCATGCAGGTGCGCGAGGAGAACCAGACGGTCGCCTCGATCACCTTCCAGAACTACTTCCGCCTGTACAAGAAGCTCTCGGGCATGACGGGCACCGCCGACACCGAGGCGCCGGAGTTTCTGCAGATCTACGGCCTCGAGGTGGTGGTCATCCCGACCCACAAGCCGATGATCCGCAACGATGCGCCGGATTTCGTCTACCTGACGCAGGCCGACAAGTTCAAGGCGATCATCGAGGACATCCGCGACTGCGTCGAGCGCAAGCAGCCGGTGCTGGTCGGCACCACCTCGATCGAGACCTCCGAGTACCTCTCGGATCTGCTCACCCAGCAGGACATCCCCCACCAGGTGCTCAACGCCAAGCAGCACGAGCGCGAGGCGAGCGTCGTGGCGCAGGCCGGGCGGCCCGGGGCGGTGACCATCGCCACGAACATGGCCGGCCGCGGCACGGACATCGTGCTCGGCGGCAGTCTCGATGCCGAGCTCGCCACCCTCGATCCGGCCAACGAGATGGCCCGCGAGAGCGCCCGCATCGAGTGGCAGGGGCGGCACGAGCAGGCGCTCGCGGCCGGCGGACTGCACATCATCGGCACCGAGCGGCACGAGTCGCGCCGCATCGACAATCAGCTGCGCGGCCGCTCCGGCCGCCAGGGCGACCCGGGATCGAGCCGCTTCTATCTGTCGATGGAAGACAACCTGATGCGCATCTTCGGTGACCCGACGCGCACCCAGCGCCTGCTGAAGATGGCCGGCATGAAGGAAGGGGAGGTCATCGAGAGCGGCATGCTCAGCAAGCAGATCGAAAAGGCGCAACGCAAGGTCGAGGCGCACAACTTCGATATCCGCAAGCAGCTGCTCCTGTTCGATGACGTGGCCAACGACCAGCGCAAGGTGGTCTATCAGCAGCGCACCGAGATCATGGCCACCGAGGACGTCTCGGCGGCCATCCACGGCATTCTCGCCGAGGCCATCGGCACGCTGGTCGATCAGTTTCTGCCCAAGCACGCCATGGCCTCCGACTGGGATCTGGAGGGGCTCGCCGAGGCGGTGAGACGCGATTTCAACGTCGCGGTGGACCCGAAGGGCTGGCTCGAGGCCGAGCCGGACATGGAGGAAGCGGTGCTGCGCGAGCGGCTGGTGCGCGCCGTGGACGAGGAGTACAACGCCAAGTCATCGCGCCTTGAGTCCTCGCTGATACGGCACATCGAAAAGGACGTGATGCTGCGCACGCTCGACATGCACTGGCGCGATCATCTGGCGGCCATGGACTACCTGCGCCAGGGCATCCATCTGCGCGGCTACGCGCAGCAGGACTACCGCACCGAGTACAAGCGCGAGGCGTTCCAGATGTTCAGCGCCATGCTCGATGAGGTGAAGTTCGAGACCGTCTCGACCCTGATGCAGATCGAGGTGCGCACCCAGGAGGAAGTGGACCGCGAGGAGGAGGAGCGGCGCGCCCGTCTGATGCGCGCCCTGCAGGCGCAGCACGCCGAGGCGAACATCTTCACCAGCGCCGAGCCGGCCGATGCGCTGTTCGACGGCGACCCCGGCGCGCCGCCTCAGCCCGGGATGCTGCCGGGCGCGGAAGGCTCGCACACCCCCTTCGTGCGCGGCGAGCGCAAGGTCGGGCGCAACGAGCCGTGCCCGTGCGGCTCGGGCAAGAAATACAAGCACTGCCACGGCACGCTCTCGAACGTCGGCTGAGCGCCCCGCCGTGCGCGTGGTGCACGTGGTCGCCGCGGCGCTGATCGGAGCGGATCGGCGGGTCCTGATCGCCCAGCGCCCGCCGGGCAAGCACATGGCCGGCAGGTGGGAGTTTCCGGGCGGCAAGGTCGCACCCGGCGAGAGCGAGGCCGAAGCGCTCGCGCGCGAGCTCGCCGAGGAGCTCGGCATCGAGATGCTCACCGGCCGCCCCATGATGCGGCTCACGCACGCCTACGAGGACCGCGAGGTCGAGCTGTCCCTGTGGGTCATCGAGGGCTTCCGGGGCGAGCCGCGCGGGCTCGAGGGGCAGGCCGTGAAGTGGGTCGCTCCCGATGCGCTCGCCGCCGAGGACATTCTGGAAGCGGACCGTCCTTTCGTCGCGGCGCTGGTAGAATGCGTCAGTCCACTATCCGCACGCGAGGGCCTCCATGGCCGCCACGAATGACGTACCCGAGGTCCAGCTCGACTCGGCCAACCTCTACCGCGAAGAGATTTTCACCGACCGTCGGGCCGGGACCATCCGGCGCTTGAGCCCTGTGACCGCCGACGGGTCGCCCGACCCATCGCGCCCGGTGGTCTTTTCCGGGCAGACCCAGCTGCTCACGCCCGCCGGCATCCTGCCGCTGTCGTTCGAGCTGCCGGGCACGACGCTGCCCGAGGCGCTGGAGAAGTTCCCGGACGGCGTCCACGAGGCGATCGAGCAGGCCATCGATGAGGCGCGCGAGATGCGCCGCGAGGCTGCCTCGCGCATCGTGGTGCCGGAGGTCGGCGCCGGCGGCTTGGGCCCGGCCCCGGGGGCGGGCGGCGGCAAGATCAAGTTCCCGTAGCAGGCCGTGCGACGGCAACGTTCGCGATGACGGTAGTCGGGGCCGCCGGCGCGAGCCATGCCGTGCCGATCGCAGTGCCACGCGCGATTGACCTGTGCGGCCGCCGCACCGATGGCGCGGCGAGCGGGCGGCTGGCCGGGCTCAGAGGTCAGGTGCGCTTGCTTCGGTAGCGGGTCAGTTTGGAATGCCGGCCGGAGTTAACCGAGCCCGACTACCAGGCGCTTGCTCAGCGCAGCCGCTGCCCGCTCCAGTTCCTGCAGTGTCGGATTGCCGCCCGGCTGCTCCAAGCGTTGGGCCGCCGGCCGGGAGGTATCCAACGCCCGCGCGATGTCGGCAACCGACTTGCCCTGAGCCTTACCCTCAGCCGCATGAACAGGACGGCCTGCACGGCTGCGGCGGGCGCAACCCATTTCCCGCCCTTTACCTTGCGCTCTCCCTTGGACAGGATGTGATGACTGCCGCTCGTACGGATGACCTTGAACCCGTTGCGCTCCAGGGCTTTGATGGCCTGAGATATCTTCGCCCAGGATCCGAAGGGGATAAGACTTGCTCGATTGTCGAGCGAGAACCGCATGATCTGGCGGGTCAACGAACCCGCCTCGGCGGCACTCAACCGCTTGAAATCACGGCAGACGGGCAAGCCCCGCCCATCCTGAACGCCGCCTCAATCCTAGATACGCCGCCCTCTGCGGCCCTGCCGTAGCGCTCTGATTTCCCGTCGAAAATCGGCTTCATGCGTCCCGCAACCGTCAAAGCCGGGTCTGAGGGCGACGGTCGTTTCGTCCGTGAGCGCCGAACCATGCCAGCTCGTGATTCCGCGGGCTCCGATGCCCGGGGCCGCGTGTGCGACGATCGGCGCGGCTCACCGCCGCGCGGCCGCTCAATCCAGGGTCTGCGGCTCAGGCGCGTGCTGATCCGCCTCGGCACGCTGCTGCGCTTCGCCCGGGATGGCGTGCCGTTCGCTGAGCCAGCCCCCGAGGTCGATGAGCCGGCAGCGCTCGCTGCAGAACGGCCTGTAAGGCGCGCCCGCCCACTCGATCGAGCGCTGACAGGTCGGGCATTTCACCTGCATGGGAGGCCCTCAGGCGCAGGTGGTGAGCTGGAACGGCACGTCCTCGCTGGTCTGTGCGGCGCGCTCCGACAGGCCTTTCCACGTGAGAAACCGCATGCTGCAGCGATGATGGCTGCCGCTGACCTCTGGATACAGGCCGCTCGCGGCCGGCAGCATGATGCGCAGCAGCTGCAGCGGATTGTCCCGATCGAAGGTGATGGTGAAGGTGCCGCCGCGGGCGCACTCCGGGCGCGTACGGCCGAACTGGCGGGTCAGCCACAGCAGCTCCGCCACCGCATCGCACAGCGGTCTGAGCACCCCGAGCCACTGGTTGAACGCCTGCATGCGCGTCTCGTCCGGCTCGGACAGCCAGAAGAGGTAATCGGGCAGGTCGAACTCGCAGGTCCCGCCCGGAATGGCGCTGCGGTGCTTGATCGCGTTCAGGAACTCCGAGTCCCGCAGCGGCTGCTGGCAGGCCATCCCGGCGTTCATCAGGTCCGCGCGCAGCCGGCCGAGGTTGGTGATGAAGGTCTTGACCCGGTGGGGATCGGCGCCCGGACGGGATTGATACTCACCGAGAAGCTGCAGCTGACGCTCGATTTCCTTCAGGGCATCCGAGCGCAGGTCGCTGCGTGAGATGACGGCCAGGATGTCGATCAGGCTCGCCATGGCCGCGCGGCTGCCCCACTGGCTGCCGGTCTCGTTGTGGTAGAGCGCCTGGTTGTAGAGGAAGTCCAGGCGCAGGAACGTGCGCATCCGCTCGTTCAGCGGCTGCTCGAAGACCACGATCCGGCCGCTGTCGAGCGCCACCGGGGCCACGACCGCGGGCGAGGGCGCGGCGGGTGCGGGCGCGGAGGCTGTGAATTCAGCGGGTTCAGTGCTCATGGCGGGTATTGTGCGCGACGCACGCACACGGCGTAAATGCTCCCGATGCGTGTTGTGGCCCGGGCCTCAGGATTTCGCGGCGAGCTCCAGGTAGCGCTGATGGAGCGCCGCGACCTCGTGACGCAGCGCATCGAAGTCCGATTCGTTGTGAATGACGTCATGAGCCGCTTTCAGGCGCGCTGCGCGCGAGGTTTGCGCATTGAGCATCGCGCGCGCCTGCTCGCTTCCCGCGCCGTCCCGTTTCTGCAGCCGCTCGAGCTGCATCTCCTCGGGACAGTCCACCACCAGGACCCTATCGACGCGACCGGTGAGGCCTTTTTCCACCAGCAGCGGGATCACCAGAATCTGATAGGGCCCGCCGGCGGCGGCCGCGAGCTCCTCCACCGCCGTGCCGATGGCCGGGTGGGTGAGCGCCTCGAGGTCGGCGCGCGCCTTGGGGTCGGAGAACACGATCTCGCGCAGCTTCGGCCGGTCGAGGTGCCCGTCCGGCGTCAGGATCGCCTTGCCGAAGCGCTCCACCAGCCGCTCGAGCGGCGGCTGACCCGGCTCGACCACCTCGCGCGCGATCCGATCGGTATCGATGATCGGCACGCCGCGCGCGGCAAACAGCTCCGCCACGGCGGATTTACCGCTGGCGATGCCTCCGGTCAGACCGATGCGAAAAATTTTCGTGCCCAAGCGCGAAATTGTAGCGCGGATCGCAGCCCGAGGGGCCGGCGCTTGGGCGGCCGATGCCCGCCCGGGCCTATGGCGGGAACAGCCCCAGGTAGAGCCCGACCAGCTGGTGCCCGAACATCAGCATCAGCCAGCCTGCCGCCGCGAGGAAGGGGCCGAACGCGATCGGCACCGAGCCGCTGCGCCGGCGGGCCACGATCAGCACGATGCCGACGACCGCTCCGACCGCGGCGGCGATCAGCACCGTCGGCAGCAGCATCTGCCAGCCGAGCCAGGCTCCGAGCGCCGCGAGCAGCTTGAAGTCGCCGTATCCCATGCCTTCCTTCGCCGTGAGCGCCCGAAAGACATGGTAGATGGCCCACAGGCTCAGGTACCCCGCGGCCGCTCCGATCAGGCTCGCGCGCGGGTCGACCGGCACGGGCGCGCCGCCGGGTGCCGGCGTCAGCAGGCTCAGCACGAGCCCTATCCACATCAGCGGCAGGGTCAGGCTGTCGGGCAGCAGCTGATGGTCGATGTCGATGGCCGCGAGCGCAATGAGGAACCACGTGAGCACCAGGGCCGCGAGCGCCGGCCAGCCGAAGCCGAACTTCCAGGCCACGAGCGCCGAGAGCAGGCCCGTGAGGGCCTCAACGAGCGGGTAGCGCGGGCTGATGCGCGCCCCGCAGCTGGCGCAGCGGCCGCGCAGCAAGAGGTAGCTCAGCACCGGGATGTTGTGCCAGGCCGCAATCGGGGCGCGGCACCCCGGGCAGGCCGAGCGCGGCACGACGAGGTTGTAGCGCGCCTCCGAGACCGCCGGCAGGGTCGCCACCTCGCCGCTCACCTCCGCGCACTGGGCGCGCCAATGGCGCTCCAGCATGATCGGCAGGCGGTGGATCACCACATTCAGAAAACTGCCGATCACGAGCCCCAGCACCAGGCAGGTGCCGGTGAACAAGGCGGGCGAGGCGGCGAGCAGCGCTGCCAGCGACACGTCAGTGGACGACGTTGCCGAGCTGGAAGATCGGCAGGTACATGGCGATGACGAGCCCGCCGACGATGACGCCGAGGATCACCATGATCAGCGGCTCGAGCAGGCTCGACATCGCATCCACCGCGTTGTCGACCTCCGCCTCGTAGAACACGGCCACCTTGCCCGCCATCTCATCGAGCGAGCCGGCCTCCTCGCCGACCGCGATCATCTGCACGACCATGTTGGGGAAGATGCCCTGCGATTCCATGGCGCGCTGCAGGCGCTGCCCCGTGGCGACCTCGTCGCGCATCTTCAGCACGGCATTCTCGTAGATGATGTTGCCGGTGGCGCCGGCCACGGACTCGAGCGCCTCGACCAGCGGCACGCCCGCGGCGAACATGGTCGAGAGTGTGCGCGCGTAGCGCGAAATAGCCGCCTTGTTGAGAATGGGGCCGATGATCGGAATCTTGAGCGACAGGCGGTCGAGGACCTCGCGCATCTTGCGCGAGCGCTTCTGGAAGTAGATGAACACCCAGGCTGCGATGCCGAGGCCGATGGCGATGAAAATGCCCTGGTGGCGGACCGCGTTGGATATGTGGATGACGAACATGGTGAACGCCGGCAGGTTCGCGCCGAAGCCCTTGAACAGCTTCTGGAACTCCGGGATCACGAAAATCATCAGCACCGTGGTCACGATCGCGGCGACGATGAGCACCGCGGCCGGATAAAAGAGCGCCTTCTTGACCTTCTTCTTGGTTGCCTCGGATTTTTCCTTATACGTCGCGATCTTGTCGAGCAGGGTGTCGAGCGCGCCCGCCTGCTCGCCGGCGCGCACCAGGTTGACGAACAGATCATCGAAATACAGCGGGTGCTTGGCCAGTGCTTCGTGCAGCGAGGTGCCGGACTCGACATCCGCTTTGACGGCGAGAATGAGGTTGCGCAGCGAGGGCTTGTCGACGCCGCTCGCGACGATCTCGAAGGACTGCACCATGGGGATGCCGGCAATCAGCATGGTGGCGAGCTGGCGGCTGAACACTGCGATGTCGGCGGCATTGACCTTGCCGCCCTTCAGGCTGTCGCGCTTGCGGCGGATGCGCAGTGGCGCGATGCCCTGCCGCCGCAGCTCTGCGCGCACGGCGCTTTCGTCGGGGGCCATGGTGTTGCCCTTGACACGCTGGCCGCGCTTGTCGCGGCCTTCCCATAGGAAAGGGACGTCGGGCTTGGGAGTCTTGAGGGTCGCGGAAATTGCCGTGGCCATGGATTTGCTGCCCTGCGTCAGTCGATGGTGACGCTGTTGATTTCCTCGAGACTGGTGATGCCCGCCTTGACCTTCTCCAGGCCGGCGCGGCGCAAATCCCAGATGCCCTCGCGCGCGGCCTGATCGCCGATCTCCACTGCGCTGCCGCCGGCGAGAATGATGCGGGCGATCGCATCGGTGACCGGCATGACCTGGTAGATGCCCGTGCGGCCCTTGTAGCCGTCGGTGCAGCTCGAGCAGCCGATCGGGCCGAAGATCTTCTGCCCCGCCCGCACGTCGTCCGCGCTGAATCCTTCCTTCAGCAGCGCCTCGGAGGGGATGTCGAGCGGCTGCTTGCACTGATTGCACAGCCGCCGCGCCAGCCGCTGCGCGATGATCAGGCTCACCGACGTGGCGATGGCATAGGGCTTCACGCCCATGTCCACAAGGCGGGTCAGTGTCTGCTGCGCGTCGTTGGTGTGCAGCGTGGAAAGCACCAAGTGGCCGGTCTGAGCTGCTTTGATGGCGATTTCCGCGGTTTCGAGGTCACGGATTTCGCCGACCATGATGACATCCGGGTCCTGGCGCAGGAACGCGCGCATGGCCGCCGCGAAGGTCAGGCCCACCTTGGGATTGATGTTGACCTGGTTGACGCCGGGCAGGTTGATTTCCGCCGGGTCCTCCGCGGTGGAGATATTGGTCCCCTCGCGGTTGAGGAGGTTGAGCCCCGTATACAACGAGACGGTCTTGCCGCTGCCGGTGGGGCCGGTCACCAGGATCATGCCCTGGGGCTTGGCCAGATATTGCTCGTAGAGGGTCTTCTGGAACGGCTCGTAGCCGAGCGAGTCGATCCCGAGCCTCGCCTGCGAGGCATCGAGGATACGCATCACCACCTTCTCGCCGAACAGCGTCGGGCAGGTGCTGACGCGGAAGTCGATGCCGCGGCTCTTCGAGAGCTTCATCTTGATGCGCCCGTCCTGGGGCACGCGCCGCTCGGCGATGTCGAGCCGCGCCATGACCTTGAGCCGCGCCGCGAGCTTCCCGCCAAGCTGGACCGGAGCCTGAGCGACTTCTTTCAGCACGCCGTCCATGCGCACTCGCACGCGGTAGGTCTTCTCATACGGCTCGAAATGGATGTCCGAGGCCCCGCGCCGGATGGCGTCGACCATCACCTTGTTGACGAAGCGCACGATCGGGGCGTCTTCGACATCATCTCGCCCGATGCGCTCCTCGATCTCATCTTCGCCGCCGCTGACCTCCAGGCTCTCCAGGTCGACGTCACCTTCGCTGGTGAACGCCGTGATCTGGTTGTCCGCCTGCTCGATGGCCTTGTCGATGGCCCCCTGGAGCTTGTCGTCATCGACGACCACCACCTCGATGCTGAGGCTGGTCTGGAACTTGATCTCGTCGATCGCATGCAGATGTGTCGGGTCGGCGACGCCCAGGAAGAGCTTCTTGCCGCGGCGGAAGAGCGGCAGCACGCGATGCTTGGCCACGAGCTTGTCACTGACCAGCCGGACCGTCTCAGGCTCCAGAGTGATGGCATCGAGGTCGAGCACGGGCACCCCGAACTCGTTCGAGGCCGCCACCGCGATGTCCCGCGCCTGGGCCGCGCCGCTCTCGACGAGCTGGGTCACGAGCGCGATCTTGCGCTCCTTGGCGGTGTTCAGTGCCTCGAGGACCGTCGCCTCTTCGACCACCCCGTCCTGGACGAGGCGCTGAGGCAGGCCGCCGAGCCCGGTGCGTGGCCCCCCGAGCGCTGCAGAGACGTTGTCGTTCATGGACTTAAGAGGGTCCGATTCGATCTGCGGGGCTCAAGTGTACCGAAGCCGGCGGCGCCGGCAATTGTCAAATGTGCGCCGATGGTCGCACAGACCATCCCTCCTCACCGTGACTGGGCTCCCAAAAAAAAGGAGCCCCCGCAGAGCGGGGGCTATCGAGGTCCATCGAGACAAGGGAATTAAATTAGTCGCAGATGTTCGGCAGGTAGGCCGGATTGGTCGTGTAAACCGATCCGTTCGCAGGCGCTGTGCCGCCGGTCACCATATTCAGGTTGGCAATGGTCGCTACCGTCGACGTGGCATCATCGCAAACCCAGGTGATGTCGCCATTCTGGGACGAGTAGGCTGTCCAGACCACGGTTTTGCCCGAGATATTCGCGTTGGCGTTGGGGCCATACGTGACGGTGATCTGGCCCGGTGCGGAGAACGCAACGCTGCTCACGTAAGTACCCGAAATCGTGCTAGTGACTCCGAGGTCCGTGTTCGTGGCGCAGGGGGCCGCCGCCGTGCCGTGATCGGCATAGCATTCATCGAACGCGGTCTCCAGGCCTCCGATCAGCGACGAGCCTTCGGTGACCTGCGCGCGAATCGTGTAATTCTGATAGGCCGGAATGGCGATGGCCGCCAGGATGCCGATGATCGCGATCACGATCATCAACTCGATCAGGGTAAAGCCCTTTTGCAACGATTTCATGAACTTGACTCCTCAAGCAACAGTGATTGTTCTTGCCCAGAGGCGCAACGGGCGCCTGCTGACGCGTATGAAGCAAGCAGCGTGCCAATGAAGTCGAACAGGGATAACTATCTGTTTTTGAAAGCTCTCTGTGCGAGGAACCGCAGTGCCTATGTTAAGCCAAATTCCATGGGGTGACCTCTTCAGGCCTTGTGCGGGTCAAGAAGTGACGCAAATTGTCACTTTGTGCGCCCTTGCACAGACACTTGTCTGCTGAGCAGCTACGCCACTGGTCAAGCGCGAGCGTATTGACATGAGCCGCCGTGAATCGCAGCGCTTTGGCGTCGCGGGTGCAATTGTGATCGGCCGCACTGCTTCCCGGCCTGCGTGCTGACAGTGAGCGGATGATCCGCTAGCTTCTGGTAGATCGAGTCGCCGTCTATACCTCGCTATGATTCTTGAGTGGTTCAATGCACGTGAGGCCGTTGCTGCCGGTACAACATTGGCCGAGTACGTCCAGTCAGACGCACTAGCGGCAACGAGGCACAAGCAGGCGCGAGCCGGCAGTACCGGACCAGGTATCCAGAGCTTTCTGCGCCGGGCCGCGCGCGAGACGCGCTCGCTCAGGCTGAACTTATTCAAGCGAGCAAAGCTGCTGGCGGCATTCCGATCGAGGCTGCTCGCACAGGGTCTGGATCAGAATACCGCCGACGAGCTTACGCACCTGTTGGTCGTGCAGCTTTCCGGCAGGAAGCATTCGCAGGTTCCTGACAGCAGCGTCCGGAGCGGGTCTGTCGAATCAGGGTCGTCGCGGCATGTTCCCACGCTTCTAGCTGAAGCTGACTCGAGATTCGCGGAAGGTAAGCACACCGAGACCGCCGATCGACTGCGAGAAGTGCTCGAAATTGCGCCTCGACTCGCGATTGCGCACGCCAACTTGGGCGTGACGCTGTGCAGGTTGGGCAAATTTGGCGAGGCGGAGCAGGAACTGCGACGTGCCATAGAGCTCAAGCCCAATTGCGCGGCGGCGCAATTGGCTCTGGGTACCTTGCTTCGAGCCAAGGGAGACATATCGGCGTCTGAGATCGCGCTACGCCGAGCAGTCAAGCAGGATCCGCGCGATTCGCAGGCTCTGGTCGACCTTGGTATTACGCTCGGCATGCAAAGTCGACTCAGTGACGCGAGAAGTTGCATTGAGAAGGCACTGCGCCTAACGCCCGGGGGTGCGAGCGCGCTCTGTGGACTCGGCTGGCTGACGAGCAGGGAGGGCCGATTCGAAGAGGCGGAGAGGCTTTATCGGCGTGCGCTCGAGAGCGATCCGCGAAAGGCGGTCGCGTGGGCAGCGCTGGTTCAACTGCGACCCATGAAGATTGCGGATCAGGATTGGCTCGATGGAGCCGAGCAGGTCCTCGAGAGCGGCACGCCGCTGCTGGAAGAAGCAAAGTTGCGCTTTGCGATGGGAAAGTATTTCGACGATCTTCAGAAATATTCTCGTGCATTCGAGCAGTATAAGCGTGCAAACGAACTGCAGAAGCTGCTCGCAGCTCCATATGACAGGACTGCGCGCACGAGGTTTGTCGACGAAATGATCCGCGTTTACACGCGGGAGAAAGTGACGCACTTGGCAGAGGGCGCAAGCGACTCTGAACGTCCGATCTTCGTCACCGGTATGATGCGTTCCGGCACCTCTCTGGTGGAGCAGATCATCGCTTCGCATCCTAGAGCGGCCGGGGCCGGTGAGCTGGATTTTTGGAATACCACGGCGCACAAGCGTCCGGACCTCAGGCAGCGCGAAGAGCATGATGCATCATTTACGCGAAAGCTCGCGGCTTTGTATCTGAAAGTGCTGAACAGGCATTCCACGGATGCATCGCGTGTTGTGGACAAAGCCACATTCAATTCCGATCACTTGGGACTCATACATAAGGTTTTCCCCAGAGCGCGCATACTCTACTTGCGCCGGGATCCAATCGACACCTGTCTGTCCTGCTACTTCCAGGACTTCGCCAACGCGGCGGCGTTCACCATGGACCTCGGCGATCTCGCCCATTACTACCGCGAGCACCACCGCCTCGTGTCGCACTGGCGCGCCGTTCTGCCCAAGGACGTGTTTCTGGAGGTGCCCTATGCGGAACTCGTGGCCGACCCGGAACGCTGGAGCCGGCGCATCATCGAGTTCATCGGCCTGGAGTGGGACCCGAAGGTCCTCGAGTTCGAGAAGACCGAGCGTGCGGTGCTGACGGCGAGCAACTGGCAGGTGCGCCAGAAGATGTATTCGAGCTCGGTCGGTCGCTGGAAGAACTACCAGAAGTACATTGGACCGTTGCTGAAGCTGCATGACCTCTCTCCCTGAGACCGCTCCACTGCGGCGGCGATTTTCTCGCGACAGGATCGGCCGGTTCGCGGCAATCGACTTCGAGACGGCCAATCAGCGCGCCGACAGCGCGTGCGCTGTCGGCATCGTCGTCGTTTCAGAGGATCGCATCGTCGATCGTATCTATCATTTGATACGGCCAACGAGCCGGGAGTTCGTTTTCACTCACGTACACGGTTTGACGTGGTCGGACGTACGTGCTGCGCCGGCTTTCGATGAGATTTGGCCCGCAATTCAGGAACGCATGGGCGCAGTGCAGTTTCTGGCCGCACACAACGCGGCATTCGACCGCAACGTGCTGAGCGGCTGCTGTGCGGCCTTTGGACTGCCGGCGGTCCGGCATCCGTTCGTGTGCACGGTGAAGGTCGCCCGGCAGGTCTGGAATATCCGCCCAACTCGGCTGCCCGACGTCTGTGGGCGGCTGCGGATTTCCCTGCGGCATCACCATGCCGAGTCCGACGCGGAAGCCTGTGCGCGAATCGTGATCGCGGCGGCGGCGGCCGGGTGGAATCCGCCCGGCGGCGGCAGTACGTCATGACGGCTGCGGCGACTGCGCCGGCGGGTGATCGCGCTTGGTCCGGCGCATGAGCCTGGTGCGGTGAAGGTCGGGCGAGCGGGTCATCGGCCGAGCGAAAGCCGCGCGCGCCGTGGCAATCGGCACCTCTGACGATCAGCGCGGCGCAAAGTGGCCCCGGTCCGCGCTGTCCCGCAGCGCAGGTCTCGCGGCTCGATTTGGCGGTATCGTTGCATGGGCACACCCGCGCCTTGTACGATGGCTCGGGTCAATACCTTCCAGGGTAAAGCGTTGGCATGAAGCAAGCGTCGCTGTTTTCGGATGATAGCCCCGCCGGCGCGGGGCGCTCGACGCTCGTGCCGGTCATTTCGAGGCGCTCGCGGCCGCTGAGCCCCGCGCAGCGGCGCTTCAACGCGCTGATGGAGCGGATCGAGACGCTGCGTGCCGAACTCGAACGCTGGCAGAGCTTCACGGACGTCCACCTGCGGCGAATCGCCACCGAGCTCGCGCCGCGCGCGGCGAAGCTGCGCGAGCAGCAGACCGAACTTGCCCGGCTGCTCGATCGCCAGATCACACATCCGGCGCTCGGCAGACGCAATCGCGAGCCGTTGCGCGAACTGCTGCTCGGGTTGCTCACCGAGATGCTCGAAGAGGAGGAGAGCCCCGAGCTCCTCGCCCTCTACGACCGTTACGCTCCCACCGCTCGCGCCGACGAGGAGCGCATGGGTTTCGAGCTGCTGCGCGCCATGGCCGAAGCGCTGCCCGTGGACCTCGATGCTTACGAGGGAGAGCCGAGCGCAGAGGCCCTGGCCGCCTGGCTGAATGAAACGATGGGAGAGGAGCCGCCGCGGCGGCGCGGGCGGGCCAAGACGGCGGCCGAGGACTGCGGAAAAGGTGCCCGCGAACTGGACTCGCACGCCCTGCGTACCGTGTTCCGGCGGCTGGCGAGCAAGCTGCACCCGGATCGGGAATCCGATGCCGGTGAGCATCAACGCAAGACGGTGCTCATGCAGGAGTTGAACGCGGCGTACGCCTCGGGAGATCTGCTGCGTGTCCTCGAGCTGCAGCACAGCGTCGATGCGCGGGCGGCCGATGCGCTCGCCGAGTTGGATGATGCGCAGCTGAAGCCTTATCTCGCCGTGTTGCAGCGCCAAGCCAAGCGCCTGCGCGAGCAGGTCGATGCGCTGATCGCGCCCTTCATGGCGGCGTTCCCCGGCCGGCCCCCGCGCTCGATGACGCCGGGCGGCCTGCAACGGGAGTTCGAGCGGGCGCTGGTGGAGCTCGCGCACGTGCAGCGCTGCGTCGCTGAGGATCTCGAGCGGTTCGCGGACATTCATCGGTTGCGCGAGGCGCTCGAGGCGGCGCGGCGCGAAGAGTCAGGCACGCGCCGGCCCCGCAAGCGCAGCCGCCGTCGCTGAGGGGTGCCGTTCAGAGCGGCGAGCGGGTGCGGCGGACCCGTCAATGAGAAGTTTGCCCTGACTCACCGGCGGCAAGATCCCGTACGGCCACGGTCGATTGCGGGTACTCGGGGAACCTGGGGTAGAACTGCCTCCAGCAGTTCGAGCACGTCGTGAGCCTCCCGGCCGTCTCCTCCCAGGTCCGCTTCATCGGGGGCCCCATCCCCAGGTCTCGGATCACCTGTGGTAAGGCCAGCTGCTGCGTCCACGGCGGGTCCGCCCACCCAGGGAGGCGCGCTGGCGAGACCTTCGGACCAGCGCGGACCGCGCGCACGGCGATGCGCGAGCAGCCCAGCGCCCGCTCAGTCTCCCGCCTCTCACCACACGGCTCTGTGCCGTGGATGGGTGTCGATTCGCGATTGCGGCGGCCGCGGCGCAGTGGAGTCCAGAGAGCCGCGGTGAATCGTCGTGAGGGGCGCGCTGCAAAGCCGCCTTCGCGCACGCGAGGTGACGAGAGAATCGAGAAGGCGCCTTGGGCGGTCTTGTCCCCCGGCGCCCATCGTCCCTTGCGCTGCGCGGCGATGCGCGAGCCGAGAACCGACCGGCCTCGCGGTGGATGTGCCGGACGAAGGGGCCGCCAACTGAAAATGCGCCCCGCATCTTCAGTTTCGCGCGCCAATTTGTTCAATATTTTCGCGTGCTGCGCCACGGGTCTGGCGGGTACTCGCGGCGCGCCTTGCATCGCGATCCCGCACTGCCGATGGGTATACCGAAGACGACTGCGCGCCCGCAAAGGCGGTGTTCAGGAACGGGCCGCCTGTTCAACGAGCACTTTTGAAGACAGGCGGTGGGGTTTAAGCGTCGATTTTCGACCCGCCGACCCGCGCCGCTAAAGGACCGCCGACAGCTCGATCTAGGCGGCCGTTCTCTCGACCAGTGTGCGCGTCCCGTGTCCCGGATTCGCCACTCGCCGCGTACGCACCAAGCTCTTACGTTCCAGCAGCGCGACATCCCGCCTGACCGCCGATGGATCACGAGAAAGCGCGGCCGCGAGCGCGAAGATCGCCATGGCGTGTTGGTCGGTCTCTTGCAACCGCCGCACGCGGGCGGGAGTGATGACCGCCAGCAAGCCCGCAGGGTCCTCGAACGATACCGTCAAACCCGGCTCGAGCCGCTCGCCACGGTCGAGCGCTCGGGCCTTGGCGCGCATGCGCGAGAAGAACCGGTCCATGGACTCGACACCGACGCGAATCGTGACGCCACGGCTAGATGTCGCGGCCGTGGGGGTCCTTGCGGACCTCCGCTTCGAAGCGCGTTTCGATGCTTTCATACGATTCAAACGCCACAATTTTGTCTTTTCCGAGGTAATGGCGATGGTGGTATTCATGCGCGTTGTCGTATCCGAGAATTCGGCCGTTGTCCGTGCCCGTCGCGCGCGTATCGATCAACGCCAGTGAGTACCTTGGCAAGCGCCCGGGGCGCGAATAGTCCGTCTGAATTCTCACCACCACACCCCCGTTGCGCGCCCTGGGATAGAACTCGTCGCGGCTGCTGCGGTGGGGATCGATCTCGTCCTGAGGACCGGATGTGCGCCGCGCCATGCCCACTGGATATCAGGAAGGATGTCAAAAGTCTCGGCTGGTCTCACTCGATTCCCAGCTTCTTGATGCGGTAACGCAGCGCCCGAAAGCTCATGCCGAGCAGCTTGGCGGCGGCGGTCTTGTTGTAGCGGGTCTTCTCCAGCGCCTGCACGATGGCGCCTCGCTCGATGCCCTCCAGGTGATCCCCGAGCGCGCTGGACGGCGCCTGTTCCATGGGCTTTGCGGCTGGCGCGGGTGCCGGCGTTCGCGTGCGTCATATGCCGGCGTGTGATCATCCTTCCGACACGGAGTGCCAAAGCCCCCTCAAACACGTTGTTGGACTTGTGGACCTTGCACGGAAAGGGGCGGGTCTCCAAGTGATCGTAAATGCGTCCTATCAAAACATAGTTGTAAAATTAAAGGCTGCATTTAATAATTTATCACCATTTTTAAATGTAGCGTATTGTGAAGAGACTCATCGAAGCTCAGCTGAGGCAGTGGAGGGCGTCGAATAGACGTAAACCATTGATTCTCAGAGGTGGGAGGCAAGTCGGCAAGACCTGGTCGCTCGAGCAGTTCGGGCGAGAGCACTTCACTGCCACGGTCAAGATCGATCTCGAGAAGCGGCCCGACCTGCACCGCATGTTCGCCGGTAATTTGGAAAGCAAGGCGTTGCTGTCCCAGCTCGAGGTCGCTGTCGGGCAACGCATCGTTCCCGGCCAGACGCTGCTCTTTCTCGATGAGATCCAGACCTGCCCGCGCGCGCTCAGCTCGCTGCGCTACCTGTACGAGGGCGCACCCGATCTGCACGTCGTGGCCGCCGGCTCGCTCCTGGAGTTCGCGCTGGGTGAGATTTCCTTTCCTGTGGGGCGGGTGCAGTTTCTGAACCTGTATCCGCTCACCTTTGCCGAGTTCGTCCTGGCGGGGGGCAACGCACCGTTGTACGACATGCTGCGCGGGCCGCCGGCGGCGCTCGCTGAGGCGACGCACCGTCTGCTGCTCGAGGAGCTCAAGAGATATTTCTTCGTTGGCGGCATGCCGGAGGCGGTCGGCGCCTACATCGACGGCTCGATGCTGCAAGCCTTCGAAGTCCAATCGGAGATCCTAAGTGCGTATCGGCAGGATTTTGCGAAGTACGCGCCGCGCGCCGACAAGGACTGCTTGAATCAGGTGCTCGACGGTTGCGCCGCCGGCGTCGGCGAACAGATCAAGTACTCGCGGCTCGCGCAGGGCTTCTCCAACCCCACCATACACAAGGCGTTCGATCTGCTGTGCATGGCAGAGGTGCTGCACAAGATCCCGTCCGTGCGGACTCCCGTTCTGCCGTTTGGCGCCCGCGTCAACAACCGGCGTTTCAAGGCGTCCCTGATCGACATCGGACTGATGCAACGGCTCGCGCATCTGCCGGCAGATGTGGAGCTGCGCCACGAGGACCTCCTGGCCATCTACCGCGGCAAGCTCGCCGAGCAGTTCGTCGCACAAGAACTAATGGTTTCCCAGAACAGCGAACTCTACTACTGGGCGCGCGAAGGTGGCGGTAGGCCGGCGGACGTCGACTACCTGATCCATTGCGATGGTCATGCCTGCCCCATCGAAGTCAAATCCGGCGAGAGTGGCACGTTGCGCAGCCTGCATAAGCTCCTGGCGGCCCATCCTGAATGTCCGGAAGGGATCGTGCTCTACAGTGGCGCTTACGGGCGGCGGCCGGAATCGAGACTTCGGTTCGTGCCGCTCTATTTCGCGGGCGCTCTCACCACACCCGGCGCCGACGCCGCGGCTATTCGATTCCCAGCTTCTTGATGCGGTAACGCAGCGCCCGAAAGCTCATGCCGAGCAGCTTGGCCGCGGCGGTCTTGTTGTAGCGGGTCTTCTCCAGCGCCTGCAGGATGGCGCCTCGCTCGATGCCCTCCAGGTGATCCCCGAGCGCGCTGGACGGCGCCTGTTCCATGGGCTTCGCGGCTGGCGCGGGTGCCGGTGCTCGCGCAGCCGAGCGCAGCTTGATGTGCTCGGCCGCGATCATCCCTCCGAGACAGAGGGTCAACGCCCGCTCGAGGACATTCTCGAGCTCGCGCACGTTGCCCGGGAAGGGATAGGTCTCCAGCAGCGTCAGCGCATCATCCGCGATGCGAGGCGGCGGCCCGTTGACGCGTCTACCGAGACGCGCAAGCACCGCGCGCGCGATTTCCGGGATGTCCTCGGGCCTCTCCCGAAGCGACGGCACGTGCATCTCGATCACGTTGATGCGGTAGAACAGGTCCTCGCGGAACTGTCCCTGCGCGACCAGCTCGGCCAGGCTCTTGTGCGTGGCCGAGAGGATGCGCACGTCGACTTTCTCTTCCTGGGATTCGCCGACCGGCCGGACCGTCTTCTCCTGCACCACGCGCAGCAGCTTCACCTGCATGTGCAGCGGCAGGTCGGCGACCTCGTCGAGAAACAGCGTGCCGCCCTCGGCGACCTGGACCAGACCCTTCTTGTCGGCGACCGCTCCGGTGAAGCTGCCGCGCTTGTGGCCGAAGAACTCGCTTTCCATCAGCTCGGTCGGGATCGCGCCGCAGTTGACGGCGACAAACGGGGCCGCCCGGCGGGCGCCGGATTCGTGGATCAGGCGCGCGACCAGCTCCTTGCCGGTGCCCGACTCGCCTGAGATGTGCACCGGCGCCTCGCTGCGCGCGACGCGCGAGATCAGCTCCCGCAGCTGCTCCATCGGCGTTGAATGGCCGATAAGCCGGGCCTTGCCCGGTTCGGGCGGCGCCTCCGGCGCCCCGGCGTCTGCGCCGAGGCGAATCGCGTTGTCGACGAGCTTGCGCAGGACGCCGATGTCGAGCGGCTTTGACACGAAGTCGAAGGCTCCGAGCTTCAGTGCCCGAACCGCCGATTCCACGTTGCCGTGTGCGGTGATGACCGCCACGGGCAGCTGGGCGCGGTTCTGCTGGATCCAGGCGACGAGGTCGAGGCCGTCGCCGTCCGGCAGGCGCATGTCCGTCAGGCACAGATCGAACGACTCGCTTTTGAGGAGCCTTTGGGCCGTAGCGAGGTCGGACGCCGTCCGGGTGCGCAGGCTCATGCGGCGCAGCGTCAGACTGATCAGCTCCAAAAGGTCCGGCTCGTCATCGACGATCAGCACCGTCGGCCGGACGCTTTCGGCGCGCACAATTGTCTGGGTTGCGCTCAAGTATCGATCTCCCCTGTCCACCGCCGTGGATCTGCAAATATCAGCCGAAAAATGCTACCGCCGCCGTGACGCGGCTCATAGAGCAGCGTCGCGCCGTTGGCCTGCGCCAGCTCGCGCGCCAGAAACAACCCCAGACCCGTGCCGCGGCCGCCGCTGAAGAACGGCTCGAAGATACGCTCGAGGTGCTCCGGCGGCACTCCGGGCCCTCGGTCGGCCACCTCGAGATAGGGCCGGCCGCTCGCGCTGCGGCGGCCGCAGCGGATCTCGATCGCGCCGCCGTTCCCGTCGCTCACCCCGTAGCGCAGCGCATTCTCGCAGAGATTCCACACGATCTGGCGCAGCTGCGCCGGATCGAAGCGGATCTCGAGCGGCTCGTCCGCGACCTCGAGACTGAGCTGCTGCGGCGGCCACTGCATGGTCTCGCAGAACTCCTCGAGGAAGGCCGTGCTCCAAGGGGCGAGCTCGAGCCGTTCGGCCCGCGCGGCGTCGCGGCGCGAGAGGCGCAGCACGCTGTCGATGATGCGGCTGACCCGCTCGGCATGGGAGCGGATGATCTCGGTGAGGCGCTTGTCCTCGGGCGCGAGGTGGGCCGACTCCCCGAGCAGCTGCCCGGCGTGGCTCATGGCACCGACCGGATTGCGGATCTCGTGCGCGATGCTGGCCGAGAGGCGTCCCAGGGCGGCCAGCTTCGACTGCTGCACTTTCTCGGCGAGCAGGCTCGTGTCCTCCAGAAACACCAGTGCGGGGCCGGGATGACCCTCCCCGAGGGAGGCGAAGTGCGCCCGGATCTCCCGCGACCCATCGGGGCCGGCGAACGTCGGGTCCTCGGTGGGAAACAACCCGGTCGTATCGGTGCTTTGCCGCCAGCGCGCGAGCAGTTTCAGCAGGTCCGCCGAGACGGTCTCGAGCGCAGCGTCCACGCGCGCGCTGTCCGCGCCGAGCAGCCGCGCGGCCGAATCGTTGATGAGGCGGATGCGGTCCTCGGGATCGACCACCAGAATGCTCTCGCGCAGATGGCGCACGATGTACTGCGAGAGCTGCGCGAGGTTGGCCAGATCGACTTCCTGACGGCGCACCGTGGCTTCGCTTGCGCGCAGCCGGTCGGCGAGTGGCCAGGCCGACAGCGCGATGGCGAAGAGCACGACGCCGAGCATGCCGGCGGTGGCGAAGCCGGCCGGCTGCGCCGAGCGCAGACCGATGAAGAACTGCGGCACGAGGACCGCGAGCGTCGCGCCCGCGGCGATGAGCAGCGCCTCGCGCCGGTCTGCGAGCAGGGTGAGCGCCAGCACCGGCAGCGCGAGCAGGATCCCCAGGCCGCTCGTCACCCCGCCGCTCGCGCCGAGTATGAGCGCGATGGCCACGGAGTCGAGGAGGGAGTTGGCGAGCGGCTGAATGAGTGGCTCGCCCTCACGCAGCCGCTGCCGGATCATCAGTGCGAGTGCCGCGGTGAAATAGCCGGCGCAGGTGACCACGAACAGGATCGGGTGCGTGACGGGCAGGTACGGGGTCTTGGTGAATACCAGGACCCCGAGCAGCACGGTCGGCACCAGCAGCCGGTAGACGTTGAGCCAGCCGGCCACGCGACGGGCGAGGTCGGTCGGTGCGAGGGGGGCGGTCGCGGCGCTGGCCGGCATGGCGAAGCAGGAGACAGTGTGAACCGGCGCGGACTCTAGCACTGCGGGGCATGCCGCGGCGCGATGGGTGTCGCAGCGCCGCGGCGGATTAAAGCGGATTTATTGGCGGCGGTCCCTCGTTTTGGCGACAATCCACCGTTTTACGCCCTCGGTCAGGACCTCAAGAGCGAAAAATGAATCTGCACGAGTATCAAGCCAAAGAGATCTTCAGGAAATACGGCATTCCGGTGCCCGCGGGCCGGCCGGCCGGCACGCCCGATGAGGCCCTCGCCGCTGCCAAGGCGCTCGGCGGCTCGATCTGGGTCGTCAAGGCGCAGGTGCACGCCGGGGGACGCGGCAAGGCCGGCGGGGTGAAGCTGGCCCACGACCTCGAAGCGGTGCGCAGCGCCGCCGCGGCGATGCTCGGCACGCGGCTCGTGACCAAGCAGACCGGTCCCGAGGGGCTGCCGGTCGAGAAGGTGTACGTGGAGAGCGGCTCGCAGATCGAGCGCGAGATTTACCTGTCGCTGACGCTGAACCGCGAGAAGGGGCGCATCTCGCTCATCGCCTCCTCGGCCGGCGGCATGGAGATCGAGGAGGTCGCCGAGAAGACCCCCGAGCAGATTCTCTCGGTGACGGTACACCCGGCGGCGGGACTTCAGCCCTTCCAGGCGCGCCAGCTCGGCTTCGGGCTCGGGCTCACGGGCGAGCAGCTCAAGCACTTCCAGCACATCGCGCTCGCGCTGTACACGCTCTACCTCGAGCAGGATGCGAGCCTCATCGAGATCAACCCGCTGATCGTGACCCAGTCGGGCCAGCTGATGGCGCTCGATGCGAAATTCAACATCGACGCCAACGCGGTGTTCCGCCATCCGGAGCTCGCCAAGCTGCGCGATCCCAACCAGGAAGACCCGATGGAGCGGCGCGCCAGCGAGCACGAGCTCAACTATGTCTCGCTCGATGGGGACATCGCCTGCATGGTCAATGGCGCCGGGCTCGCCATGGCGACGATGGACCTGATCAAGCTGCACGGCGGTGAGCCGGCCAACTTCCTCGATGTGGGCGGCGGGGCGACCAGCGAGCGCGTGACGCATGCGTTCAAGCTCATCCTCTCGAACCCCAAGGTGCGCGCGGTTCTGGTCAACATCTTCGGCGGCATCGTCCGTTGCGACATGATCGCCGATGGTGTCGTCAAGGCCGTCAAGAGCGTCGGGGTCAAAGTCCCCGTGGTCGTACGGCTCGAGGGCACCAATGCCGAGAAGGCGCGCGAAGTGCTCTCCGGCAGCGGCCTGACGATCACGCCGGCGGCCGATCTGACGGACGCGGCGCGCAAGGTCGTGGCGCTCGCGGCGGGCGGTGCGGCTTGAGCCGCGCGTTAGAACAAGAGTAAGGGTTTCGACGCATGAGCATTCTGGTCAATAAGCAAACCAAGGTGATCTGCCAGGGCTTCACCGGCAAGCAGGGCACGTTCCACTCCGAGCAGGCCCTCGCCTACGGCACCCGGCTCGTCGGCGGTGTGACGCCCGGGCGCGGCGGCGAGCAGCACCTCGGCCTGCCGGTGTTCAATACCGTGAAAGAGGCGGTGCGCGAGACCGGCGCGACCGCTAGCATGATCTACGTGCCGGCCGCCGGTGCCGCGGATGCCATTCTCGAGGCGGCCGATGCGGGCATCGAGCTCGCGGTGTGCATCACCGAGGGCGTGCCGGTCAATGACATGGTGCGGGTGAAGACGGCGCTCGCCGGCTCGCCCACCCGGCTGATCGGCCCCAACTGCCCCGGGGTCATCACCCCGGATGAGTGCAAGATCGGCATCATGCCGGGCTTCATTCACAAGAAAGGCACGGTGGGCATCGTGTCGCGCTCGGGGACGCTGACGTACGAGGCGGTCTATCAGACCACGCGCATCGGCCTCGGCCAGAGCACGTGCATCGGCATCGGCGGCGACCCGGTGCGCGGCCTGAACTTCGTCGAGGTGCTTGAGCTGTTCGAGCGGGACCCCGGCACCGAGGGCATCATCCTGGTCGGGGAGATCGGCGGCAGCGACGAGGAGGCGGCCGCCCGCTACATCCACCGCTTCGTGAGCAAGCCGGTGGTGGCCTACATCGCCGGCGTGACGGCCCCTGCGGGCAAGCGCATGGGCCATGCCGGCGCGATCGTCGCCGGCGGCAAGGGCACGGCGGCCGACAAGTACGCAGCCTTCGAGACCGCGGGGGTGCGCACGGTCAAGTCGCCCGCCGAGCTCGGCAGCGCCATGAACGACCTGCTGCGCCGCCGCCGGGCGCGGGCGGCTGCGCGGTTCGCACCGAGGCCGGCTGCCCGGCCTGTGCCGAGGGCGGCCGCGAAGCCGGCCGCGGCGAAGACTCGCCCGGCCCGCAAGGCGGCCGCGAAACGCTCCGCGCCCAAGGTGGCCAGGAAGGTCGTGAAGACGGTCGCGAAGAAGGCCCGCAAGCGGCCGGCCCGGCCGGCACGAAAGTCCGCGGTGCGCAAAGGGCGCAAGCGTTAAGCGACACAGCGGGGATGCGGGTGCAACGGCACGGTGGTCTCGACTGCGAGTGTGCGTTGAGTGAGCCAACATGGGCGTTTCCCCTCCGGGGCGTCGGATCCATCAACCAGGCATCTCCGTGAAGCGTGACGGGGAGGTCGCCGAGGGCGAGTCTCTGCGTGTCGCGATGGCCCAGCTCGACCTGCTGGTCGGGGACGTTCAGGGCAATCTGACGCAGATCGTTCGCGCCGCCCGGGCCGCGCAGGAAGAGCATCGGGCGGACCTCACGCTGTTTCCGGAACTGGCGCTGTGCGGCTATCCACCGGAGGACCTCCTCTTTCATCGCGGCTTTCACACCCAGATCGATCGGGCGCTGGGACAGCTGTGCCGCGAGGTTTCGGGAGGTGACCTGATCGTCGGGTTTCCCGAGTATGCCGAGACCGGCATCGCCAACGCGGCCGCGGTCATCGCCGATGGCCGCGTCACCGCGGTGCACCGCAAGGCCGAGCTGCCCAACTACAAGGTGTTCGACGAGAAGCGCTACTTTCACGCGGGCAATGAGCCGACGGTGCTCGCCATCAGGGGCGTTCGCGTCGGGGTGCTGATCTGCGAGGACATCTGGGTGCGCGAGCCCGCGCGCCGCGCGAGGCTCGCCGGCGCGGAGCTGCTCGTCGTGATCAACGCCTCGCCGTACGAGCGCTTCAAGCAGCGCGAGCGCGAAGAGATCGCCCGGGCGCGCGTCACCGATGTCGAGCTGCCGATGGCGTATGTGAACACCGTCGGCGGTCAGGACGAGCTGGTATTCGACGGCAACTCGTTCGTCATGGACGCCGCCGGGACCGTGGTCATGCGCGCGCCGCCCTTCGAGACGGGGCTGTACTTCGCGGAGTTCACCCGCGCGGCGGGCAAGGTCGTGCCGCGTCCCGGACTCGTCGCGCCCGAGCTGACCGAGGAGGCGAGCGTCTACAGCGCGCTCGTGCTCGGTGTGCGCGACTACGTCAACAAGCACGGATTTCCGGGCGTGGTGATGGGGCTTTCCGGCGGCATCGATTCGGCGCTGACACTGGCGATCGCGGTCGATGCGCTCGGCGCCGATCGGGTCCATGCGGTGATGATGCCCTCGCGCTACACCGCGCAGATCAGTCTCACCGATGCCGCCGAAGAGGCGAAGCTGCTCGGCGTCAAATACAGCGTGCTGTCGATCGAGGGCATGTTCGAGGCGACGCTCTCGAGCCTCGCCGGGGAGTTCGCGGGGCTGCCGCCGGATACCACCGAGGAGAACATCCAGTCGCGCTGCCGGATGATGCTGCTGATGGGCCTCTCGAACAAGACCGGCCGCATGCTGCTCACCACCGGGAACAAGAGCGAGATGGCCGTGGGCTATGCGACGCTCTACGGCGACATGGCGGGCGGTTTCGCGCCCATCAAGGACTGCAGCAAGCTGCTGGTGTATCGGCTTGCCGCCTACCGCAACGGCATCCGTCCGGTGATTCCGCAGCGGGTGATCGAGCGGCCACCCTCGGCGGAGCTGCGCTTCGAGCAGAAGGACACCGACGCGCTGCCGCCCTACGAGGTGCTCGATCCGATCCTGGCGGCCTTCATCGAAGAGGATCTGTCGGTCGATGAGATTGCCGCGCGTGGCTACGACCGGGTGACCGTGGGCCGGGTGCTCGACATGGTCAAGCGCAACGAATACAAGCGCCGGCAGGCCCCGCCCGGGGTGCGCGTCAGCCGCCGGGCATTCGGGCGCGACTGGCGTTATCCGATCACCAACGGCTATCGCCGGTAAAGGCGTGGCGCGGGATTCGGGGCAGATTGGGCCTCGGCCGCGCATCTGCGATCCCGTTTCAAGGTCTACGGCGGGGAGTACACAGCTCCCTAATCGGAGAGGCCAATAATTCATTAATCACTAGAATTTCAATGGGATATAGTCTTGCCGGTCATCGATAACGTGGCTACAATGACGCTCCATGAAAGACGCTGTCGTCCGCGCCAGAATCGATGTAGCGCTCAAGGCCGAGGCAGTGGCCGTTCTGAAGGCCAATGACCTGGAGCTGAGTGATGCCATCCGGTTGTTTCTGCGCCAAGTTGTGCGCAGCGGCGGCCTGCCCTTCGCGGTGCGCAACCCGGGCGTGCGCGTCGCATCCGGCGAGCGGCTGTGGGAAATGAAGCGCAACGCACAGGGGCGTGATCAACAGCGCATGGCGCAGGGCAACGTCCCGCCCGAATCGATGCTGTTGCTGCGGCCGAAGCGCCTGGAGGGCGCTCAGATCGAGTGGCCAGAGGCCGCGCTGCTCGATGATCACGCCGCTGCCTGAGATTGCCCTCGCGGAGGAGGAGATCGATCAGATCCTGCGCAGCTGCGCCGGGCGGGCATTGCTCGTCGGCGGACAGGCTCTTGCCTTCTGGGCCCAGCATTACCAGGTCACGCCACTCGGCGTTCTCGCGGCGAGCGTAACGAGCGATGCCGATTTCATCGGCACGGCCCAAGTGGCACGCGAGCTGTGGCAGAGTCTGCGAGCTTCGGGTTGGAAATACTGGCAACCGGCTCCCGATGATGCCACTTCACAAACGGCAAAGCTCTCCAAGACCCTCGGCGGGCAGGGGATCAAACAGATCGATTTTCTGGGCAGCATCATCGGCCTCAACACCGAGGGAGTCCGGCGGCGAGCGGTCGTCCTCACCCTCGCGGACGGAACACGGCTTTGGGTCTTGCATCCGCTCGATGTTCTCGAAAGCCGACTGCAAAATCTGGCGCACCTGCCCGCCAAACGAACCTCGCAGGGCGCTGCTCAAGCTCATTTGGCTCTCGAGATCGCGCGCCGTCATCTGGATGAGGCGCTCCGTCAGGAGTCGCCGCGCCGGTTTTTTGATGCCGTCGAGCGCGTGGCGCACATGGCACAGGAGGCTGACCTCGCTGGCGTCCTTTACGATTACAAACTGGATCTGCTCGGCGTTGTGCCCATCGATCTCGTTACCAGCGATGAGTTTCGTACACGACGCTGGCCGCAGCTGAAGGAAGCAGTGGAGCAACGGCGCCGTGCTTACGCGCAGACTCGTGAGCGCCGGCCGGCCTCCCCGAGGAGTGCCCGACGTTAATGCGCGGTCTGCATCGCGACCCGACGCGCCCGTTCGAACACTTGCACTTTGCGCGCTTGCCCGAAGACATTGTGCTCAGGCTTGAGCGAGCGGCATTTACCGGCTCCCTGCCACCGCAGGTGTTCTTCGACGGCACCGAGCTATAGCCGCAGCAGTCCCCCGGCAAGGCCGCGACTGGGGCTGAACTCTTCAGCACACGGGCCAAATCCGCCGGGCCGCTTCAGGCATGGCCCGCTCGGGCACTGTCTCAGATACCCCCTGTCGTCCGTCAGCAGGCTCACCCGCCAAGCTCCTAAGTCGCGATGATGATGACGCCGGTCGAGGTCGCCTCACTCGTCACCAGCCTCATGGCGACCGGGCGCGTCGTGCTTGCGAGGAGCCTTTTGCCCTTGCCAGCACCACAGAACCCAAACGCGCTGTGTCCATACTCATCCCGCGGATCACTTGCGGCTGGATGGGCCGGAGTTCACGCTGCCGGGCGAGCCTCGCGCGGGCGTCGTGCGGCTCGTGCCCGTTGCCGCAGCGGGGTCAGGCACCAGGCACCTGACCAGGCCTGGATCATGGATGCAGTCGAGACGTGGCGTGTTGACCGTCGGACGCCTCGCAACCGCCTTCGACCTTGTCGCGTGGCGGTGCCGCGATCGAGGCTGCGTGGCTGCGTTTCCACATCCCGCTCATCCGCTGCGATCCCTGCCGTCTGGACCGGCAGTTGCCGGCGCCGATCCGCGCCGCGGCAAGCCCTCGCCTTGGCTCGGCGCGGTGTGCCTGCCGGGATAACCGAGCCGCCGCGCAGAACGGGGGGAACGGAATCCCCCCGCACCTGCACCGCGTTTCAACGGGTATGGCTCTCGTCCCGTGTGACGTTTCCCTCCGGCTGACGGAAGGTCGGCGCCAAGGGCGGCTCCCCGACCCGAGACTGCGGCTTCTGCTGCTGCCCTTCACCCGCCCAATACCCAGGGCGGTCGTAGTGCTTGTACAGCAGCGCTTCCCGGTCGCGATTGACGGTGATTGCCGGGTCGTACTGCGGCGCCTCCTTGATCGCCTTGCGCGTCAAATTGAGTTTCACCGTCTTGTCGGACCACCGCATCTCGCGGATCCACTGCGGCGCGATGAGCGCCTTATGACCGAGCCACCAGTTGCTGGTATCCACAATCAGGTATCGAAGGGCCCACGTCTCGTCGTCAAGCAGCAGACCGTGGACATGGCCGATGTCGCCGTCGCTGGCCTCAATGTCGTACGTCATTATCGCCTTGCAACTACGCAGATGAGTATCGTGCACCTCGCGTTGTCCCTTCACGGATTCCGCACCCTCATCTTGCGGTCGCGCATGACGGTACTCGGCCGACGCCGCGTCGAATCCCACGCCCGTCACCATGCCGGGATAAGCGCCGCCGCCCCACAGTCCCGCGCCGCCCCAGTAAATCGGGTAGTTGTAGTAGCCGAGGTACTCCATTTCGTGCTGCCGGGATACCGGCTTATCGGTGTCGATGTTCGGGCTGTTCTTGACCTGCTCCCTCGTGATCGAAACGGGCAGCACCTTGGCATTCGGCTCCAGCTTGCCGATCGACATCGGCGAGATCAACACCTTCCGGCTCGACAACCAACTGCCGGTCTCGACGATGAGGTAGCGAATCGCCCACGCATCGTCATCGAAATAAAAATCCTTCACTTTTCCAACAGCACCGTCAATGGCGTTGACGGCATAACCATCGAGATCATTCATGTTGCGTAACATCGGTCGTTCTCCTTTGCTTGGGTGGACTACGCGCGCCTGGAATCCTGCGATTCGCAGTGTTGCACGCTGCCACCCCACGGTACGGGTCCGCGCCGGTCTTCGGTTGAACCCCATTCACTCAACAACTGCCTTCGCATCGCCGCCGCCTTGGGTTTAAACCCATCCAGCCTGCACAGCCCTCGCTGCCGGACCGGACTTCGACCGGCCTTGTCCCGCTCCGTTAGGAGTGCATGCGTCCGTGCGGACCTGCTCACCCACTGCGAAGATTGACTGATCGTCCCCGTTCGGCGCGGCCGACGGTTTCGGGTCATGTCTTGAGCGCGACGTCGGTGCTTGCCCCGGTACAGCGTCTTCGGGGCCGTGCTGGAAACCGGAGCGAGTCAAGGAACCTCCAGCGCCGCCACGGCCCGCGGTATTGCGAACCCTGCGGACGCAAATGCCCACCGGGTGCCGAGCGTGCTACAACGAATGCAATGACGTCGGTGCGGTGCCTCACATTGAGCACTCAGTTCACGCCGCGCGGGCGCACCCTGCGCGCGCGGCGGTAGGGCGGTGTGCCGTGGCGGGCGATGCGCGTCGCGTCAGATTGCGTTGCGCGGCAAATTTCGTGAGCGGGTCAGCGGCCGGGTAGACCGCGGCGCGTAACCGGCCGTGTCAGCCCCGGACAGCGGGCGCTTCGCGATGGATAAAGATGCGGCCACCGCAGCGAGCGGACTGACCGGATGCCGCCTGGTCGCCGGCCTCGGCCGACGACGGGGTATCCGACCCTGTGAGTTCAGTCAAATCGTTCGTCGACGGCATGGCGGTACGCGCTACGGCGTCTTCGCCAAGCGAGTTGTAGCATAACGGCAAGACGCTGCCGACGTGTTGCAAGTTCTGCGCGTTGAGCCGACTTCGCGTGCAGCTGCCTGAACGGAGAGCGACACCCGCGAGCAGCCGATGTCAGATCGGTTGACGCCACTCCCCCCGGGGCGTCACCGCATTGCAACATACTGCTGTCGGGGCGCTCTGGCGGCCGGTCGGACTGAGGTTCTCGTTGAGCGGAGAAACGGATAAGGAGCAGAGAGTCATGTCCTTGAGAGCGTGCCTTCGCGGCGGGTTGGCTTGCCTCCCGGCAGTGCATGTCGGGCGCAGAACGAGCGGCAGGAGCGCACGGGGCTGGGAATTGGCCTATCCGGCCGGGCGCAGGGGGGGCGGGGAGCTCGGGGTCGATGTGACTGCGCAGGAATTCGTGCCGAGTCGAGCGGTTGGCGGAATTGGCGAGAAATTCCGGTCGAGCGTTGCGACGCGCAGCGGCGGTGACCCACTCTGACGGACATAACTCATGACGAATCGAGCGCAGCCGCGAGCCGAATGATGCCCAGACTTCGCGGGGGTGTTTGACAGCGAGGTACTGAAGCAGTGCCTGGTTGGTCTATCCGACTGGGATGTGGAGATGGTGGGCGGCGAGCCTGTGGCGGACGGCGGTGCGATTGCGCTCTGCCTTGCGACGCAGGTGTTGGGTACCGCTGTTGCCGCAGAGGAGCTGCATGCCGCGCATCCAGAAGGGGTGCTGGTGAGCGCCGATGATACGCAGGGCTTGTTTGAAAGACAGCTCGATCTTGAAGCGCAGGCCGTAGCCGGCAATGATGTCAAGAGCGGCCAGGGTGAGGTGGGTGCAGATGAAGATGCAGCGGCCGCGGGTGGGATGTATGACCAATGCGAAGCGTGCCTTCGGCGCAGCGGTCGGCACATCGAGTCACGGCAGAGGTAGCGCAGAGCGGCCTCTGCGCTCGCCGTAGACGGGGCTGTCAGCCTCTTGCCACGGCTCGCTCGAGGCCGCGATCAGCTCGCGCGCCAGCGGAAACAGTCCCGCGCCAGGCAAACGGCTCGCCGGCGGCTGCAGCGCATAGGCCAGTACCTCGGCAATGTGCGCAAGGACTTCGCCCACAAGACGAGCCGCGCGCTACTCGACGATCCCCGGACCCGGTTGATCGCCTTAGAGGATCTCAAGGTCAAGAACACGACCGCCAGCGAGTTGTCCGCTGTGCGACGGTCGGGCAGTCCACGGCCGCCCGTGTTGGCTCCTGCGGAAGGGGGTCGTGCCGTCATCGCAGGCGCCTTGCTGCTGACAGCCGCAACGGCGCGCGGCGTGCGAGAGAGGTGTGCCAGAGCCGAAACGATGAGCGAGCTCGCGCAACGTCGGTCGAGGAGTCCCGTATCCACGCGGATTTTGCGGGCCCGATGGAGCGGAACATGGCGTGGGCCGCACGGCGGCGCAATTTCTCAGCACTGATGCGGGATCGCATGAGACGCTGCCCACTGCCGGCTTCACCGAAAGATGAGTGCCGTGGCCAGCACCCCGGCGACCTCAGGGCGCTGGAGCTACGGGCAGGAGCTGTCGCAGTTGGGCTCGCGGCGCCGGAATCTCTTCCATGACGGTCCGCCACACGATATCCCGATCGATATCAAACTAGGCGTGGATGAGCCGATTGCGCATTGCGACGATTGCGGTCCACGGTACCGCCGAGGAAGCGTTGCGCTGCCCGGCGGTGATCTTGGCGGCCGCTTCCCCAAAGATCTCAATGGCACGAACGAGCGCGAAAGGCAGCATGGGGCCACGATCGAGATCCGCTCGATTCTTGCCGGCAACGAAGCGCTGCGCACTTTACCGCGGCTTCGATCATGAGGCGAATTCGCGTCAGATCATCAGGCTGCAGACTGTACTTCGGCCGAGCGGACAACCTCGTCGCGGAAGTGGCGGCTCAAGTCCTGCGCGGTGCGCAGGTCAATCCGTCGTCCTCCGGCCAGAGCAGACAACTCGCCCTCGATCACGGCCAATCCCAGCAGGCCGGGCTTCTGGCCTGGCTCGAATTCGACCAGCAGGTCGATGTCGCTGTCCGGCCGGTCGGTTCCCCGCAGTGTCGAGCCGAAGAGCGCCAGTGGTCGCACGTGGTGCCGGCGGCAGATTGCCGACAAGGCCGTCCGGTCAGCGAATATGGGACGAGGCATGATCTGACTGCCCGAGTGAATTTCCAGGGACTTCATACCGCAGTGTTGCAACGAGCGCAAGCCACGAAAATCAACGGATACATTCCGTCTCAGCCGCGTGGGTGCAGGGGCGGGCATTTCCGTTTGGCCGGGCGCCGGCATAGGCATGCTGCCGTCGGTCATCCGAACAAGCTGGGGTCGTCCGCCACTGCGCGATCGCCACGGGCAGGTCGGATTTGATCCGGGCTGAGATCGTTTGAACTCGCTCAGTCATCCGCCTCGTCGCGGGCGAGTAAGCCCGCGACGGGGCTCTGGCGCGTCGGTTGCAGGCGGCGGTGTTGATGCTCACGATCGGAGTCGGGGAAGGCGGCCGCATCGCTGCAGTGCGTGCGCTTGGAGTGACTCCTGGATCCTCCCCGCTCCGCTGGGTCGAACCATCGTGAAGTCCGCGGCGCTCATCCGGTCGGTGATGCGCCGCGGCAAACGGGCGGTGCCGTGCGATGCACCGTCTGCGGATCGTCTCAGCTTGCTTGCCGGGCGAGCTCACCAGTCGGTGCGGATCTGGAACCGGTGGGACGATGAGCCCAAGACCGCGCTTGAATGCCGCGCAGGTCAGAGCGAGCCTAGCGCCACCACCCGAGCGTCGCCCCGCGACCCGTTCGCGCTTGGGACCCTGCGCTGCGATCAGCGCGGGTGGGCGGCCTCTACCAGAAATGCCACCAGTGGCTCACGGTGATGTCCGCCGCCCGGGTCACCGAGCCGGTGAAGTTCGCCGCGTAGACCTTGCGGGCCTGCGCCGCGAGTGTCTTCAGGCCCAGCCGCTCGTACGAGAGGATCATCACGGCGAGCGCGCTCTGGACTGCGGGCGCCTTCTGATAATTCTCGAGCACCAGCCGGCAGCGCCGCGCGGCGGCCACGTAGGCGCCGCGCGTGTAGTAGTAGCGCGCGACGTAGGTGTCGTAGGCGGCCAGGCGGTCGCGCAGATAGATCATGCGCTGCCTGGCATCCTGGGCGTAGATGCTGTGCGGGTACCGGGTGACGACGACGCGGAAGGCCGCGAAGGACTTGCGCACGTTGATCGGCGGGCGCATGGACAGGTGCGCGCCGAAGAGCCGCTCGATGGGGTTCGCCCGCTTGGGGAAGTGCACCAGCCCCTTCATGTACCAGGCGTAATCGACCCGCGGGTGCGTCGGGTTCTGCCGGATGAAGGTATTGGCCGCGTCGATGGCGGAATCGTCCTGGCCCGCGCGGTAATATGCGTAGATCAGATCGAGCTGCGCCTGACGCGCCTGCGGCGTGAATGGAAAGACCGCGGTGAGACGCTGGTAGAGCTTGATCGCGCCGTTGAAATCGAGGTCCCTCAGGTCCTTGTTGGCCTGCTGGTAGATCGACACCGGGCTGTTGAGCATCAGTTTGCGATGCGTACAGCCGGTGAGGGCGAGCGCGGCCGCGCACAGCGCGACCACGACCATGCCGCGCGCGCGGCCTCGGGAGGACGGATTGGGAAGCATGGGCAAAGAGTATAGCGAATCGGCCGCCGAGACTTCGGATTCCGACCCGGACCCGGGCGGGGAGTTCCGCATCCATCGCATCGAGCTGGCGCCCGAGGCCGCCGGCCTGCGTCTCGATCAGGCGCTCTCGCGCGCACTGCCGCAGTACTCGCGCGCGCGGTTGCAGGGCTGGATCGAGGCCGGCGCGGTCGAGGTCGACGGCCGCCGGCTGCGCGCCAAGGACAAAGTGCTCGGGGGCGAGCACGTGTGCGTGCGCGCGCACTGGCCGGCCGATACGCGCGTCGAGCCCGAGGCGCTGGCCCTGACCGTGGTGCATCAGGATCGCGGCATCCTCGTCATCGACAAGCCCGCGGGGCTGGTGGTGCATCCGGGGGCCGGCAATCCCCGGCATACGCTGCAGAACGCGCTGCTCGCGCTCGATCCGGCGCTCGCGCACGTGCCGCGCGCCGGTCTCGTGCACCGCCTGGACAAGGACACCAGCGGGCTGCTCGTGGTGGCGCGGACGCCCGCGGCGCATGTCCGCCTGGTCGAGGCGCTTGCGCAGCGCGCCATCGAGCGGGTGTATCTGGCCGTGTGCACCGGGGCGATGACCGGCGGCGGCCGGGTCGATGAGCCGATCGGCCGGCACCGCACTCAGCGTACGCGCATGGCCGTGCGCAGCGACGGGCGCGAGGCCGTCACGCATTTCCGCATCGTCAGGCGATTTCCCGGCCACACGCTGGTGCGCGTGCAGCTCGAGACCGGGCGCACGCATCAGATCCGCGTCCACCTCGCCCACATCGGCTATCCGGTGGTGGGCGACCCGCTCTACGGGGGCCGCAAGCGGATCCCGGCGGGTTGCAGCGCAGCGCTCGCCGCCGAACTGCGCGCATTCCCGCGCCAGGCGTTGCACGCGGCGCATCTGGCGCTCGAGCACCCGCTCAGCGGCAAGCGCCTCGAGTGCGACTCGCCGCTGCCGGCCGACATGGCGCGCCTGCTCGCGGCGCTGGAGCAGGACGAGCGTGATCGGCGCGCCTGAGCTGATCGAGCCCGACTGGGAGGCGCCGCCCGGGGTGCGCGCCGCCTTTACGCTGCGCGCCGGCGGGGTGAGCGCACCGCCCTACGACTCGTTCAATTGCGCCACGCACGTCGGCGATGACCCGCAGGCGGTCGAGCGCAACCGCGCGCGGCTGCGCGAGCGCCTGGCGCTGCCGTGCGAGCCGGCCTGGCTCGAGCAGGTGCACGGCCGGCGCGCCGTCGAGCTCGGCGCCGGCGGCGGCCCGGCCGGGGCGGCCGATGCCGCCGTGACCCGCGAGGCGGGCCGGGTCTGCGTGGTCCAGGTGGCCGATTGCCTGCCGGTGCTGCTCGCCGCGCGCGACGGCTCCGCGGTCGGCGCGGCCCATGCGGGCTGGCGCGGGCTCGCCGCCGGCGTGTTGGAATCGGCGCTGCGCGCGCTCGGGGCCGCACCGGGCGAGGTGCTCGCCTGGTTGGGGCCGGCGATCGGGCCGCGCCATTACGAGGTTGGCGCCGAGGTGCGCGACGCCTTCACCGGGGCGGACCCCGGCGCGGCGGCGGCCTTCACCCCCAATGCCCGGGGGCGCTGGCAGTGCGATCTGTACGCACTCGCCCGCCAGCGCCTGGCCGCCCTCGGGGTGGCCCGGGTGTCCGGCGGCCGGTGGTGTACATACGCGGATTCCGCAAGGTTCTTCTCCTTCCGGCGCGACGGGCGCTGCGGACGCATGGCGGCACTGATCTGGCGCTCTTGAACGGCGCTCCGTCCGCCCCCATTGCCCCTGGAGCCGCGAGATTCTGGGGCTCCCGATGCGAATGGACAAACTCACCAGCCGGTTCCAGCAGGCGCTCGCCGACGCGCAGTCGCTCGCCGTCGGACGCGACCATCAGTTCATCGAGCCGGCGCACGTGCTGCTGGCGCTGATCGACAGCCAGGGCGGCACGGTGCGCCCGCTGCTGGTGAAGACCGGCGCGGACGTCAACCGGCTGCGCGCCGGGCTGGGCGCGCTGCTCGACCGGCTGCCCAAGGTCGAGGGCACCCCCGGGGAGGTGCACGTCTCGAACGACCTGAACCGACTCTTCAACGTCACCGACAAGCTCGCGCAGCAGCGCGGGGACCAGTTCATCGCGAGCGAGCTGTTCGTGCTCGCCGCCTTCGAGGATCGCGCGCTCGCGAAGCTCTTCCAGGAGAGCGGCGTGGTGCGCGGGGCGCTCGCCAAGGCCATCGACGAGGTGCGCGGCGGGGAGAAGGTCGAGGATGCCAACGCCGAGGAGAGCCGCCAGGCGCTGGAGAAGTACACCGTCGATCTCACCGCGCGCGCCGCCTCGGGCAAGCTCGACCCGGTCATCGGCCGCGACGAGGAGATCCGCCGCACGATCCAGGTGCTGCAGCGGCGCACCAAGAACAATCCGGTGCTGATCGGTGAGCCCGGCGTCGGCAAGACCGCCATCGTCGAGGGGCTCGCGCAGCGCATCATCAACGGCGAGGTGCCCGAGGGGCTCAAGGGCAAGCGCATTCTCGCGCTCGATATGGGCGCGCTCATCGCGGGGGCGAAATTCCGCGGCGAGTTCGAGGAGCGCCTGAAGGGCGTGCTCAACGATCTGGCCAAGCAGGAAGGCCAGGTGATCCTGTTCATCGACGAGCTGCACACCATGGTCGGGGCCGGCAAGGCCGAGGGGGCCATGGACGCCGGCAACATGCTCAAGCCCGCGCTCGCCCGCGGCGAGCTGCATTGCGTCGGGGCGACCACCCTCGATGAGTATCGCCGGTACATCGAGAAGGACGCCGCCCTCGAGCGGCGCTTCCAGAAGGTGCTGGTCGATGAGCCCTCGGTGGAGGACACCATCGCGATCCTGCGCGGCCTGCAGGAGCGCTACGAGGTGCACCACGGCGTCGATATCACCGATCCTGCGATCGTCGCGGCCGCGATGCTCTCGCACCGCTACATCACCGACCGGCAGCTGCCCGACAAGGCGATCGACCTGATCGATGAGGCCGCCGCGCGCATCCGCATGGAGATCGACTCCAAGCCCGAGTCGCTCGACCGGCTCGAGCGGCGCATCATTCAGCTGAAGATCGAGCAGGAGGCGCTTCGCAAGGAGCAGGACGAGGCCTCGCGCAAGCGCCTCGCGGCGCTGCAGGAGACGCTCGCGGGCCTGGAGCGCGAGTACGCTGACCTCGAGGAGGTCTGGAAGTCGGAAAAGGCGGCGCTGCAGGGCGCGGCCTCGTTCCGCGAGGAGCTCGATCGCGCGCGCGTCGAGCTCGAGACGGCCCGCCGGGCCGGCGATCTGACGCGCATGGCCGAACTGCAGTACGGGCGGATTCCCGAGCTCGAGAAGCGCTTGGCTGCCGCCGAGGCCAGCGAAGGGGAGGCCCCGCGCCTGGTGCGCAACCGCGTGACCGAGGAGGAGATCGCCGAGGTGGTCTCCAAGTGGACCGGCATCCCCGTCTCGAAAATGCTCGAGGGCGAGCGCGAGAAGCTGCTGCGCATGGAGGAGGCGCTCGCCCGGCGCGTGGTCGGTCAGGATGAGGCGCTGCGGATCGTCTCGGACGCCATCCGCCGCTCGCGCGCCGGGCTTTCCGATCCGCGCCGGCCCACCGGCTCATTCCTCTTCCTCGGGCCCACCGGCGTCGGCAAGACCGAGCTGTGCAAGGCGCTCGCGGAGTTCCTCTTCGACACCGAGGAGGCGATGGTGCGCATCGACATGTCCGAGTTCATGGAGAAGCACTCCGTGGCGCGCCTGATCGGCGCGCCGCCCGGATACGTCGGCTACGAGGAGGGCGGCTACCTCACCGAGGCGGTGCGGCGCCGGCCCTATGCCGTGATCCTGTTGGATGAGGTCGAGAAGGCCCACCCCGACGTGTTCAACGTGCTGCTGCAGGTGCTCGATGACGGCCGGCTCACCGACGGGCAGGGCCGCACGGTGGACTTCCGCAATACCGTCATCATCATGACCTCCAACCTCGGCTCGCAGGTGATCCAGGAGTACGCCGGCGAAGGCAATTACGCGCGCATGAAGAGCGCCGTGATGGAGATCGTGCAGCAGAGCTTCCGCCCCGAGTTCATCAACCGCATCGACGACATCGTGGTGTTCCATCCGCTCGGCGCCGCGCAGATCCGCGCCATCGTCGATATCCAGCTGCTCTACCTGCGCAAGCGCCTGCAGGAGCGCAACATGGACCTCACGCTCGATGACGCCGCGCGCGACCGCCTCGGCGAGGCGGGCTTCGATCCGGTCTACGGCGCCCGGCCGCTGAAGCGCACCGTGCAGCAGCAGATCGAGAATCCGCTCGCCCAGCGCATCCTCAAGGGCCAGTTCAGCCCCGGCGACCGAGTGGCGGTCACCGTGCGCGACGGTGAGCTCGCCTTCGCCAAGGCGTAAGGTGTGTTGCGTATAATCGAGACCCGGCTTCTTCCACGACACAGACCTTCTCACCATGCCGTTCTACGAATACCAGTGCCGCAGCTGCCAGTACTACGTCGAGGTGATGCAGAAGATCACGGATGCGCCGCTGAAGAAATGCCCCTCCTGCGGCCGCATGACGCTCGTGAAGCTCATCTCGGCACCGGTGTTTCGCTTGAAGGGCAGCGGCTGGTACGAGACCGACTTCAAGTCCGACAAGGAGGCGAAGCGCAACCTGGCCGCGGGCGACACCGAGCCGAGCAAGCCCGCGGAGGCGGCCAAGAGCCCCGCCAAGGCCGAGACGCCCGCCCCGGCGCCCGCCCAGCCGGCGGCGCCCGCGGCGAGCCCCGCGCGCAAGCGCGCCAAGCCACCAGGCCGCGCTGCGGCGCGCGCGCGCGCCAAGGCGAGCGCCCCGAAGCGAGCGGCCCGGGGTCGCTCGCGGCGGTGAGTGCTTGAACGTCCCGCTGACCGCCCGCCCGGCGCCGGCCGGCCCCAAGACCAAGAGCTCGGTGCTGCGGCGGGTCCTGCTGTCGGGCGTGCTGTTTTGGCTGCCGATCGGCGCGACGCTCTGGGTGGTGATGTTCCTGCTGCACGTGCTCGACCGGATCGTGCCGCTGCTGCCGCTGCCGACCGTCTACCGCCTCGAGGCCCTGGGGCCGGTGGTGCAGGCGGCGATCGGGCTGGTGCTCGCCCTCGGGGTCCTGTTCCTCACCGGCCTGCTGGTCACGAACCTGATCGGCCGGCGCCTGGTGGTCTACGGCGAGGAGGTGCTGCACCACATTCCGATCGTGGGCGCCGTGTACGGCGGGGTGAAGAGTTTCGCCGAGAGCGTGTTCTCGCAGTCGAGCGCCTTTCGCAAGGTGGTGATGATCGAGTACCCGCGCCCGGGCGTGTGGAGCCTCGGCTTTCTCACCGCCGAGGACGTCGCGGAGGTCTCCGCGCGCACCGGCGAGCCCCATGCGGCGGTGTACATCTCCGCGGCACTGAACGCGACTGCGGGCGTGCTGGTGCTCGTGCCGCGGCGGCAGCTGATCGAGCTCGACATGAGCGTCGATGCGGCCATGAAGATGATCATCACCTGCGGGGTCGTGACCCCACCACCGCTCGAGAGCGCGCCGCAGCGGCTGCCGCCGGCCTAGGGCCGCCATGAGAGCGATGCGCCTGTGCTCAACCGGTGGGCCGCTGCGGCTCGAGGCGGTGTCGCTGCCGCCGCCGGGCCCCCGTCAGGTGCGCATCGCGGTTGAGGCCTGCGGGGTCTGCCGGACCGATCTGCACCTGCTCGACGGTGAGCTGCCGGACATTCCCTACCCGCTCACCCCGGGTCATGAAATCGTCGGCACGGTGCTCGAGACCGGGGTGGCCGCGACGCGTTGGCGCGTCGGGGCGCGGGTCGGGGTGCCGTGGCTCGGTCAGACCTGCGGGCTGTGCCGCGACTGCCGCGAAGGCCGGGAAAATCTCTGCCCGAACGCCCGCTTCACCGGCTACACCGTCGATGGGGGCTACGCGGAGGAAGTGCTCGCCGATGAGCGCTATTGCCTGGCGCTGCCCCAGGGCGCGCCGGCGGCCGAGCTTGCCCCGCTGCTGTGCGCCGGGCTCATCGGCTATCGGGCCTACCGCGCCGCGGGCGAGGGTACCCGGCTCGGCCTGTACGGCTTCGGCGCCGCGGCGCACCTCCTGGCCCAGGTGGCTCGGGCCGAGGGGCGCGAGGTGTTCGCGTTCACGCGCCCGGAGGATGCGGCGAGCCAGGCGTTCGCCCGCGCGCTCGGGGCGGTCTGGGCGGGCGGCTCCGATCAGGCGCCGCCCGAGCCGCTCGATGCGGCCATCCTGTTCGCGCCGGTGGGCGCGCTGGTGCCGGCGGCGCTTGCGGCGGTGCGGCCGGGCGCGCCGGTGGTGTGCGCCGGGATCCACATGAGCGACATTCCGGCCTTCCCGTACCGGCTGCTGTGGGGGGAGCGGCAGGTGCGCTCGGTGGCGAACCTCACCCGGGAGGACGGCGAGCAGTTCATGCCGCTCGCCGCCAAGCTCGGCCTGCGCGCGACCGTGGAGCGCTTCCCGCTCGAGGCGGCGAACGTGGCGCTCGCGCGGCTGCGCTCAGGCTCCCTGCAGGGCGCGGCGGTGCTGGTTGCGGGGGGCGGCCTGCCTTCGTAACATCGCGGCCCTTATGCGTTCACATTACTGCGGACAGGTCGACGAGCGGCTCATCGGCCAGAGCATCGAGGTCGCCGGCTGGGTACACCGCCGCCGCGATCACGGCGGCATCATTTTCATCGACCTGCGCGACCGGGAAGGCCTGCTGCAGATCGTGTTCGATCCCGAGGCGGCGGCGCTGTTCAAGGAAGCCGAGCGGCTGCGCAACGAGTTCGTGATCCGGGTCGAGGGGCGCGTGCGCGCCCGTCCCGAGGGCACCGTCAACGAGCACCTCGCCTCGGGGCGCGTGGAGCTGCTCGCCGCGCAGCTCGAGGTGCTGAACCGCTGTGAGCCGTTGCCGTTCCAGCTCGATGAGACGGTGGGTGAGGAGGTGCGACTGCGCTACCGCTACCTCGACCTGCGCCGGGAGGTCATGAGCCGCCGGCTGCGCCAGCGCCATCAGCTCACGCGCTCCATGCGGGCCTATCTCGATGCGCACGGCTTCATCGACATCGAGACACCGATGCTGACCAAGGCGACCCCCGAGGGGGCGCGTGACTACCTCGTGCCGAGCCGCACGCACGAGGGCAAATTCTTCGCCCTGCCGCAGTCGCCGCAGATCTTCAAGCAGCTGCTCATGGTGGCCGGCTTCGAGCGCTACTATCAGATCGTGCGCTGCTTTCGCGACGAGGACCTGCGCGCCGACCGGCAGCCGGAGTTCACCCAGCTCGACATCGAGACCTCCTTCCTCAGCCAGGAGGAGATCATGGTGCTGATGGAGGGGCTGGTGCGGCATTTCTTCCAGGAGGTCCTCGGCGTGGCGCTGCCCGAGCCCTTCCCGCGCATGAGCTATGCGGAGGCGATGCGCCGCTACGGCTCGGACAAGCCGGACCTACGCATTGCGCTCGAACTCACCGATGTCGCCGACCTGGTCGCGGAGTGCGATTTCAAGGTGTTCTCGGGGCCCGCCAAGGATCCCAAGGGCCGCGTGGCCGCGCTGCGCGTGCCGGGCGGCGGCTCGATGCCGCGCTCGCAGATCGATGCCTATACCGCCTACGTGGCGCGCTACGGCGCCAAGGGGCTCGCCTACATCAAGGTCAACGAGCGCGCGCGCGCTCGCGAGGGCCTGCAGTCGCCGATCGTGAAGTTCCTGAGCGATGCGGCGGTGGCGGGCATTCTCGAGCGCACCCAGGCGGCGGACAACGATCTCATCTTCTTCGGCGCCGACAGCGCCAAGGTGGTGAGCGATGCGCTTGGGGCGCTGCGGCTGAAGATCGGCCAGGACCTCTCGCTCGTGCAGCCGCTCTGGCGGCCGCTGTGGGTGGTCGACTTTCCGATGTTCGAGTGGGACGCCGAGGCGCGCCGCTGGGTCGCCATGCACCATCCGTTCACCTCGCCGAAGTGCGACGATCCGGCCGAGCTGCGCGCCGACCCCGAGCGCGCGCTCGCCAAGGCCTACGACATGGTGCTCAACGGCTCGGAGATCGGCGGCGGCTCGGTGCGTATCCACCGCCAGGACATGCAGTCGACGGTGTTCGACCTCCTCGGCATCGCCCCCGAGGAGGCGCGCGCCAAGTTCGGCTTCCTGCTCGATGCGCTGAAATTCGGCGCCCCGCCGCACGGCGGCATCGCGTTCGGCCTCGACCGGCTCGCCATGCTCATGGCCGGCGCCGACAGCATTCGGGAAGTGATCGCCTTCCCCAAGACGCAGACGGCGGCCGACCCGCTGACCGATGCGCCGACGGAAGTCAGTGAGGCGCAGCTGCGCGAGCTGCACATCCGGCTGCGCAAACCGGCGGTCTGAGCCGCCGCGCGAGGGCGCCCGCGGGATGAGGGCGCCCGCAGGCAAAGAACGTATGAACGCCCAGGAACACGTCATCTACGTCCACGGCTTGTGGATGTCCGGCGGCGAGGGCCTGCTGCTGCGCCACCGTCTGGCGCGCGAGCTCGGCGCGACGGTGCACGCCTTTGCCTACTCGGCCGTCACGCACGGCATGGAGGAAATCAGCGAGCAGCTGCGCCGCTTCGTCGCCGCCATCGATCCGCCGCGCGTGCATTTCGTCGGGCACAGCCTCGGCGGGCTCGTGATCTACCGCTTCCTCGAGCGCTTTCCGGCGCAGCCCCCGGGGCGCGTGGTGTTTCTGGGCTCGCCCTGCGTGGCGAGCCGGGCGGCGGTGCAGGCCAGCCAGTCGCGCTTCGTGAGCGCGCTCATGGGCCGCTCGGTGGCCGAGGAGCTGCTCACGCCGCGAGAGCGCCGCTGGCGCTTCGATCGGCCGCTCGGCATCATCGCCGGGTCGTATTCGTTCGGGTTCGGCCAGTTTCTGGCCGGGTTCGAGGAGGACAGCGACGGCACCGTGGCGGTGAGCGAGACGCGCCTGCCGGGGGCGAGTGATCACATCGTGGTGCCGGTGAGTCACCTCGGCATGCTGGTCTCGGTGCGCGTGGCGCGCGAGACCGCGCGCTTTCTGCGCTACGGGCATTTCTCGCTGGCGTGAGCCCGCGGGGCGCCCCGGTGCTCAATCGCGCAAGGTCTTGCTCATGCACACCGCGGAGGCCGGGCACAGCGTGCGGAATTCGCTGCTCTCCTGCACGGCCGCGGGCGCCCGAGCGCGATCGATCACGCCGTAGCCGAGCTGCGCGAAGAATGCCTCCGCGGTCTGCGTCAGCAGCACCAGCTCGCGGATCCCAGCGGCGCGCGCCTGGCGCTCGAGGGCCTTGACCAGCTGATGGCCGAGGCCGCAGCCGCGCCAGGGCGGCGCGACGACGACTGAGCGCAGCAGAGCTGCCGCGCCGTGCGGCTCGAGCGCGCCAGCGCCAACGCGCTCCCCGCCGGCGCAGGCGACCAGGAACTGCGGTCGGGACGAGCCGAGATCATTCACCGGCAGCGCATCCTGCTCGAGCAGCGCGCGGATGGCCTCGAGGTCATCGGCGGTCGCGGACCGGATCAGCGGGCTCACGGGGTCTCATCCTCGAGCAGCCGCCGCAGCCGATATAACTGCTCCAGCGCCGCCTTGGGCGTCAGTTCATCCGGGTCGAGCGCCTCGAGCGCCGTGCGCAGCGGATCGGGCGGCGGCGCTGGCGCGGCGGCGAACAGCGGCAGCTCCTGCTGCGGCTGCGGGGCCGGCTCGCGCTCGTCGCGCTGCGCCTCCAGCGCCTCCAGATACTGGCGCGCCTGCGCGATGACCTCGCGGGGGACTCCGGCGAGCTGCGCCACCTGCAGTCCGTAGCTGCGGTTGGCGGGCCCCGCCTTGACCGCGTGCAGAAAGACGATCCCATCGCCGTGCTCGGTGGCATCGAGGTGCACATTCGCGCAGCCCTCGATCTCGCTTGCGAGGCGCGTCAGCTCGAAGTAGTGGGTCGCGAACAGCGTGAAGGCCTTCAGGCGCGTGCCGATGTGCCGCGCGATCGCCCAGGCGAGCGACAGTCCGTCGAAGGTGCTGGTGCCGCGCCCGATTTCGTCCATCAGGATCAGGCTGCGCTCGCCGGCGTTGTTCAGGATATTGGCCGCTTCGGTCATCTCCACCATGAACGTCGAACGCCCGCCGGCGAGGTCATCGGCCGCGCCGATGCGGGTGAAGATCCGCTCGATCGGTCCGATCACGGCCCGCTCGGCCGGCACGTAACTGCCGATGTGCGCCAGGATCACGATGATGGCGGTCTGGCGCATGTAGGTCGATTTGCCGCCCATGTTCGGGCCGGTGATGATCAGCATGCGCTCTCGCGCATCGAGCGCCAGATCGTTCGGCACGAACGCCCCGGCGGCGAAGCGCTCGACCACCGGATGCCGCCCGGCGGTGATGCGGATCGAGGGCTCCTCGGCGAGTTCGGGCTCGCTCCACTGCAGTGCGCCGGCGCGCTCGGCGAGCGCCGCGAGCGTATCGAGCTCGGCCAGGGCGCAGGCGGTGCTCTGCAGCGGCGCGAGCCGCTCGATCAGCTGCGTGAGCACCGCCTCGTAGAGCTCCTTCTCGCGCGCGAGCGCACGCTCGCGCGCGCCGAGCACCTTGTCTTCGAAGCTCTTGAGTTCCGGCGTGATGAAGCGCTCGGCCGATTTGACGGTCTGGCGCCGCCGGTACTGCGGCGGGGCGCGCTCGGCGTCCTTGCGCGGGATCTCGATGAAGTAGCCCTGCACGCGGTTGTAGCCGAGCTTGAGCGTGGCGATGCCGGTGCGCTCGCGCTCGCGCCGCTCGAGCTCGAGCAGGAACTCATCGGTGTGCGTGGCGATGCGCCGCAGCTCATCGAGCTCGCTGTCGTAGCCCGGGGCGATCACCTCGCCGTCGCGCAGGAAGGCGGCCGGCTCGGCGGCAATGGCGCTGCCGAGCAGCTGCGTGACATCCCCGTGAGCGCCGATGCGCCCGCCGAGCGCCGCGATGAGCGGGGAGTCGATGAGCGCAAGCGCGGAGCGTACCGGTGGCACCGCCACGAGGGAGGCGCGCAGCTGCGTCAGGTCGCGCGGGCGCGCCGAGCGCAGCGCGACGCGCGCGAGAATGCGCTCCACATCGCCGATGGCGCGCAGCCGGTCACGCAGCTCCTCGAAGCGGCGCGCCTCGAGCAACGCGCCCACCGCCTGATAGCGCTGGCGCAGGATCTCGTGGTCGGTGAGCGGGCGATTCAGCCAGCGGCGCAGCTGGCGCGAGCCCATGGCGGTGGCGCACGCATCGAGCAGTGCGAACAGCGTCGCCTCCTCGCGGCCCGTCAGGCTCGCATCGAGCTCCAGGTTGCGCCGCGTCGCCGCGTCGATGAGCAGCCCCTCGGCGCGCTCCTCGACCGTGAGCCCGCGGATGTGTGGCAGCGCACTCTTCTGAGTGTCGCGCACGTACTGCAGCAGGGCGCCGGCGGCCGCGATCGCCAGCGGCAGCTCATCGGCGCCGAAGCCCTTCAGGTCGAGCGTGCCGAGCTGATCGGTGAGCAACCGCGAGGCGCTGGCCAGCTCGAAATGCCACGGCGGCCGGGTGCGCAGCGCGCTGTCGGGGCGCAGGTCCCGAGGGGCATCCTCGGAAACGAGCAGCTCGGCGGGCTTCAGGCGCTCGAGCTCCGCATCGAGCGCGCCCGCGCCGCTCGACTGCAGCACCGTGAAGCGGCCCGCGGCCAGATCGAGCCAGGCGAGGCCGAAGCGCTCCCCGTCGCGGGCCACCGCCGCGACCAGCGTGTCCTGGCGCTCATCGAGCAGGGCCGCATCCGTGAGGGTGCCCGGCGTGATGATGCGCACCACCTCGCGCTCCACGGGGCCCTTGGACTTGGCCGGATCGCTCATCTGCTCGCAGATCGCCACGCTCTCGCCCTTGCGCACCAGCCGCGCCAGGTACGACTCGACGCTGTGCACCGGCACACCGGCCATCGGGATCGGCTGGCCGGCCGACTGGCCGCGCGAGGTGAGCGTGATATCGAGCAGCGCCGCCGCCCGGCGCGCATCGTCGTAGAAGAGCTCGTAGAAATCGCCCATGCGGTAAAAGAGCAGCACATCGGGATGGCGGCTCTTGATCCGCAGGTACTGCTGCATGACCGGCGTGTGGGAATTTACAAGATCATTCAACGAGTGGTTGTCCATATGCGGTGGCGGCGAGCAGCGCAGATTAGCCCGCAGTCTGCCGAAGTGCGAGAACCTGTAGCTGAAGTGCCCGGCCGAGCGTCTCTGAGATCCCTGAGTGCCCTACCGCGAGGAGAGTCTGAGCGGGTCTGCGCGAGCGCGTCGGCAGAGACCGCCTCGGAGTCATCCAGGCTCAGCCCAGCTAACACGAGGGCGCAGTTTGCCCTCAGCACGCTTAACGATAACGCCCTAATATGACTCCATATTGCTCGTAAGAACCACTGCAAGGGTGCTTAACTGAAGCCAGGCTTGATTTTGAACTGGCTTTTCCTATAATTGCTCTTTTATAGGTGCTTATGGCGGATAAGCGCCTCAAAAAAGGTGTTTACCATGCGATACCCGCTGCCAGAGCCCGCCAGGCGTGCCATCGCCAAGCTCGGCCGGGACCTCTCGCTCGCCCGCCGCCGGCGCCGCCTCTCGCAAGCCGCGTTGGCCGACCGGAGCGGCATTGCGGTCAACACGGTACGGCGACTGGAAAAGGGCGAGCCCAGCGGCTCGATCGAGCATCTGGCCCGCATTCTTTACGTACTGGGCGAGCTCGAACGGCTCGAGACACTCCTCGACACCGGCACCGACGCGGTCGGACTGCTGATGATGGATGAGGGTCTGCCGCAGCGCATCCGGGCGCGAAAATCGAAGGGGGCGCTGTGAGCGCACGGCCGCTCAGGCAGCAGGCGCGAGTCGTGATCGGCACCAAGGCGTTGATGGTCGGCCAGCTCACATTCGTGCGCGACGGCAGGCGCGAATACTCCGGCTTTTCGTACGCGTCTGAGTGGCTGCTCTCGCGCGACAGCTTCGAGGTCTCACCCGATCTGCCCCTGCGCGCGGGGTTTGTGACGCGGCGCGCGCCGAGCGACCTTGACTCACCGTTTCCATTTGCGCTCGCCGACACTGCTCCGGACGCGTGGGCGGCACGCGTCATCCAGCGCGCATAAGCGAAGCGCCGCGCCCAAGACCCGAGTCTCACACCGCTGACGGCTTTCGACCATCTCGCGTCCGTTGATGACTTCAGTCGCCTCGGCGCGCTGCGCCTGGTGAATTCTGAGGGCGAGTTCCTTCGCTCCGGCGCGCATCACCGCACGCCCCAACTCCTCGACCTTGGCAAGATCGCCGTTGCCGCCCACAAGGTCGACGTGGGAAGCGATACCGAGGCAGACCTCGCTTATCTTCTGGGCAAGGCCACGTCCCTCGGTGGGTTGCGGCCGAAGTCCGCCGTGCTCGAGGAGGATGGCGCCCTTGCGATCGGCAAGTTCGCCAGCGTCAAGGACGAGCGGTCGATCGTTCGCGGCGAGGTCCTTGCGCTGAAGCTCCTGGCGCATGCCGGCTGCCAGGCCGTGCGTGCGCGTGTCGTCACCGTCGAAGGCGCCGACGTCGCTGTCATCCGCCGCTTTGATCGCACCAGCGATGGTGCGCGAGTGCCATACCTCTCAGGGGGCTCGCTGCTACAGTCCCGTCGCGACGAGGATCGCGCATACACCGAGCTCGCCGACGCGATCCGCAGGGTCGGCGCGGCACCCGCCGATGATCTGCGAGAGCTGTGGCGACGGCTGGTCATCAACTTCTTGATTACGAACGTGGACGATCATCTGTGGAACATCGGCTTTCTGTACGCGGGCGACGGGAAATGGCGCCTGGCGCCCGCCTTCGATGTCAACCCATTCCCTGACAAGGCTCGAGAGTCGAAGACCTGGCTGAGTGAGCCCTGCGGACCGATCACCTCGCTCGAGCAGTTGCGCGCCGAAGCGCCTTATTTCGGCCTCACTCGCGCCGAGGCCGAGAAGGCCGCCGGCACCATCGCTGTGAAGCTCACTCAGTGGAGAGAGCTCGCCCAGTCCAAGGACGTGGGACTCAACGACGCCGAGCTGGCCGAGTTCGCGCCCGCATTCGAGCATGATGACGCCCGTGCCGCACTGGCATTGGCCCGCTGAGCCGGCAGCGGCTTCGCGGCGCTCATCGAACGGCCCGAATCGACGCCCGACAACAGTCTCGGAACGGCTGTATGTGGAGAAAAATAGTCCTTTGGGCACCGCCTTTCGTGCGAGTCCCGGTACTGCTGCATGACCGGCGTGTGTTCCGGGCTCGTGCTCGGCACGGCGGTCTGACCGATATCGCAGCGTGGCGCGTGAGTCTAGGATCCAGCGGGGTGCGGCGGCGCCTCACTCCGCCGCGGCATCGAGACGGGCCAGCCCGGCCGCAGCGCGTACGGTCTCGCGCTTGAACAGAAACAGCGAGGCGAGCAGCAAGGTCATCGGCAGCAGCGAGAAATAGAACGCGTGAATGCCGCCGAAGCGGGCGAACACGATGGCGGTGATGCGCGAGCCGAGCGTGCCGCCGAGGGCCGAGAAGACCAGGATGAGGCCGGTCATCGCCGCATGGGCGGGCTTGGGCAGCGCGCTGAGGGCCACCGAATTGATCACCGGGTAGATCGGGGCCATCAGCAGGCCGATCAGCGGGATCAGGTAGGCCGCCAGGGGCGCATGCAGCCAGCCGACGTGTGCACCGCCGACATGACGGGCGAGCGGCAGCGTCAGGACGATGAGCACTCCCATGCCGACGACGCAGACATTGAGCAGCGGGTACCAGGCGACCCGCCGCAGCAGCTGGCCTGCGGCGACGCGCCCGATGGCGATCGAGGCGGCGAGCATGCTGGCCATCTGCACGCTCACGGTATCGGGCAGCTTCAGCACCTCGTAATTGAAGGTCGGCAGCCACGTGCCGAAGCTCTGTTCGATGAGCACGTAGAAGAACGTGGAGGCCAGGAAGACGTACACCATGGAGCGCAGCGCGGAGCGGCTGATCTGGGCGAGGGAGTCGCGGATCGGGCGGACCCTGCCGCGCGCGGCCGACTCGTCGAGCCGGGATCCTGCGAGCAGCGCCATCGCGAGAACGCATGCGGCCGCGATCAGCCAGTACACGCGCAGCCAGGCGGCATGGGCGCCGGGGCCGGAGCGGATGAACGCGCTGAACAGCCACCCCGAGATCACCACCCCCACCATGAACAGCCCCTCGATGAAATTGGTGAGACGGGTGTGCTCGCTCTGCGTGGCCGTGAGCAGCCCGATCGAGCCGTACACGGACACCTTGGTGAGCGCGAAGGAGATGCCGACGCAGACGAACAGCAGCGCGGTGGTGTGAAACGCCGGAAAGAGCGGCATCAGCGTGCAGGCGAGGGCGACCACCGCCAGGGCGATCAGGATCGAGCGCCGGTAGCCGAGCGCCGGCAGGAACGAGGCGACGGCGAAGGAGGTGATCACGATCGGCAGGTCCTTGAACAGCTCGAGCAGGCTCGCCTCGGGCTTGCCCACCCCGAAGCTGTGGATGGCCTGCAGGATCACCGTGCCGACGCTGTTGAGCAGGATCGCGAAGATCATGAAGCTCAGCGCCAGCGCGCTGATCATCCGATAGCGGTTCACGAGATGCGGCATGCCGGGACCGTCTTTACGCGCCGGGTAGGCCAGAGGATGATATCGATATCGACAGCGGCGCGAACCTGCGGTGGCCGAACGCAAGAAAAAAACCCCGGATGCACCGGCCAGCCTCACCATGGCGGACCTGGCCGGGTTGGCCGGGGTGTCTCCGATCACGGTATCGCGGGCGCTCTCCGGCAGCTCGCTGGTGAGTCCGGCCACGCGCGAGCGCATCGAGCAACTGGCGCGCAAGCACGGCTACAAGCTCAACGTGAGCGCGCGCAACTTGCGGCTGCGGCGCAGCCATGCGGTGGCGGTGATCGTCGAGATGACCCCGACGCCCGAGCGCACCATGTGGGATCCCTACCCGCTGGCGCTGCTCGGGGGCATCTCCCAGGAGCTGACCTCTGCCGGCTACAACGTTCTGCTCACCACCCGCCAGGCCACGGGCGACGTCGCGGTCCTGGCGGCCGATGGGCTGATCCTGCTCGGCCAGGGCCCGCATCAGGACGCGGTCCGCATCTATGACAAGCTGGGCTTGCCCATGGTGGTGTGGGGCGCCGCGGGCGTGGGCGGCGATCAGCACATCGTGGTCGGCAGCGACAACCGCCACGGCGGCATGAGCGTGGCGGAGCGGTTCGTCTCGATCGGCCGGCGCTATCCGGTGTTCATCGGCAACCCGGACCATCCCGAGATGGCCCAGCGCCTTTACGGCTTCGTCGATGAGCTCGGCCGCCACGGCATCAAGCCGCTGCTGATGCGGCGCGCGGACTTCACGCTCGAGGCGGGTGTGCAGGCGGTGCGCTCGCTGCACAACCGCCGGGTGCAGTTCGATGCGATCTTCGCCTGCTCCGATCTGGTGGCGATGGGGGCGATCCGCGCACTCACCGAGCTCGGTCAATCGGTGCCCTCGGACGTGTCCGTCATCGGCTACGACGATACGCCGCAGGGGGCGACGTTCCTGCCGCCGCTCTCGACCGTGCGGCAGAACTGGCAGGAGGGCGGGGTGCTGCTGGCGCGCAAGGTGCTCGGCGTCATTCGCGGCGAGCCGGTCGAGTCGCAGATGCTGCCCACCGCGCTCGTGGTGCGCTCGACCTGAGGGCCGGCTCAGGGCGCGAGTCCGATCTGCCCGTAGCGGCGCGCGGTGTCGGGCGCGATGCGCTGCGCGGCGGCGAAGTCGGCGTTCGCGGCGGCTGACTTCCCGAGGCGCAGCTCGGCGAGCCCTCGTCCGTAGAGCGGCAGGGGCCGGTGCGGATGCGCCTCGAGCGCGGCATCGTAGTCGCGCAGCGCGCGCCGCAGCCTTCCGAGCCTCAGGTCCACCAGCGCGCGGCTGTCGAGCACCGCTGTCGTGCCGGG
>JAKAXA010000047.1 GCA_021816775.1 Pseudomonadota bacterium
TAGCGGCGGGTTTCTCGTGTCCGTCGTGATATCGTGAATCGGCGGGACCGATTCGGCTTTTCTGAGCCACAGGTAGGGTACGCCCCAGGCGATAGCACCCAGCACGATCGCTAGGATCGGTCCGATGAAGCGCAAGGCGCGGCCGCGGGCGCTCCAAACCACCGGCAGCAGAATGACGCCCAGAATGACCGCGACGATCCCGCCATACGCGCCATACTTGATTGAGCGAAATGCACTGGTGAGGCTCAAGACTCGGATGCGATACAAGGGGCCGGGCAGCAGCACGGCGAGAAACGCCGCAACGGCGATGGCCAAGACAATGTAGAGAACCCAAAGCGCGAGCGGCGCAAGAGTCGCGCGCTGGCTGTGGTCCGTGTGCTGTCCCTCGATTCCCGACTTATTCTCGTTCATAAGCGGCACTCGCTGTCCGTCATTCTTCGGTGCTGTCCGCAGCCGTCGTCTGTTCGACATGGATCGCGCGCATGCGTAGCGGCCGAATATGTGCCGCGATGCGCGGCAATGTCAATGACATTCTGTTGACTGCCAAGCGGCTGCGACCGCGATCCAGCCACATTCATACGCATCGGTGGTGGGCTCTCGCGCTGCCTCAGTTGGCAAGCGTTTTCGGGGGCCAGATGAGGGGATGCCCGAGCAATGGCCTGGTAGGCCATTGAGCGGACAGCGGCGATTCCCTTCGCTCGGCCGATGCGACCGCGCAGCCCAGCCCGCAAACCATCGTAATCCGTCAATTCCTGACGCAGGCAGCTCACACAGATCCGGCACAGAAAATCCCCGCTTCTGTCATAACCGGCGGCGTCTGTGTCGCGGGCCAGCTGATTTCCCCCGTAGTGCGCGCTTGCCCGGTGTTCCCGGTCTTGTTGGGCCAAATGGCCCACTCGGATTTGATCCTTCTCGCCCTCCTTGGGCCGTTGCGCGCGATTTCTTTGGAGTCGCGCGGTGCCTTTCTCGTGCGGGCGAGTTTCGTACTCTCCTTCGGCCTTGTGAAGGGCACGCTCAATCTCGTGGCCGGAGGCCTCGCCGACCGATTCGGTCGCAAACCGGTCCTGCTCGCCGGATGGCTTGCCGCCATCCCAATTCGCTGCTGATCTACTTCGCGCCCAACTGGTGGTGGATCGTCGCGGCGAATGCGCTACTTGGCGGCAATCAAGGCTCTGCCTGGACGATGACCGTCACTAGCCAGATTGATCTGGCTGGTAACCATCAGCGCGGGCTCGCCGTGGGAATCAACGAGGCCACCGGCTACTTACAAGCGAACGAACCGAAGTCGCAGCGCATTGCCGATGACCGAAACCGAGCTCAGGCTCATGGCGGCGGCGGCGATCATGGGGCTCAAGAGCAGCCCGGAAACCGGATACAGTGCGCCGGCGGCGATCGGGATACCGATCATGTTGTAGATGAAGGCGAGGAAGAGATTCTGGCGGATATTGCGCATGGTGGCGCGGCTGAGCACGCGGGCCCGCACGATGCCCGTAAGATCGCCCTTGACGAGGGTTACGCCGGCGCTCTGCATGGCGACATCGGTTCCCGTCCCCATCGCAATTCCGACCTCGGCCGCGGCGAGGGCCGGCGCGTCGTTCACGCCGTCGCCTGCCATGGCGACCGCTCGCCCTTCGCTGCGCAGGCGCTGCACGATGGCATTCTTGTGATCCGGCAGCACCTGCGCCTCGATGTCATTGATCCCGAGCCGGCGCGCGACAGCTTCAGCCGTGGCGCGATGATCACCCGTGACCATCACGATCCGGATGCCCTCGTGCCTGAGCGCCTCGAGAGCACCGGGCGTGCTCGGCTTCACCGGATCGGCGACGGCGACGACGCCTGCGGGTTGGCTATCGATCGCCACGAACATCACGGTCGCCCCGTCGCTTCGCAGGCGCTGCGACGGCGGTTCCAGACTCGCGTGCGAAATTCCGAGAGAATGAAGCAGCGCGGCGTTGCCCACGGCGACCGTGTGTCCGTTTACGGTCCCGATGACGCCCTTGCCTGTTTCCGAGCGAAAACCGGTCACGCCTTGCAATGCAAGGCCGCGTTCGTTCGCCGATGCGAGAACGGCTGCGGCGAGGGGATGCTCGCTCGAGCGCTCGAGGCTCGCAGCGTAGCTGAGCACAGCAGCCTCGTCATATCCTTCCCCCGGCACGACGGCCACCACTCGCGGCTTGCCCTCGGTCAACGTCCCGGTCTTGTCGACAACAAGGGTGTCGATCTTCTCGAATCGCTCGAGAGCCTCGGCATTCTTGATCAGCACACCGGCCGTCGCGCCTTTGCCGACACCGACCATCACGGACATGGGAGTTGCGAGCCCGAGCGCGCAGGGGCATGCAATGATGAGCACGGACACGGCCGCAACCAGCGCGTAGGCGAGCTGAGGCGGTGGTCCCAGCAGCATCCACATGACGAATGCAGCAAGGGCAATCACGATGACCGCCGGCACAAACCAGGAGGAGGCGAGGTCGGCGAGCCGTTGGATGGGGGCGCGGCTGCGCTGCGCGTCGGCTACCATCTGCACGATTCGAGCAAGCATTGTGTCCGAGCCCACGCGCTCGGCGCGCGTGATCAGCGCGCCGGTAGCGTTGATCGTGCCGCCGATGACCTTGGCCCCCGCGACTTTGGCCACCGGGATGGACTCCCCGGTGACCATCGATTCATCAACGGCGCTTGCGCCCTCCAGCACCACTCCGTCCACCGGAACGGCTTCGCCGGGGCGTACCCGCAATCGGTCTCCGACGTGCACGGCGTCGAGGGGAATTTCCTCATCGAGGCCCCCGTCTTGGATGCGGCGGGCGAATTTGGGCGCGAGATTCAGCAGGGCGCGAATGGCGCCGCCAGTCGCCTCGCGCGCGCGCAGCTCGAGCACCTGCCCCAAGAGCACCAGCACGGTGATGACCGCGGCGGCTTCGAAGTACACGGGAATGAGACCGTCTTCGCTGCGTAATCCCCGTGGAAAGAGACCCGGTGCGAACAACGCCACGAGGCTGTAGAGATACGCGGCGCTGACCCCGAGAGCGATGAGGCTGAACATGTTGAGCGAGCGGTGGCGCACGGAGTCCCACCCGCGCTGAAGCAGCGGCCATCCAGACCAGATCACGACGGGGGTCGCGAGCGCAAACTGAATCCACATAGACAGAATGGGTGCGAGCAACTGATGCGCCGCGAGCGCGTGGATCGCTGTGGCCATGTCGAGGAGAACCACCGGAGCGGCGAGTGCCGCACCGACCCAGAACCGCCGCGTCATGTCCCGCAGCTCTAGGCTTTGACCCATCTCATTTGCAGGCTGCAAGGGTTCGAGCGTCATGCCGCAGATCGGGCAGCTACCAGGCTCGGTCCGACGAATCTGTGGATGCATGGGACAGGTGTAGATCGTTCCGAGCGGGGGTTCGGCGGCCAGGGCCCGCGCGCTCGCTGATGCATGGGCGCCGTCCTCGGGCACCGGTTCGTGCGGGGGCGCGGCTCCCGTCCCGGCGTGATCGGTGACATACCGGTCAGGCGTCACGCGGAACTTCTCTAGACAGCGGCTCGAGCAGAAGAAATAGGACCGCCCCCCTTGCGCCCAGTGGTACGGCGAGTGCGGCGAGACCCGCATCCCGCATACCGGATCCGTCAGATCGCGCTGATGCGTCCCCGCGGCGAGTTCACCGTATTTCCTATAACTTGCCGGCGAAGTCGACTCTTCGCCTCGTCCGTGTGTGTGATGCGAATTCATGACTCGTTCTGACGTCGCAAGCTCCACGAGCCGCAGCGAACGATCGGGTAATCCTTCTCCAAACGCTCCCCGTTCTTCGTCCTCGACCGTTTGTGTGTCCTCGTCAGGCGGGCGACGCCGGCTCTGGACATCCGTAAGCTTCTGCTCGGCAGCCGGCAAGATTGAAGCGCTGTCGCCCAAGCTCGAAACGAGAGGGACTTGCCCGCGTCATTCAACGTCAACTCGAGCCGCTGTTTGCGCCGGAGGGAGGAGGGATGTGCGCTCCGCATGACGGTAGCACGGTGGAGGCGAGATGCCGGTTGGTTCTTTGCAGCCAACAGTCGGCGGCTCTCACAGGCGTCCGCAGGATCGATGCGCAGGCGAGGTCGCCTGCAGCAGGCACCGGCGTCGACGAAATCCCTGATGCGACCTCGGCTGCTACATTCCCCATGCATCATGAATCATAGACCGTGGTCCAGCGCCAAGATTCGGTATGCCTTGCAGCACCGCAACATGTCAGCCAGCGTCCATCACTGGCTTTGCTGCGCCGCACCCACCGACGAGTCGGGCGCCAGCCGTGTTCTCCATTCGTTTCAAGTGATCTTCGGGCCAAACCGGCTGGATAATCCCTGAGCGCAGTCGAATGAACTCCGGTCAAATCCTATCCCGTTCTGGGATAGAAGTCATGAGGGCTTCTACGTAATGGAGTCGAGGCGCTGCCGGCGCATATTTTTTTCAGATAGCAGGGCGGCTGCGCATCGCGCAATGAGTGGTCTTCTGGCGTTTTTGCTGTTTGGCGCACTGTTCCTTGTCATGTGCGCTTCGGATGGGGAGCGCATGTCGGGCACGGTGGCCACTCCCATCCGCGAGAAATCGAAAGTGACCCGACAGTCACCGCTTCCCCTCACCACGCTCTCGATGCGGGAGTCGATCCCGTGTGCGGTATGAAGGTCGAGCCGGGCACCGGCTACGCAAGCGTATATCAAAATAGGGAAATGCGTCTCTGCTCGCGAGACTGCCTCGATCAATTCGAAGCGCAGCCGCAGCGGTATCTCGGTCCTGGAGCGATTAGCGAGGGAATGCCGGGGACGGCGGGCAAGCGGCGAGCATCATGAGGACGGGTCTCTCTCAGAGCGGCTGGGATGGCAACTGGACTGTTTCTCGCCATCACCTTCTCGCTGTGCGTGGCATTTGACCTTCTCATTCCGCGCTACGCGATGTATCGCGCTTGGCTCGGGCGCGTGCCCGGAGTTCATCGGCTGACTCTGCGGCCGTTCTTGCGGGGTCTGATCGAGAGCTCCGCTTGCGGCTGGTTCATTGCGCTCATCTGGGTGCCGCTTTACAACGTGTTTCTGCTGGGCCGCCGTCAGTCGTGAGCGCGCACATCGCACACTCGGGCGCATGGGGGCTCGCGATCGTGATGGTCGTGATCGCCTCCTGGGTCTTCTATCGAGATTTCGCTCCCCAAGGGCGGCGCGACGGGGTCGGCGCAGGGGTTGGTCCGGGCGCTCATCATCGCCCGGTACGCGGAAATGTACGGCGTTCCGCTCACGATCTATCTTCTCGTGCGGTTCTTTCATCTCGACCGCGGTGGCTTGAACGCGAACTTGTGGTCGACGCTGCTCGGCATGGGCGATACCGGGATGATAATTTCCAGGCGGATCGGGTACCTGGTGCTCTTTTTCGGCATCGGACGGTTCACCGAGGGATGGCGAGCGCTCTACCGAGCGCACCAGACGGGCAGACTCGCGTCCGAGGGACTCTACGGTCCCGTGCGCCACCCTCAGTACGCGCGGCTTGTCGTGGGGCTCTTCGGTTAGGGCGTCGTTCATTGGCCGCCCGTTTTCACCGTGACACTATTTCCAATCATCGTGTTCATCTACACTGTGCTCGCGTACCGGGAAGAGCGGGGCATGCTCGCGAAATTCGGCGACCGATCCGAGCAGTATCGGCAGCCTGCGCCCATGTGCCTCCCGGGACGTGGCGGTTGGCACCGGCTCATCGAGCGAGCCAGGGCTTCAGCGGCTCACGGTGTCGAGGCATCACTCAAGCCAGGAGACTCAAGTGAAATCCAGACTCTCAATTGCATGGCCGGGCATCGTCCTGGCGCTATTGGCGATCGCGGCCGCGCACGCCGCGCCCCCCTCACCTCGATCGTCGCCAGCTCAAGCGAACCAATCGGCGCCGATGGCCGCGAAGCACCTCAGCGCGATGGAAGCTCGGATGAAGCTTATGCAAGAGCAGATGCGGCGTATCCGAGAGACGAAGAGTCCCGAGATGAGAGCGAAGCTGTTGCGCGAGCACATGCACACCATGATGAGGCAGATGCAGGCCATGCGTGCCATGGGGGGACGGATGATGTCTGGCATGATGCCTCGGGGGATGATGGACAGTCCCTCGATGGGTCACGGCATGATGGGCGATGGCATGATGGGCGGCGGCAATCGGCCTGCACCGTCCGCGGAGCAGTGCCAGCGGATGCACGACCGGATGCGGGACCAGATGCAGAACCGCCTCGACATGATGCAACTGATGATGGAGCAGATGATCGGCCAAATGCAGGCGATGCAGGGAATGCCTATGGAAGGGACGGGCCCGCACCGGTAGCCTGCCTCCAGGAGATCGGTAATCCCGGCAATGGCCTTGCTCGTGGCATGAGCGTGGGAGGTAATAGGCTGCATCCCCACGGCAGAAGCGCATCGTGTGTGCCTCGTTTCGGGGCACAAGACGGATGTACCCGTGGGGGGTCAGTCATTGCCGGCATGTCTCGCGTCGCAGTGGTCGGCTGCACGGAAATCCCGGACTCCTTGGCAGTGGCGTTGCAGTCCGCAAAGCGTTAGCATGACAAGGGCATGATGGGTCGGCGACTCCATTCGCGTTTTCTCACGCTCCTGCTGCTGGCAGTGGTGACTCTCGGGTACGGCCAGCAGGTCTGGGCGTGTCCCATGATGCGGTCGCCGACTCCGGTACCGATGCGCTGTCCCATGACGGGTCACCGTGCGCCGATGCCCTGTGGCGGCGCGTCGTTGTCCTGCTCAGTCTCGTGCGGGATGACCAGTGCCTGCGGGTGGTTGCCGGCCGGGCCGGCGGCTCGAGTCACCGGGATCGAGGTCCGCGATGCGCAAGCGATCGCTTCGCCAGCGCCTGCATGGACCGTTGCCTCTCCGGTAGCGGCCCATCGAAGAGCGCCGCCGCGCGGACCGCCGCGGATCGCCACTGCTCCCTCGGCGGGGCGCGACACCTATCTTTCGACCCTCCGTCTGAGACTCTAACACTCCACGTTGCGGATCGGTGCTCGCACGCCAAGCGCGTGCGGGCGCCTCATCGTTTGGGATCTGCCAATGGAGTGTTTTGTGCGTCAATACTCGAAAAGCCTCGCCGGCGTGGTCGGCCTGGCGTTGTTCATCGCCGTGAGCGCAACCCATGCCGCGGGTCTCGCGCGCCGGGACCGTGATGTGGCGCTTCCGGCGCCGCTGACGGCTGAGTCGTTCACCGCCGCGGTGCTTGCCCGAAACGCAAGTCTACGGGCCATGCGGCAGGCGTTGGTCGCGGCCGTCTCCGGCATCCGCCCGGCCGGCGCGCTGCCCGATCCGATGCTCAGCGTATCGGCGGCACCGCGCACCTTTGGCAGCACCATGGGAACGGGCGAGGACATCGAGGTCAGTCAAGCCCTGCCCTGGTGGGGCACGCTTGAGGTTCGCAAGGAGATCGCCCGAGCGGATGCGGAAGTAGCGCGTCACGACCTGCAGGCGCTGCGTCTGCGCCTCGCGGCGACGGCTCGCGGCACCTTTGCGGACTGGGTGTTCGTTCACCGCGCGCTCCTCATCAACGCCTCCAATCAGTCCGTCATCGGCGAGCTACGGCGCATCGCCGCGGTGCGCTACGCAACGGGCAAGGCGCCGCAATCCGATGTGCTGCAAGCGGATGTCGAGCGCGCCATGCTCGCGCAGCAGCAGCTTAAGTGGCAGCGAAAAATCGCGGTCGTCGCAGCGCGCATGAACGCATTGCTCGATCGACCGCCCACCGCGTCGATTCCCCCGCCGGCGGCCTTACCGGTGCCGGCGCAACTGCCGTCCGAAGCGGCGCTCCTGCAGCGAGCACTGACCCACCCGCAGCTGAAGGCGCTCGAAGCCGAGGCGCGCGCCGCGCAGGCGAAAAGGCGGCTCGCGGGCAAGCAACGCTACCCGCACTTTCAGGTCAGCGCCGGCTACAACAGCATGTGGTCTGATCCCGCCATGCGGCCGATGGTGGGACTGTCTTTCACGGTACCACTCGATCAAGGGAAGTACAGAGCTGAGATTGACGCCGCTCAGGCGCGGGCGCGGCGGGCCGAATATGACCTCGACAACCAGCGCGCCGCTCTGCTCGCCGATCTCTCGGCCGCCTATGCCTCAACGCGTGAGGCGGCGAAGTCGCTCGCGCTCTATCGAGACGACCTCGTGCCCCTGGCGCGCGATGCGCTCCAAGTGGCCTTGAGCGAATACGGCAGCGGCCGCGGGGGCTTTCTCGAGGTGCTGACCGCCGAGCAGCACCAGCTCGATACCGCGCTCGGGCTCGCCCGCGCGCAATCGGAGTACTTCGATCGGTGGGCCGAGCTCGAGCGGCTGAGCGGGAGCCGGCGTGCGAGACCGGAGGCGACGGGGACCTCGCCATGAAGATGAATTACCGTATCGGATTTTTCACTGCGCTCGCCATCATTCTGCTGCTCCTGGGCGCTGCGGGGGTCCTCTGGTGGCGGTTGCATCCGGCTGTGCTGGCAAGAGTTGTCTCGCAGGCGCCGGCGGTTGCCGCGCCTCGAGCGAGCGCAAATGCCGGGAGCAGAGCGGCCGCGCACGGCTCGCCACTCGCGCCGGTGCCCATCTCCCCCCAACAATTGCAGCGCATCGGGGTGAAAATCGGTGAAGTCCGGCGCAAGTCCGTGAACGATGTGATCCGGACGACGGGCAGTGTGGCGGTCGACGAACGAGGGCTCGCTTACGTGCAGGTGCGCTTCGCGGGCTACATCCAGAAGGTGTTCGTTGACTCGACGTACCAGTACGTGCGCAGGGGACAGCCGTTATTCACCATCTACAGTCCCGAGCTCCTGTCCACCGAGCGGGAGTATCTGCTGGCAAGGGAGAGTCAACGGCGGCTCGCACGCAGCCCCGATCCGGCCGTGGCGCGCGATGCGGCCTCCCTGGTTGACGCCGCGGCGGAGCGGCTTGCGCTTTGGGGTATCCCGCATCGGGAAATTGCGCGGCTGCGAGCGACGGGGCGAATCAGGCAGGATTTGGTCATCGACTCTCCGGTGAGCGGCTACGTCACCCAGCGCGAAGCGCTGCCGAACGCATTTGCCGAGCCCGGAACCCGACTCTACACGGTGGCGGATCTCTCGACGATCTGGGTGTTCGCCCACGTATTCCAGAACGATCTCGGGCGGGTCAAGGTCGGCGATCGGGCACGCCTCACCGTCGACGCGTATCCCGGGCGGCGCTTCACCGGCCGGGTGGATTTCATCTACCCCGAGATCGATGCCTCGACCCGCACGGCGCGGGTGCGCCTGCGATTTGCGAATCCCACGTTGAAGCTCGTACCCGGCATGTTCGTCAACGTCTCGCTCGAGGTGCCGATGGGCGAGCGGGTGGTGATTCCGGCTTCCGGGGTCCTTCAGACGGGCACCCGGCAGATCGTATTCGTGGACCGCGGCGAGGGGTATCTCGAGCCGCGCATTGTGCGGCTCGGCGCCGAGGTCGGCAATGAATACATTGTGCTCAACGGTCTGAAGCCGGGCGAGCGGGTGGTCACCTCGGCCAACTTCCTGATCGATTCTCAAAGTCAGCTGCAGGCCGCATTGGCCGGTTTCGCCTTGCCGCCCGCAGCGCCCCGCAGCGGCGCTGCTCCAAGGGCGCATCTCGCCGTAGCGCTGCAACCGAATCCCCCGCGCGTCGGGCGCAATCTCATCCACGTGACCCTCACCGACCTCAAGGGCAAGCCGGTCACCGGTGCGCAAGTCAGCGCGACCTTCCTGCTGCCGGCAATGCCGGCCATGGGGATGACGGGCAAGCGGGTTTCGGTGCAACTGACGCCGGCCGGGAACGGCGCGTACCAGGGCTCGGTGAGCTTGACGGGAGGCGGCACGTGGCAAGTCGCTGTCGTTGCCCGAAAGGGGGGGCGGGTCTTGGCTGCCCATCAGCTTTCGGTCGATGCGGCGGGGAGCCTGTAGATGATCGCCCGAATCCTGCGCTGGTGCGCGGCGAACCGTTTTCTCGTCGTCACCGGGACGATCCTCGCGCTTGCCGCTGGCATCTGGTCGATGATGCATATTCCGATCGATGCGCTGCCGGACATCTCCGATGTCGAAGTCGTCATCCACACCCGCTGGGCGGGCCAGCCACCGAATCTCATCGAAGATCAGGTGACCTATCCCATTGTCACGACGCTGCTCGCTGCGCCACGGGTGAAGGCGGTGCGTGCCCAGACGATGTTCGGTGACTCATACGTGTTCGTCGTGTTCAAGGGCGGAACGAACCTCTACTGGGCCCGCTCTCGCGTGCTCGAGTACCTGCAGCAGATCGAGGGTCGCCTCCCGCCAGGCGTTCATCCGCAGATGGGACCGGATGCGACCGCCGCCGGCTGGGTCTACGAATACGCGCTCGTCGATCATAGCCACCGCTATAGCCTCGCCGACTTGCGCACCCTTCAAGACTGGTACCTGCGCTACCAGCTCGAGACCGTGCCGGGAGTGGCGGAAGTCGCCTCGATCGGCGGCTTCGTGCGCCAGTACCAGGTGAACCTCGATCCAGACAAGCTGCGCGCTTACGACATCCCGCTCTCGACCGTGATCGAGCGCATCCGCGCGAGCACCAACGAGGTCGGCGGTGGAGTGCTCGAGCTCTCGGGCGCCGAGTACATGGTGCGCGGTCTCGGGTACATTCATTCACTGAAAGATCTCGCCGACATCCCGGTAGCCGTCAAGAACGGCACGCCGGTGCTGGTCAAGGATCTCGGCACGGTGAATTTCGGTCCCGCGCCTCGGCGCGGCGTTGCCGATTGGCAGGGTGAGGGCGAGACCGTCGGCGGCATCGTCGTGATGCGCTATGGCGAGAACGCCCTCAAGGTCATCCAGGCGGTGAAGGCGAAGCTTGCCGAGATTGCCCCGTCGCTTCCGCCCGGCGTCACCCTCCGTACCGCGTACGACCGCTCAGGTCTCATCGAGGCTTCGGTCCACACACTCGAGCGCGATCTGATCGAAGAGGCGCTGGTGGTGAGCCTGGTCATCGTGCTGTTCCTGTGGCATTTCCGCTCGGCGCTGATCCCGATTCTCTCCATCCCGATCGCGGTCATCGCCTCGTTCATCCCAATGTACTTCCTGCACGTCTCGAGCAACATCATGTCCCTCGGCGGTTTGGCGCTCGCGATCGGGGTGCTGGTCGATGCCGCCATGGTCCTGGTGGAAAACGGCTACCGACGGCTCGCCGAAGGGGATGCTGGCAGCGAGGGGATGCCGGCCAATGGCTCCCCCGGAGGGGCCGCCGGAGCGGCGGTGGGGGAGGACAGTGCTGCGCCCGCAGCCCCAGCGCCGCAGCATCGCCGCGCGCTTCTGCTCGGCGCCGCCGAGCAGGTGGCCCCAGCGCTTTTCTTCTCCCTGATCATCATCATCGTCTCGTTCCTGCCAGTATTCCTGCTCAAGGGCCCGGAGGGGCGGCTGTTCACGCCGCTCGCCTGGACGAAGACGCTGGCCATCGCGTGCTCGTCGATTCTCGCGATCACGTTGGTGCCGATCCTCATGCCGCTCTTCATCCGCGGCCGACTGCGACCCGAGTCGCGCAATCCCATCTCCCGCATCACCCGCACGCTGTATCTGCCGGTGCTCAAGCTCTGCCTGCGCTATCGCCGCACGGCGCTCGCTGTGGCCGTGATCCTTCTCGCACTGACGGTGCCACTCGCCGAGCGCATCGGCAGCCAATTCATGCCGGCGCTCTACGAGGGCTCGCTGCTCTATATGCCCACCGCACTGCCGGGCATCTCGATCACGCAGGTCACTCAGCTCCTGCAGGAACAGGATCGCATCATCCACTCATTCCCGGAGGTCAGGTCCGTCTTCGGCACCGCGGGCCGCTCCGATAGCGCGACCGATAACGCCCCGCTCGACATGTTCGATACCACCATCATGCTCAAGCCCCGCCGGCAATGGCCGAGCGGGATGACCTACGTGAGGTTGATCCAGCAGATGGACGCGAAGCTGCAATTTCCGGGGCTCACCAACACCTGGACCATGCCGGTTGCCGGCCGGCTTGACATGGAACTCACCGGCATCAAGACGCCCGTGGGGCTGAAGATCCAGGGGCCGACTCTCGCGGGGATCGCTCGGGTGGGCGGGCGCATCAGTGATCTGCTCTCCCGCCTGCCCGATGTCGATTCAGTGTTCGCCGAACGTGTCGCGCAGGGCCTTTACATCAACATCGCGGTCCACCGACTCGAGGCCGCCCGCTATGGCCTCACCGTAGGGGACGTTCAAAGCGCCATCGAGTCGGGAATAGGTGGCGAAGACATCGCCGAGACGGTTCAGGGCCGTGAGCGTTATCCGATCAACGTGCGCTACGCTCACGATTTCCGCAACGACATCCCACAGCTCGAGCAGGTCGTGATCGCTACTCCGACGGGAGCCCAGATCCCGCTCGGCGAGGTGGCGACGATCACGTTCTCCCGCGGGCCTTCCATGATCCGGGATGAAGGGGGGCAGCTCACCGGGTACGTGTATCTGAACCTCAGCACCTCGAACTACGGTGGCTTCGTGACGCGTGCCAACCGGATCCTTCACGAGAGGCTCACGCTGCCCCCTGGGTACACCTATAAGTGGTCTGGCCAATACCAGTTCGAGGTGCAGGCGAAACAGCGCCTCGAACTCATCCTGCCGATCGTCTTCGTGGTGATCTTCCTGCTCCTGTATCTCCTGTTCCACTCCGTGGCCGAGGCGGCCCTGCTGTTTTTCCCCGCCTTCTTCGCGCTCATCGGTGGGCTGGTGCTGCAATGGCTGCTCGGCTACGAATTCAGCGTCGCGGTGGCCGTCGGCTACATCGCTCTCTTTGGCATCGCCGTTGAAACTGCGGTGGTCATGGTGGTGTACCTGCGCGGCGCGCTCGAGGCGCGCCTGAAATCGCACCATGCCCTGACGCGTGAGGAGCTCGCGGCCGCCGCGATAGATGGTGCCGTGCTGCGGTTGCGCCCCGTGCTCATGACCGTCTGTGCTGTCGTTGGCAGCCTTGCGCCCATTCTCTGGGAGACGGGCATCGGCTCGGACGTGATGAAGCCGATCGCCACACCGATCGTCGGCGGCATGGTGACAGCGACGATCGCCGTGATGATTCTGGTACCGATCCTGTTTGTCATGCTGAAGGAGCATGCGCTGAATCGCGATACGCTCGCGAACGAGGAGGCTCGCGCTTCTTTCGGCGACACACAGCGATGATGCGCAGATCGCCTCACGCCGGCAAGTCCGTGCGCACCATGGTCGATCGTGGGCCGCCGCTATCGCCGTCCCGCCACTGCCGAGGACGGAATCCCCCCGCGCCGTCGCCGCACATGGCTTTCGGCGGCGCAGATTCCCGTACCGCGCTGAGAAATCCGCCCCTGGGCTTGCCGGGACGGTGTGTCGGCCAGCCTCGTCCGATAACCGAGCCCGGTCACCGCGGCAATCAAGGCGCCGGGCGAGACACCGGCGTCGAGGGTGACCCCGGCGCTGGTCTGGGCGTAGGACACTTCGGCCGAGCGCGCGCGCGGGACCTGCTCCAGCGCGTGCTTGACGTGGGCGGCACAGGACTCGCAAATCATGCCGGCGATGTCGAGCTGTGGCATCAGGGCGGTTGCGTGCGCAACCCTTAATGGCATCAACGATTCACCCGTTCGCCGACGGTTGACATGTCGGCGCGGCACAGCGTCGCACCGGTGGCGAGACCAGATCCCACACCGACACACCGAGCATGAAGGCGAGCCCGACGTAAAGTAGCGGAGCCGTCCCGATATGAGCGAACCGCATCAGGAGCGCCGCCGAGAGCACCAACAGGGGCCCGATGATACCGAGTATGAGGCGCCGAGTCTGGCGGTGAGTTCGCCAGCCGAGCGCATTCGCGGCGAGCGCAAGCAGCGCGAAGATCGGAATGAGCGTGGTGATGAACAGACTTTCCCAGCGTGTGAGGAAACCAAGGCCGATGGCCGCGCCGAGACTGGCGAGCGCCGGGAAACAGGCCGCGCAGCCCATCGCTGAGATGAAGGCGCCAAGAAATCCTGCTTTGTCCGCGATTCGTGTGGCGAGTGCCATGGGGTGTGCTCCTCGTTGCGGTGCCGAGCCGGTTACCGCTCGACCGTTGACGGATAACCTGCGTCGCGGGTCACCCGCGTCAGTGCGGCGACGGTGGTTTTCGAATCATCGAACTTGGCGACCGCGTCCTTCTTCGCCAGACTCACCGTGCTCTTACCGAGGCCAGGAACTTTCGAGAGCGCCTCTTTGACCGTCCCAAGGCACATTGCACACTGCATGCTCGGAATGGCCAGTGCGACGGTTCGGGTGGTGCCCCACACCGGAGCGACGAGGCGGGCGAGCACAATGGCGGCAATCAGCTCTTTCATGACAAACTCCGCACTTTACCCAATCACTGCATGAATGGCACTCGGATAAGCCGCAGGACGAGAGCTGCGAGTGCGCAAGGTGTTGAAAGTAAAGGAGAAGGTTGGCTCAGGGTTGTAGGATGTTGTTGCAACACATCACCCCCACAACCCGGAGGCCAACCTTCATGGGGAACAAGCGTAGACCGAGAAGCGCCCGACAGCAACGACATGTGCGTAAGCAGGTTCAGAAAGGTTCCCGGCAGATCGATTCGATGAGCTTTTTCAACCTGCTGACCGGTCCGGAGCTTCTTGGGCAGCTCGAAGCATTGCTGCCGGAGTACCGGGAACGCAAACACCCGGCTACGGTGGCACTGGCGATGCTCCTGGGGCAAGTCCTGAGTGCTGAGGGCTCCTGCCAGAACGCGATGAACGAGGCGATGGTCAATCGGTTGCTGCGCGGCATGGAGCCGGGCAGCGCGAACACCCGATCCTATAGCGATGCCCGTAAACGCTTGCCGCGAGAGCTGGTACAGGAATTGGCTCGCTCGATCGCGACGCTGATGGGCACGCGCACCCCTGCACGATGGAGGTGGCGCGGCCGGCATATCAAATTGGTGGACGGCCGGGACGATTCTGATGCCGGACACCCCGGGGAACCAGGAGCTTTATCCGCAGCACGGCAGCCAGAAGGCGGGGGCAGGTTTTCCGATTGCGCGCCTGGTGGGGGTGATCTCGCTCGCCCACGGTGCGCTGCTCGATGTGACGATGGGGCCGTACAAAGGCAAAGGGACCGGGGAGCACGCGCTGTTTCGCGAGTTGCTGAAGTGCTTTAGCGCATCGCCAGAGAGCAGGCAGCTGCCGTCCTGGTGGTGACACACGACGAATCGATCTTTCACCGCTTCGACCGTCTGATCGGCATGCGCGACGGCCGGATCGAGGGCGAGGAAGTCCCGGCGCGCCACCGTTGCCCCGTAGGGGTTCTGGCCAAGCCGTAGCCCCGGCGGCCGTCATTGGGGCAGTCGACCCGGGCTGGGACCTCTATTCATCGAACGGATTTCGGTGCCTGGACTCCTGGTCGAGGAGACGGAAGTGGCCCCGAGGGCAATGAACGCCGCACCTATCGTCGTGCGATGCCCCAGCCACGGATCGATCGGGGCCAGGGCCTGTGCGCACAAGCCAATCGGCGGATAGAAGACAGCACCGCAGACAGTCACGACGGCAAGCCCGGCCTGCTGGAGGAGGACGCGTAGCTCTGCGGCCGTACGGAAGTGCGCGGCTTTCCAGGTGGTCGCTCCGAGCCACGCCCTGAACCGCCGGCTCATGGCCCATACGCTTCGTCGCCCGAGCTCACCGAGCACCAGACGGCCCCCCGGTCGCAGCACGCGTGCCATCTCGCGCACGGCGGTGTCGGCATCGGCGACGAAGCAGAGCACGGTGACGGCGACCACGACATCGAAGCTGGAGTCCCGAAATGGCAGCCGCTCGATCCGCCCTGGGAGAAACATCGCCTCCACCCTCGTCGCCTCCGCGTGGGCGCGTGCCGCGGCGAGCATCACAGGATCCGCATCGATGCCGGTCACCGACGCACCACCCGAGGCCATGGCGCAGGCCAGCGCGCCATCGCCGCAGCCGGCGTCGAGGACATCAGCGTCTTTGACAGGGCCCATGAGCTTGAGGATTACGCGCTGCTCGAGCGATTCGGTGATGGCGCCGAGCCTGGTTGCACGCCAGGACTGATAGGCTACGGGACTGATTTGAAGTGGGGCGGGCGCTTCCCTCATGCGAGCACTTGCTCCAGGTGCTGCACGACCGCGTCGATCTCTTTCAGAGTGGTATTGCGCCCGAGGCTAAAGCGGATTGCGCCGATCCCGACTTCCGGCGCCACTCCCATGGCCGCCAGGACGGGCGAGAGGCGGATCTGGCCTGAATGACATGCCGAACCGGTCGACGCGGCGACCTCCGGCATTGCCGCGAGGATGGCGGCGCCCACATGACCGACAAACGAGACGTTGAGCGTGTTCGGCAGACGCCGATCAGGATGACCATTCAGCACGACGCGATCACCGAACCGTCCTTGCAGGCGATCCCAGAAGAGCTCCCGCAGGCGCTGCATCTCGGCTACGAAACTCAGGTCTCCGGCAATCGCGCACGCTTTGCCCAGGGCGGAGGCGAGTAGCGCGCTTTCCGTACCTGCCCGGCGTCCACTCTCATGTCCGGCACCGTGGATCAGGGGCTCCAGAGCAGTGCCGGCCCGCACGTACAAGGCACCGATCCCCTTTGGTGCGTACAGCTTGTGCCCGGCGATGGACAGCAGATCAACGCCGAGTTCCGCCACGCGCGTCGCGATCTTCCCGACCGACTGAGCCGCATCGGTGTGGAAGAGCACGCGGTGCTCTCGGGCGATCCGCGCGCACACCTCGATCGGCTCGATCGTGCCGGTCTCGTTGTTTGCATGCATGATGCTGACGAGAAGGGTGTCGGTGCCGATTGCGCGTCGCAGATCGTCTGGATTGATCAGACCTGTGCGATCAACGGGCAGGTGCGTGATGCGAGCGCCCCGGCGCTCGAGGAATGCGCACGGGGCAAGGATCGAGGGATGCTCGATCTCGGTCGTGATGATGTGAACCGGCCGGTCGCCGGCGGCAAAGAAAGCCCCCTTGAGCGCCAGGTTGTTCGCCTCGCTCCCGCCGCTGGTGAAGACCACTTCCTCCGGGGTGCACCCGAGGAGGGCGGCGATCTCTCCGCGCCCCGTTTCCACGAGCTGCTTCGCAGGTGTTCCGGCCCAATGCGGGCTCGAGGGATTGCCGTAGCCGTCCTCAATCGCCGCGCGCATCGTCTCGGCGACGCGCGGATCGAGCGGCGTGCTCGCGTTGTAATCGAGATAGACGCGACGCATGGTTCTAAAAGACGATGACTTTGTCGGCAGCCAGCGTCTCGGTGGCGAGCTCATCCATCGTGCTTCGCCGGGATCCGTCCATAAGCTGCGCCTCCGCGAGGTCCCGAGCGTCCATGCAGGTGCCGCAGAGGAGGACCTGCCCGTTGCCCGCGAGCACTCGCTTGAGCATCCGCTCGAGGTTGTAATAGCCGTCCGGAGTCTTCTGAGCGGCATGGGCGGCAGCTACCGCATCGGCCATCAAGAAGACGGTGAGCTGCACTGCCCGGTCTTTCTTTTGCAGGGCCAGTGCCAGGCGCAGCGCGTTGTAACAACGTTCGGTGCCGTATGGCGGGTCGTTCAGAATGAAGAGGACTTTCATGGCTTGTTCCGAAATTGGTAAGCCGCAGGTGGGGGTCAACGCTGGTCGACACCAGCATCAAAGGGTAGAGCGCCTTGCGCACCTTGCCAATATGCGATGACCGCAAGCAGAGACCGGCGTAGGATCCCCTGCGAGCGGAACACGTGCGTTCAGGTGACACTCCGCACCAGCGCGGTCCAGCGGTCAAAAACGGTCGCGGCGGTACGCTCGATCGCACTCAAGTGGCTCTGCGCTTGAATGAGACACTCATCCGGATCCATTCCGGCACCGCGCAGTCCCGGTTCGAAGGCACCGACGCAGGCCGCAACCATGTCGAGCTTCATTTCGAGATGAAACAGAAAGCCATACACGTTGTCGCCGTAGCGGTAGGCCTGGGACGCCGTCATCTGCGAGCTCGCGAGTGATACGGCACCCGCGGGCAGGTCGAACACGTCACCATGCCAGACGCAGGTGGTAAAGGTATGTGGAAGGCCCTGAAACAACCGATCGTCCTTTCCTGCCGCCTCGAGCCGCACCGGCAACCAGCCGATCTCGGGTGCCGGGGCGCGATAGACTCTGCCGCCGAGCGCCGTGGCCACCAATTGACTGCCGAGACAGATCCAGAGCACGGGCCGCCCGAGGTCCAACGCCTGCCGGATGAGGGCCAGCTCCCGCCGCAGCCTGGGGTGGCAATCGGGCCGACACACGCTGTAAGGCCCGCCTAACACGATCAGACCGTCCCATGCGGCAATATCCGGATCGGGTGAGCGCTCGCTGAGCATGAGGTGACTGAAGTGGATGCCCGAGCGCGCGAGCGCATCGGAGATGGCACCGAGCGTCTCGCACTCGTGATGTTGGATCGCGATGACGTGGGTCACGGCACGAACCGTCAATTCCGAGGTGGGGCACCGATGCCGGCGTCCCGAGCCGATCCCGGCTCACTGGCCGAAGCGGCGATCGGCAGACCCGCGGCCCGCCATTCCGGATAGCCGTCCTCGAGGCGGCGCGCGTTGAAGCCGCGAGAACGAAGCAACGCCACGGCCTCGAAGGCGAGCACGCAATAAGGACCCCGGCAGTATGCGACGAATTCCCGATCGGGATCGAGCGTGGCGAGCCGCTTTTCGATCTCGGTTAGAGGCAGGTTGATGGCACCGGGCACGTGACCGGCCCGATACTCCTCGGTGGGCCGCACGTCCAGGACTGTCACGGCGCCCCGCCGCAGTCGCTCCAGGAACTGTTCGCGTGAGAGCGGTTTGAGAGGGTCCTTGGTGCCGAGAACATTCTCGACAAGTCGGTCCACATCCGCCAGATAACGCTCCCCCACCGCGCGCAGGCTCGCCAGGAGTTCGACGACCTCGTCGCCGCTCAAGCGGTAATAGACCTTCAATCCTTCCTTGCGGCGCGTCACCAAACCCGCGCGACGCAGCTGCTGCAGATGATGCGATGCATTGGCTATCGAAAGACCCGCCGCGGTCCCCAAGGCCTCCACGCTGCGCTCGCCCTGCGCGAGAAATTCGAGCATTTCCAATCGCTTGCCGCTGCTCAATGCCTGGCCGATGCGGCCGAAATGCCCAAAAAGGTCTTGCTTGAAACCCATGCTTGACGCTCCCGATTCCTACCGCGTATTCTAATATTCTTACGAGTACTTGAGCAATAGCCGAATCGAATGTCCGCCAGCGTTCTACTCGCCCACCAGCCCACCAGCACTCCATCCGCCTCGAGTTCTTTCTCGGGATCTTCGCGGTGATGGCACTCTGGGAACTCCTGGCGCTGCGCCCATTGCAATCCCGACCACAGCCGTTTCGGCCGCTTCGAAGCCAGCGAGAATATTTTCCTCGGAGCGCAGCTCTGCTCATGAGATCGTGCGAGGAAGAAGAACGGCGTCAGGATCCAGGGCTATGAAGTCACGCGTCGGAAAAAACCCGCAAAGGGAGAGCCGCAATGAGATACCTCCTTGTTATCAGCAATAACGACACGGAAACCGTCTGGAACGCGTTGCGCTTTGGCCAGGCGGTGCTGTCGCGAGGTCATGAGGCCAGCATGTTCCTCTTGGGTTCCGCGGTCGAGATCGAGAACATCGGCAATGAGCGATTCGATGTCGGTAAGCTCCTCTTGCGTTTCGATGAGCTCGGCGGCGTCGTATTGAGCTGCACCACATGCCTACGCATCCGAAAGATGGATGCAGCCGCAGTCTGCCCCATGTCGTCGATGGACGACCTTGCACGCCTCACCGAAGAGGCCGACCGGGTCCTCACCTTTGGATAGCCTTTGGCGGAGGAAAATATGAGCAACAAGACGATCCTCATCCTCGGCGGCGGCATCGGCGGTCTCGCCGCGGCAACCCGTCTGCGACGCCTATTGGCGCCCGAGCACCGCGTCGTCGTCATCGAGAAGAACGCGACCTTCGCTTTGCGTATGGCGAACCTTTGGCTCATGACCGGAGATCGCGCGAGACCCGAAGAAGGCGAACGTAACCTCTCCCGGCTGCCTGAATGCGGTATCGAATGGGTTGAGGCTGAGATCGAAACCATCGAACCGGATTCAAGAATGGTCAAGACCCGCGCTGGCGATTTCACTGGCGATCATCTCGTCATCGCCCTTGGCGCCGAGCGTCATCCGCAGGCGGTTCCCGGCTTTGCCGAGGCCGCCCTCGATCTTTACGAGGCGCAGGGGGCACTTGCCATCCGGCGAGCTCTCGAAGCCTTCGACGGCGGCCGCGTCGTGATCGTCGTTGCGCGTACGCCATTTTCCTGTCCGTCGGCGCCCTACGAAGCCGCATTCCTTATCGACATGGTGCTGCGCCGGCGCGGGGTACGCAAGAAGAGCCAAATCGCCGTCTACACGCCGGAGGATCTTCCGATGCCTGTCGCGGGGGCGGAAGTGGGCGCGGCGCTCGTGCAGATGCTCGAAGCTCGCGGGATCGAATTCCATCCCGAGCAGATCGTGATGAGGGTCGAGCCCGTTTCTCACACCCTCCGTTTCGAGCTTGAGGATACGAAGTTTGACCTCCTTGTGGGCGTTCCGGCGCATCGGGTGCCGGCGGTCATCCGCCAAGCGAAGCTCGCCGATGCTTCGGGTTGGGTGCCGGTCGAGCCGGACACCCTCCAGACCCGTCATCCCGGCGTTTATGCCATTGGCGACGTCACCTCGATCCGGCTGCCCATCGGCATGTACCTGCCGAAGGCCGGCGTCTTTGCCGACGAGGAGGCGCGCGTCGTTGCCGAGAACATCGCGGCCGAAGTTGCGGGCAAGGCCCCCGCGAGCCGCTTCAATGGCCATGGGTTTTGCTACATTGAAGTGGGAGACGATATGGCCGCCTACGGGGCCGGCAACTTTTATGGGATTCCAGCCCCAATCGTGACCTTGGAGCCCCCGTCACCGCGGTATCGCCTCGAGAAGCATGAAATGGAGCGCACTGCGCAGTCACTGTGGCTGTGACGCCATTCCCTATCTCCGGGAGTCAAGACTCGATCATGCCATGCGGAGCTGCGGTGCGGCCGACGCTCGTGGCTGGAACCGATGTCCCGGCTCCCTGCAGGGTCAGGATGATTACTGAACCTTTTCAGGGGCCGGGTGGATGACAGCGTGCGCAAATGCCGCGGCGGTTCCCGCGACGCTCCCGGCTACCTTGCGGCCCCGAGAACTCGCCGAGCTGCAGGCCAACGTGGATCGGGCGAGTGAGGTTCTGAAGGTGATCGCCAACGGAACGAGGCTGATACTCTTGTGCCAGTTGGCTGAGGGTGCGAAGTCGGTGAACCAGCTTCAATCCAGCGTGGGCATCAGCCAATCAGCGGTCTCGCAGCACCTGGCGCTGCTGCGCGAGCGCCACGTCGTCGAGGCCCATCGTAGCGGACAGTCCGTCTACTATGTCCTGGCGAGCAAAGAAGTCGCCGCGCTGATGAAGACACTGTACCAACAGTTTTGTACCAAGCGCCACTGAGCGTTGGGGAAGCGTCGATGTCCCCCGAAGAGCCGGGAACATGGGTGCCGCAAGCGCTGGCAGCACTTTGCTTCCCGTTGGAGGCCGTCATCGAGCACTTGGCCCGAACGATCGTGCTCGTGTGAGGAAAGCGTCTCGACCGACCCAAATCGGCTCCGCCACCGATCAGACTTGGCCGCAACCTCGCTCGGCGCCATCACCGAGTCGCTCGAACAACGCCTGATCCTCGAACTCGTCGGCGCCGTCAATGGCACCACTGTTCTTGACACAGGCTGCGGTGATGGCGCACTGGCCTGCGCCATCCGGTCTCGGGGATCCGCGGTGACCGGCCTCGATGCCGATCCGACCATGCTCGCCGCAGCGCTTGCCCACGCTGAGTTAGGCGGCGCCAAAGTGACTCTTCTCCAGGGGGCGCATCGAGCGCCTGCCGTTTCAGCATTCCAGCTTAGATGTGGTGGTTGCCATTACCGTTCTGTGCGTCGTCGCGAATGCCGCCACCGCAGTCCGCGGCCGTCCGTCTGCTGCGGCCAGGGGACCGTCTGATGTTCGGCGAGCTCGGGCGGTTGAGCGTGTGGGCTATGAGCACGGTGGACGAGCCGCTTCTGAGGAAATGGGTACAGTAAGTGCCACTTCGCCATGCCGCAGCGTCGACAGTCCGCTGCATCGTTCGCCCTGCGCGGGCCGCAGGTCGCGCCAGACAGGTAACCGTGAGCAAACTCATCGGCCGGACGGACATCGAGGAGCGTCACGGACCCGCTGTGCTCCGTGAGCGCTGGCGCAAAATAGTCAATCACCGAGCGTGCGCCGTCGATCCTCGAACTCCTCCTTATCGATTTCGCCGCGCGCGTACCGCTCCTTGAGAATGTCGAGTGCCGTGCGCCCGGGTGGTGCGTGTGGTGGCTGGATCGGGTGAGAGGGACCCGCAAGCCAGCGGACGAGAAGAACCGCGGCCGCAATCACCGATGCCAGTACGAGGATCATAAACAGCGGACCCAGGAACATGCCGTACCACCCTCCGCCCCAATTCATCATGTAGGGACCGCACGCATACCGCTCCGGAGCAGGCAGCTGCTGAGCCAAAGACAAAGTGGGCGACAGACCGATAGCGATCGTCCCAAGCGTTAGAGTCGTTGACGCTTTGTTCATACGCCCCGTCCGGCAACCGGAAGGGCTGCTACAGTGGTTCGAGCAGCTGTCTATGCGACATGTCGGTCACGGACACTTACCGGATTTTGGAGCGACCAGCGTTTGGGCGGCATTCGGAGAAATGCGTATTCATTGGTAGACCTTGACCACCTATAGGGCCGCAGAGCGACCGGGGCGGTCAAGGCCCCCGTTCAAACCGTGCATGCGGATTTCCCGCACACGGCTTACCAGCGATCGGTCGGCACACAGCATTAC
>JAKAXA010000079.1 GCA_021816775.1 Pseudomonadota bacterium
CGGGGCCGTGCTTAGTCTGGCGCAGGACATCGGCGTAGTGCGATATCGTGGACGCCGTGGCTGTATCGTCGCGCAGACGGCGGACGGCGGCCTCGCCGCCGGCGACCTTGAGGCGGTCGGTGGCGGTCAGCCGCTCGAGGACCGCATCGAGGCTGAGGTCGCCGCCGTTGCCGGCCAGCTCGGCCAAGGTGGCAAAGACGGCCCGATGCTCTGGGTAGGCAAAATTCGTGAGCGTGAGGTCCGCGACCTGCTGCCAGCGCTCTGGCTCGAGCAGCACCGCGCCGAGGACATGCTCCTCGGCCGCACGGGCCGCGACAGTCACGGGGCGATCCCCAGGCGCCGCTCAAGCGCCGCTCGAATCTCGGCGTAGGTGGCCGTGGTGGGGAGGTCGAGGATGTAGAGCAGCCAGCGCCGGAAGGCGTTGCGGCTGCGGATGGGACGCGATGGCATGACCGTCTCTCTCGTCCCCTGGGTTAAATGCGTCCGGCCGGAGACGGAGGAGCCTTCCCTGCGAGGCTTGTTCCGGGGATCAGGCCGGGCCGTGGGCAGGTAGACGCGAGGTTAGTTTAAGCTCAGGTCTGGCCAGCCGCAACCTTCTGGGTCATCTGCGCTACACTATCCTCGAACAGCGTAAGATTTACAGCGCTTCGATTCGCGTGATGCCGGCGCAGATCCATGCGGCGCATGGGTGAGTCCGGATCTCGATCAAAGCGCAACACTTCGACTAGCATCTCTTCGGTTAGGTACCGATGATCCCAGAGGATGCTGCCTGCGCTGTTATCCGGTCGTGTCGATCCTAATTGCAGTAGATGCACTCCGAAGCACCGTACGCGCCGAGTTTCCCCTGAAGTAATACCCTTGAGAAGCACATGACTCCGGCGACCATCGGGTCTCTTCGATGCCCGCCGCAAAAGTTGATTGACGAGGACCAAGGTATCACGCTGCGCAAAGGGAACATCGCGCATATTTGTTTTGAGCTCGACCAGCATGATCTGATCAACCGCCCGGTCGCCGTTTTTGTCGCTGTGTGCGCGATACCGATGTATCCAATAATCACTGTCGGTAATAGAGAGCCGCTCTCTGATTGAGTCAAGTCCGGCGTGATGGCGTATCCAATCCCCGAATGGCGAATCGTCTTTATCGCGTCTCGAAACTGTCATGACGAGATTCCGTGCAGCCGTTTAGAGGCGCTTTCCGCAGCAGCAGCGCTCACCTCGAACGCGATCCAGGTCCTCCCTAATTTTTCCGCTGCCACTGCCGTGGTGCCTCCTCCAAGGAAAAAATCCACCACGACGCCTTTTTGCGACGTAAGGTGTTCGATGTAGTACAGCGCCTCTTCCTCGGCCTGTTGCCAGCGGTGCGCGTCCTTTTCTCTGGCGCCGCTAACTACGTCGAGAAGTACGTTCTGGACGTCTCCGCGCCCCCCTTTGACGAACCAAACTAGAGGCTTCCAGCCGCACCGGATTCCGAGCTTCTGCAGGATCTGATTACCTCCGGTGTGGACTCCGGCGATCGTCCACCAGTACGTCAGGTGCTTGCTGCAGCCCTGGAGCACGCCAAGCAAATGCCTCTGGCCAGAATACGCGATGAAGCTACCTCCAGGCTTCAGGATTCGCGCCGCAACCCGCGCTGCGTCCTCGTATAGAGTGACAGACTCACCATCATAGGGCGGGTCAGTAAAGACCAGCTCGACGCTGTTGTCTGGAATCTTCTCGGATAGCTCGCGGAAGTCCCCACGGTGCAGGCCAGCCGGAAGGTCGATCTGCACCGGCCGCTGAAGCTCTATGCGGCGCTTGCTCTCCTCGAGGTCCTTGAGGGCCGCATGCGCCTTGACCTTGCCGGCTTTCACGTCCTCGATTATTTCCGGCCTGCCTGTCTCGGTGGCCAGCTTTCGCATCTTGGCCGCCCGCTGTACCGCGCCGCGATTGGTGCCGGCGAGGTCGGCTTTGGCCTCACGGCCTTTATGTCGGTCCAATGAGGTCGTGGAACAAGTTGTGCCACTATCTGACTTCGCCGCCAGCCTACGACCGTCCTCTGTTCTCGGCTGCTGGCGCGCCGCCTCACTCCGCGCCTCATTCGCCTCGGCCTGGATGCGCTGGTGCTCGCGGTCCCATGCTGCAGCACCGGCCTCGCAGTCGTCGTAGCAGAGCTGGCGCTGCTCTGCGGACTGCCAGTTGCGCCTGGCGTCGTGCTCCTGCCATACGAACCGGAATGGATTTCCGTCGCAGCGGCGCCGATCCCATTCCACAAAGGTCGGCTCGATACCAAGGTCGCGGCAAACCTCAAATCGATGCCTGCCGTCCAGAATCTCGCCATCGCAGGTCAAAATCGGGTAGCGGTTGTCCCATCCTTCAGCGATCGATTTGCGTAGCGCATCGTATTCGTGAGCAGCCATCGGCGGCAATGTCAGACAAGCAGCGTGAAACTTCATGCGCGCGTTCTCACTTTTTTAGGGATCGGGTGACGAGTGTCCACCAACTCTGGCCATATTCTCCACCAGTCGGCTGGGCGCAAGTCTCGCCGCGTCACCGCGCCGAGGGTAAGCAGTTCGATTTGCACACACCGCATTGGCGGCATTGGCCGCTTGCCGCACATCCACTGATGAACTGCCTGAGGACTGACGTCAAGAGCACGCGCCAAGCGCGCATGACAGCCAAGAATTCTAGAGGCTTTTTCGAGTCGCATAAGACGTAGAGTAAAGCATTACTTTACGCTTCGCAATAAGCATTGCTTTAGGAGGCTTTTCCGCTCAAGGCTCCCCCGCGCTGACCCCGCGAGGCTCCCTCGTCCCCAGCTCCAACTCGAGCAGCCTCAGGCTCGGCTCCGGCACCTGCTGCTTCCCGGTGCGCCAAGTACGGACCGCCTCCGACGTACGGCCCATGATGCGACCGAGGGTTGGGTTGTCGAGGCCGAACTGAGCGGCGAGTTGGTTGAGCCGCTGGCGGCGCGCGGTGGGATTGAGGCGGAGAGGGTCGGTCATGGCGCGCGCCCCTCAAGGATGGCCCTGGCGTCGTCGACCGACCTCGCCACTCCCGCCAGCCCTCCGCTGCGGCGCACCAGGTCTAGGAACGCTGCCTGCTCGTCGGTGACTCGCCCGCGTGGCCCCTTGACCTCGACGGCGACGAAGCGGCCCCCTTCGGTCCAGCCGATGAGGTCAGACACGCCGGGTGCGGCGAGGCGGATGGCGTACGGTCGCGCGAGCACCAGCCGCTGCTGCGTGCGCTCGATGACCGTCCCCTGCCACGCGACGCCGGCATTGACGCGCAGGAGCCGAGTCGGGCCGCGAGAGAGCGCGAGCAGGATTTCCGCCTGGGTGTCGCGCTCGATCACCCCCGCGCCCTCTTGGCGAGCCTGCCGGCCATGACCCGGTGGGCCCACTCGGGCCGGTAGCCCTTGCGCCTGGCGATTTCCATCAGCGCCTCTAGACTCTGCGTCCTCCCCTGCTCTCGCCGCTCAGCGCGTCGCGCCAGCATTTCCGGCGTCACCTCCGCCAGCTCGCCGTCGCGCTGCTCGATCTCGCGGGGCTTGGCGGGGAACTCGTAGCCGCACTCCGAGCACACGCGAGCCTGCGCCGGCAGCGCGCGGAAGCAGTGAGCGCAGATGCGCACCCCGGCGCCCGGCTTGCGCTTGGCCTCCCCGTCGTCGCCGGCCAGCGTCCACTGCCGCGGCTCGTCCGGCAGCCCGTGACGGTAGCAGTTGCCAACATGGTCGAGCAGCAGCGCGTGGGTCTTACCCTCGCACGGCCTCAGGATGCGGCCGATCTGCTGCAAATACAGCCCCAGCGATTGCGTGGGCCGCAGGAATATACCGACGTGCGCCCCGGGGAGGTCTACCCCTTCATTCGCCAGCTCGCAGGACGTGACCACTTTGATGCGCCCGCTGCGGAAATCCTCGACCACGCCGCGGCGCACCGTCCGCTCCATCGTGCCATCGATGGAGAACGCCGAGTAACCGGCCTCGCGGAACTGGTCCGCCACCGACTTCGCGTGTTTGATCGACACGCAGAATACCACCGCCGGCAGCCCGTCGGCGTGCTGGCGATAGTGTTCGAGCGCAGAGCCGGTGATGGCCGGTTTGTCTACCAGCGCCTCCGCAGCTGCCGTGACGAACTCACGAGCGCGCTTGGGCAGCCCGGAGGCGTCCACGGTCGGCGGCGAAAAGAGCCGATACGGCGCGAGGTAGCCGCCCTCGATCAGCTCGCGCATGCTCGGGCCGGTGATGAGGTGGTCGAAAATCGCGCCCAAGCCTTCGCCAGAGAGGCGGATGGGCGTCGCAGTCACGCCGAGCAGCTTCGCCTTGGGCCACTCGCGGATGATGCGCTCGAAGGTCTCAGCCCGCGCGTGGTGCGCTTCGTCGATGACGATGAGGTCTGGCTGCGGGACGCGGTCGAGCCGCCGCACCAGCGTCTGCACGCTCGCAATCTGCACGGGCGCATCGAGCGTCGGATAGCCTGCGGCGATGAAACCGTGCGGCGTGCCGGTGAGCTCGAGCGCCGAGGATATCTGGTCGATCAGCTCCTGCCGGTGCGAGAGGATGTAGACGCGGTTGCCCTTGGCGGCCGCGCCGTGGGCGATGTGGGTGAAGAGCACAGTCTTGCCCCCTCCGGTGCTCAGCACATACAGCGGCGCCCGCTTGCGCAGCGGCCCGAACGCCTCGCGGATGC
>JAKAXA010000048.1 GCA_021816775.1 Pseudomonadota bacterium
GTATCGCGAGGAACTGCGCGAGATCCTCACCCGCAAGCAGCCCAACGTTGCACGCCTCCTGCTCAACCGCTGGTGCAGCAACGTGCTGCGCTCGAAGGTCGAGCCGATGAAGGAAGTCGCCCAGATGATCCGTACTCATCTCGAGGGCATCCTCGCCTGGGTCACCTCGCGCCAGACCAACGGGTTCATGGAGGCCATCAATGGGCTCTTCCAAGCCGCCAAGCGCAAGGCCCGCGGGTACGGCCGCTTCCGCACTATCCGCACGGTCATCTTCATGATCGCCGGCAAACTCGACTTCTCCCGCATCAATCCCTACGTCACCGCATAGCCCACTCGTTTTTCAACAGAGCCCGATTTCCTGACGGCGCCGGGGATTGTCGACCGCAAGCCCGAGACCGCACGGAGCTCATCGATGAAGTACTGCATTGATGCTCAGAGCCTCATTAAAGTCAGGACCCGAGTCCTGCTGAGCGTCGGTGTCCCGCAGAGTGATGCGAGTCTGCTGGCGGACAGCCTGGTGACGGCCGAGCGGTGGGGGCATCCTTCCCACGGCATGCTTCGACTTCCCTGGTACGTGGCCCGGCTGCGCAGCGGAGCGATGACGCCCATGACCCGGTGGGACCTTGTCGTGGACAACTGTGCGGTTGCCGTGATGGACGGTCACGATGGTATCGGACAGGTTCTAGCGAACGATGCCGCACGGCTGGATATCGACAGGGCGCACGCGCACGGCGTGAGCGCCGTTGCGGTACGAAACTCCAATCACTTCGGCATCGCGGCGTACTTCACCCGCAAGCGCGCGGACGCGGGCTGTGTAGCACTGCTCGCCACGAATGCGAGTCCGGCAATGGCACCTTGGGGCGGACGCGTCAAGGTCCTTGGAACGAATCCGTGGTCGATTGCGGCTCCGGCCGGAAGCCGCGGTGTCGTGGCGATGGATATAGTGAATACCGCCGTGGCACGGGAAAGATCTACGCGGCGGCCGAGCGCAACGAGAGCATTCCCCCATCCCGGGCGGCGGACGGGCACGGCGTTGCGACCACCGATCCCCGGGCGGCCATCAAGGGTCTCATCCTGCCCATGGCCGGACACAAGGGATACGTCGTATCGTTCATGATGGACGTGCTCGCCGGAGTGCTGCCTGGCAGTCAGTTCGGCGCCGGCGTAGCGGGCCCCCATGACCCGGATCGAAAGAGCGGCTGTAGTCACCTGCTGGTCACGATTGACATCGCCAGGATGATGCCGAGGGCCGAGTTCGAGAGCCGGCTGGAACGGCTGATCGAGCAGATCAAGTCCGTGCCCAGGGCGGCGGGAGTCGAAGAGATTTTCTTCCCCGGAGAGCTCGAGTCCCGCAGCAGCGCCCTCGCGATGCAGCAGGGAATACTCCTCGCCAGTCAGACGTGGCAGAGCCTGGTCAAGCTGGCAGGCCAGACTGACACACCGCCGCCGGCGGGTGCGCGTGCCGCCTCCGCTGCCGAGTCCGAGGAGTCATGATGGCGCTCAACGCCACCCTTGACCTCCCCGCGGAACAGCTTGACGCCTTTCTCGAGGCGATCGAGGAGAACGCGCAGCGCTCGTTTACCGACGGGCCCGCCTGCAGGCATTTCGACGTGAGCCAGGATGCGGCCCGGACGACTCATTTCATCTTCCATGAAGCGTGTGAAGATGAGGCGGCGCTCAAAGCCCACCGCACTGCGCCGCACTTTGCCGCATGGCGGCAGGCGCCCGAGCGCTGTGTCGTCAGGGGACGCCAAGTCAATGCGGTCTGCCGGCGGCTCTTGCGCTTAGCCTGCCTACGCTGCGTGGCGCGGATGGCCGGCGCCGACCCGGGGCGACCGGCAGGGCGCGTCGCTCGCTGCAGCGGCCGCGCCCTGCCGGGAAGAGGACTCGCGCGCCCCCGTGCTACTTCAGATTATCGGTACTGCGGATGAACGCCACGACGTTGTGGTGCAGCTGTTTCAGCGCGGGCAGGTGGACGTAGATCATGTGACCGGTCTTGTAGTAATGGTATTGGATGTTGTGCTGCAGATTCGGCGGAATCGGCAGGTGGTGCATCTCGAACCAGCCTTCGTAAAACGGCGTGGAAATATCGAAATACCCGCCATTGACCATCACCTTCATGAGCGGATTGCGCTTCATGGCGACGGCGAGATCGGGCAGAACGTTGGGCAGCATGATCAACGGGTGGCTTGCGCCCGGCGGCTGATGCCGGTAGTCCCAGCTGCTGTAGACCGGGATGCCGGGCTTGTAGTACTCATTCTGACCGTAATGCAGCGTTGTGCGCACGTAGGTGTTGAAGGCCGAAACGTAGGCTGAACTGATCGCGGTGCTCTGCGGATCATATTCGGCCGTCTCGCTGAGCGGATTGAGGGTCGGGCCGGTGAAGCGCGTGTCCAGGGTGCCGGTGGTCAACTCCTCGTTGGCGAGCAGCTCCTTCTGGAAGGCACCGTATTCGATGCGCAGATTGGACTTGAGCAGATAGCTCACCGGCAGTCCCGTGTACTCGTGCAGCTTCCCTGCGATCTCGTTCTGCCGCGCGGTCGAGAGGCTGTTGCCCCGCATCAGCGCCAGCGTGTACTCGGTGGTGGCGAAATGCTCGACCTTCCGGAGAAAGGGGAGCAGATGCTGTGGTTGCTCGGGCAGTCTGTGGTGATACCAGGCGGTGGCGGCATAGCTGGGCAGGGCGACGATGTACGGCAGATCGACCGAGGGATTCAGCCGGGGGTTGTCCGGCATCAGGTCCCAGTCGAGGATGTCCGACAGCAGCATCACACCATTGAGGTCGATGCTCTCGTGCTCCAGGGCGAGCGGCAGCGCGGCGGCGCGCATCGTTCCGTAGCTTTCGCCGAGCAGATACTTCGGCGAGTTCCAACGGTTGTATTTGGAGAGAAATTCCCGGATGAATGTCGCAAAGGCATGGACATCCTGATCGACGCCGTAGAAGGACTGCGCCGCGTTCGGGCCGGCGATGCGACCGAATCCGGTGCCGGGCGCGTCCACGAAGACCAGGTCGCTCACGTCCAGCAGGCTGTAATCGTTGTTGACGATCTGGTACGGCGCCGGCGGCGTGTGGGTGTGGTCGGCGGTGACGACCCTGACCGGTCCGAACGCACCCATGTGCAGCCAGACCGTCGAGGAGCCGGGGCCGCCGTTGAACAGGAACGTGACCGGCCGGTCCGCCGCCGGGGCGCCACGCTTGAAGTACGCGACATAGAACATGGCCGCTTCGGCGGTCGGGTTCTTTTTGTCGGTCGCCGGAGCATAGCGGTTCCATCCCTTGGCATGGACCACCAGGGTCCCGGCCACAGCCTGATAACGGATGCGCGATCCATTCACGGTGACCGAGCCGGTGGAGGTGACCTCGGTGGGCTTGAAGTACGGTAGCGGCTTCTGCTCGTTGGCGCTGGCGGTGGAAATGCAGACACTGAGCGCGACGGCAAGGAGAATGCGTTTCTTCATCATGAGACGCCTCGTGAGTGGGTCGTGACCGAGGCAGGCCGTTCCCGTCGGCCGCCATCCGGGGCCGTACTTTAACATCGTATTGCCGGTGCGCCGGTCCGCAAGCGTGACCGAGGGACGCTGACGCCTCGAGAGTTGCGGCCGGCGATTCGTGATCGGGCAATCGAGAGGGCACTTCCCGGCCACTCGGGCCTTCATGGTCCCGCCTCATCAATCGCGTGGCGCGCCCGCTGCACGACGCGCTCAGCGCTCGGATTGCCGCAGAGGCTCCGATCGGCGTCGTGCGATTGTTGCGCCTCAACGGTGCGGTGCAGATCGCACGGCGGATTGGTCTTCACCGGGCGGAACAGATCGCAGTCACTGGAAACAGTCTGCGGCGCTCATTGACCTCGCGCACGAATTCCTCCATGACATCGGGGCAGCAGAGGAGCTCGTCCGTGTCATCGAGCAGGCTGGGACTGCCTCGAGGATGCGCCGGTTTCATGAACGCCGTCCCGATGGAAGGCATTTCACCTTCGATTGGGAGGGCGCGCCCGCCGATCGGCCGCGCTGCGCACCATGGTCAGAGTGCTTGCCCCGGCGGAGCGGATGCCACTCGTGCATTCCGACAGCTCGGCGTGATGGCTTCACGAGCCGGGTCGGTGGCGTCGTAACTGATTGATTTCAAAGCTGCGCGATCGTTCGGCGTCACGGCGGGCGTCCGTCTGACGTCAACGGGCGTCCCCGTGCGCCGCAGCAGTCACGGGTGGGGCGCCGAATACGATCCTGATCGGCTATCCTGCCCCCGAGGCCGGCATCGCCCAATCGCGTGCTCACCTTGAAACCTGAACAAGAGAGGGGATCGGGAACACGTTGACTGGCAAGACGATCGAACAGACCGGCGCCCGCTTCAGCGGCTGCCGATGCGGCGCGGTCGAGAGCCCGTGGGTGCAGTGGTGTGTCGACGTGGATGACTCAGCCGCACCCTCGAGCCGCAACGGTTCCGAACATCACCGCCCGGGCCAGTGCTTGGCCTGCCATCGGATTGTGAAAGAATACGCACCATGCAAAAGATCTTCATCTCGGCCGACGAGCTGCTGCGCGATTCCATGGAGCTCGCGCGACGTGTCGTGGCAAGCGGCATGCGCCCGACCTTCATGGTTGCCATCTGGCGCGGCGGCGCGCCGATCGGTATCACGGTGCAGGAGGTGCTCGAGTACCACTCGATCCACGCCGACCATATCGCCATCCGTACGTCCTCGTACTCGGGCATCGACCAGCAGCACAAGACGGTGCGGGTGCATGCCGCGGACTATCTGGTGTCGCGTCTCTCGGCCGAGGACGAACTGCTGATCGTCGACGATGTCTTTGATTCCGGCCGCAGCCTGGAGGCGGTCATCGATGAGCTCAAGACGCGCTGCCGGCGCAACCTCCCGGAGAAGATCCGCATCGCGACGGTGTACTACAAGCCGTCGCGCCGCCGCAGCGCGCTGAAGCCCGATTACTTCGTGCACGAGACGCCTCACTGGCTGGTCTTTCCGCACGAAATTCAGGGCCTGACGCGCGAGGAGATTCTGGCTCACAAGCCGGTTGACGCGGGCTTCTTCGACTCCCCGAGCCTCGCTACCCCCGAGGCGCTCGCCGCGTCGGTCACGCGAGGTAAATGAAGCGGCCGACGCACAGGGCGGCGAGCACGTACACCAGCCAGTCGGCCGCACGCGCCTGTCCGCGCACGAGCTTCAGCACGGCGTGGCTCACGATCCCGAACGCGAGGCCATTGGCGATCGAGTAGCTGAGCGGAATCATGATGGCGGTGAGAAAGGCGGGAATCGCCTCGCCCGGCTCGTGCCACTCGACCTCCGCGAGCGCGCCCATCATCATCGCGCCGACCAGGATGAGCGCCGGCGCGGTGGCCACATCCGGTATGGCCTGCACGAGCGGCGCGAGAAACAGCGTGCACAGGAACAGCAGCCCCACGGTGACGCTCGTGAGTCCGGTGCGTCCGCCCACCGCCACGCCCGAAGTGCTCTCGATGTAGCTCGTGACCGGGCTCGTGCCCACGAGCGCGCCCACGAGCATCGAGATCGAGTCGGCGAGCAGGATGCGCTTCATTCGGGGTACGGTCCCATCGGGGGATGTCAGCCCGGCGCGCTTGGTGACCGCCATGAGCGTGCCGACGTTGTCGAACAGATCCACAAACAGGAATACGAACACGATCTCGACGAGCGACAGCCCGACGCCGCCCTTCAGATCGAGGGCCGCCGGAATGTTGAGCCGGAACGCGGTCGAGGACAGGTCGGCCAGGTGAAACGAGGACGGGGTGAAGCGGGCGAGCCCGAGAATCCAGGCGGCGCCCGCGACGCTCAGAATACCGAACAGCATCGCACCCTTGACGGAACGGGCCTGCATGGCGGCGATGACGAGCAGGCCCATCACGGCGAGGGCCGGCGTCGCGGCCGTCAGATTGCCGAGCCCGACCGTCGTGCCGGGAGTGGCGACGATGATTCCCGCGTTCTTCAGGCCGATGAACGCGATGAACAGGCCAATCCCGCCGCTCACCGCCGCGAACAACGAGCGCGGGATCGCGTTCATGATAAGCTGGCGCACGCCGGCGAGCGTGAGCAGCAGGAACAGGACGGCGGAGAGGAACACGCAGCCGAGCGCCACCTGCCACGGCAGGCCCATGGTCTTCACCACGGTGTATGTGAAATAGGCATTCAGCCCCATCCCCGGCGCAAGCGCGAGCGGGTAATTGGAGAGCAGCCCCATCAGGATGCTGCCGATGCCCGCCGCGAGGCAGGTGGCAACCGCGACACCCGCTACGGGCATGCCCGCCGCGCCGAGCACCATCGGATTGACCACGACGATGTACGCCATCGTGATGAACGTCGTGAGCCCGGCGAACAGCTCGGTACGCACCGTCGTGCCGTGGCCTTCGAGATCGAAGAATCGTGTGAGCATACGTTCTGATTGTTGCAGTTGAACCGTCAGTGCCACGCACCGTGCCCGATGTCGCTCGACATCGCAGTCCGTTCCGGCCCCACGCACATCTTCTCGGGCTCATCGACCCCGTGGTTCGTGCAGGGAGCCGGCGCACGTGTCGCCCGTGCCGGCTGCCGGTACAGAGCGGACTGCGACATCACGATGCCGGGAGTGAGCAAGTCAGCGTGTGATGCGAGATCATCAACGAGCGCAGATTCATCGCGGTGCCGGGCGACATCAGGGGACGGCGGCCACACGGCGGGCCGCAGCGTGGATGCGCCGATCGTGTTCGGGGAGCGCGCGCGGGGATTGATTGCGGTGGGCGCCGATGCCGTTCGTCGACAGCCTCTCCAGGGGTGCGCTGAGCCGCAGCCCCAGGCGGCGCCGCCGGGCCTCGCCCGCCCGGAGCCGGATCCTGGACTGCTCGCGTCGCGCCGGTCCCCGCCGGAGGGCGCCACGCCTTCGGCCGCATGAGGTGTGCGCCCATCCCGATGCGCCTTCAGGGCCGCGCCAGTGACCCACCGGGCCGCCAGGGCACATGTCTTCAGCCGTGGCGGTGATCGGCGGCGGATCCGGTGACTGCCGGCCGCAGTCTCCGACCGGATCCGAGCATCCCCCGGCCGCGGTCCCACTGGCTCGAGTATCGGGAACGTGCGTGGTCGGGTCGCCCATTGCTCCGGATTCTACGGGGATGCTAAATTGCCGGCAAACCTCGTTTTCTGAGTTACCCAAGTCCGATGAGATCGACGGAAGCGTATGTAAGGGCTCTTCCGAAGGCCGAGCTGCACCTGCACATCGAAGGTACCCTCGAGCCGGAGCTGGCCTTCCGGCTCGCGCAGAAGCATGGCGTGGCGCTGCCGTACGACAGCGTGGCGCAACTGCGCGCGGCCTATGATTTCACCGACCTGCAGTCATTTCTGACCCTCTACTATGCGCTCGCGGATGTGCTGCAGGATGCGGACGACTTTTACGAGCTTGCCCTGAGCTATCTGCAGCGCGCCCATGAGCAGGGCGTCGTCCATGCGGAAATCTTCTTCGATCCACAGACGCACACGGCGCGCGGCGTTGCCTTCGGCGCGGTCGTGGAGGGTTTGAGTCGAGCGCTCGCCGAGGCCGAGCGACGCTTCGGGATGACGTACCGCCTGATCGCCTGCATCCTGCGTCATCTGAGCGCGGCGGAAGCGATGGACACCCTTCATGAGGTGCTCGAGTACCGCGAGATCATCGGGGCGGTGGGGCTCGATTCCTCGGAAGTCGGTCACCCGCCCTCGAAGTTTGCCGAAGTGTTCGAGCATGCGCGCAGGAAAGGGCTGCTCACCGTCGCACATGCCGGCGAGGAGGGCCCGCCGGACTACATATACGAGGCGCTCGATCTTCTCGCCGTGGAGCGCATCGATCACGGCGTGCGGTGTGAAGAGGACCCCGCGCTGATGCAGCGCCTGGTCCGCGAACAGGTCGCCTTGACGGTCTGTCCGCTGTCGAACGTGAAGCTCAGAGTGTTCGACGACATCGAGCAGCATAACCTGAAACGCCTGCTCGAGGCGGGGCTGCGCGTGACCGTGAATTCCGATGACCCGGCGTACTTTGGCGGCTACCTGCTGGAGAACTACCTCGCCGTGGAGCGCGCGCTGGGGCTCACGCGCCCGCAGCTCGCGACTCTGGCACGCAACTCGATCGAGGGGTCGTTTCTCGACGCTGACGCCAAGCGCCGCTGGATAGAGGCCATTGACGCCTGCGCGAGTGAGGCAGCCTCCGGGTGAGCCTCAGCCGGTAATCGTCCGAGTCCCCGACCGCACGATATCGCGACGTTCCCCGGCGCTGAGCCGGCTACGCTCACGTGCTGCGTTTCGGCGGCCTCTGAGGCAGCGTTCCGAGCGTATGTCGAGTCCAATCTCAAACGGAGCGCCGTGGGCTGCGCCGCTGGCGCGCCGGCTGCCGGTACCGGCCGCCGCAGCGTTCGATGACGAAATCGATTGATAAGGGCCCCGCACCGAGAGTGACCAGGGTCAGTGACAGGGCGGCCCACGGAAGGTGAAAATTCGCCCATCCCGAGGGCACCGTGAGCTGAATGACTCCGGTCATGATCAGCAGCCCCAGCGCGCTGAAGCGCGTCGCCAGTCCCACGATCAGCAGCATGGGCAGCGCGACCTCCGCCACCGCGTCGAGGTGCGCGAGGAGGACCGGTATCGGAAAGCCGTACTGATGGCCGAACAGGTGCAGCTTGAAGATCGACTCGAACAGCGCATCCGCCACCGGCGAGACGCTGAACCAGCCGCTCCACTTGGTGAGTCCGGATCGCAGAAACGGTACGGCGAGCGCGCAGCGGGCCGCGATCGGCGCGAGCAGGGCTGCGCCTCGAGTCAGGCCGCCCGAGAGGCGATGGAACTCGCGCACCGCGCGATTCACGAGGGCGGGCGGTGCTGTGTCACCTGCAGGATTCAACGACATACGGATTGCCTCTTTGGCGGCCGGGTGCGCCGTCTGCGCAGGCGGGCGGCGGTGACGAGACCGCTCTTGAGGAGAGCGGCAATGTGTGCGCAGAGATCGAACGACGCGCTCGCCGAGGCCGCCTCTGCGGCGGCTTCGGCGAGCGTCCCTCCCTGGGAGAGGACATCGAGAAAAGGCGCTGCGTCGGGTGGCACGGCATGCACTTGCACCTCCGCATCGGGCCGTGCAATGAGCGCGTCCTCGGCGCCTGAGTCCAGGCGGATCGGCGCTGGTACTTCCCTGCTCACGTTGACCCGCCACAGGCTCACCGCCGGATAGATCGAGTGCACGATGCGCACCGAGGGATGCAGCGTGAAGCACAGATCGCCCACCCGGTGCGCGGCGACACGCGCGAGCGCGGCCGGGGCGAGCGGCTCGGCCTCGGCGGCGTGATAAGCCTCGAGCCACGCGCGCTCGATGCGTGCGACATCGGCGAGGTAGGGGTAGTCCGCGAGCGGCTCGAACCGCGTCACGAAATCCGCGAAGCGATCACCGTAGAGCAGCATGATCGGCGAGCGTGGCGGCGCCTGCGCCGCGTAGTGGCCGGCGCAGGCGCGGAAGAATGCCTCGCCGACCAGCCGGCGAAGCGCGGGGTATCCGGCTTCCAACGTTTCGATGAGACTCACGGCGAAGTTGTTCCGATACACGGCGAAGCGAATCGGATCCGGCCGCCCCGCCGGATCGTCCCCTACGGGAGCCTCCCGCGGGTCCAGGAGCGCGCGGGCGAATGCCCGCTGCATCTCATCGAGCTGCCGCATGCGGTGCTCCCTGCGCGGCGTCGGCTGCATTCAGGATGCTCTCGGCCTGCTGCGCCTCGTGCTGCAATGTCTGCCACGAAGGAAGTTGCTGGTCCCACTCGATGAGCGTCGGGCGTCGGCCGATCCTGGCGATCACCCTCGCGTACAGGTCCCAGACGGCCTGGCTGACAGGACGGTCATGGGTGTCGATCAGCAGCGGCCGCCCGGAGGCGTCGGCATCCGCTGCATGACCCGCAAGGTGAAGCTGCCGCACCGCGTGCAGGGGAAAGGCGTCGATATAGCGTGACGGCTGCCACTGCTGGTTCGTGCAGGCCACGATGACGTTGTTGACATCGAGCAGCAGACCGCAGCCGGTGCGCCGCGCGACTTCGGCGATGAAGTCAGGCTCCGACCAGGTGCTTTCGCCGAAGGCCACATAGGTCGCAGGGTTCTCAAGCAGCAGCTCTCGCCCGAGCGTCTCCTGGACCTGGTGCATGTGTCCGCAAACCCACGCGAGCGTCTCGGCATGGTACGGCACGGGCAGCAGGTCATTGAAGAACGCACCGCCGTGGGACGACCAGGCCAGATGCTCCGAAACCAGCGCCGGCTGGTAGCGGCGCACGACGCCGGCCAGCCGGCGCAGGTGCGCCGCATCGAGCGGCCGGGCGGCACCGATTGACAGTCCGACGCTGTGCACGGACAGGGCGTAACTGCTGCGGATCTGCGCGAGGTAACGGTGCGGCGGCCCGCCCGCGCCCATGTAATTCTCCGCGTGCACCTCGAAGAATCCGACATCGGGTCGCGCCTCGAGAACTTCCCGGTAGTGCGCCGGCTTCAATCCAACGCCGGCGCGGGCGGGCATCGAATGACGCGAAGGGCGCGAAGTGTGCTCGCTCATAGCGGTGCTCGAAGACCGGGGCCGGCACGCGCAGCGGGTGGAATTCCGCGGCCGGCCTGCGACCGTTACCGCGCGATGGGCGTGAGGCTGCCGGAGCCGTCCGGCGTGTGAATGGCGGTGCAGGTGCCCTTCGGCACGAGCTTGAACGCATTGCCGGCGTAATTGCGCGTTGAAGTGCCCGCACAGGTCGTGCCGGGGCCGGCATAGCAGTCGTTCTGGCCCGCGAGCGCCACGCCGTAGCACTTCTCCCACAGGCCGGTGTGCAGGGCTTCCATGGTCTTTTGCGGCGGAGTCATCTTCATGCCGTGGGCGCTCGCGGCCACGGGGCCGAGGGAGGCGAGGGCGGCCGCGAGTGCGCCGGCAACGAACAGAGAGGAGGAACGATTGGACATGGGAGTCTCTCCAAGAAGGGTTGAGGACGTCTGCCCGCGGCCGGTGTTGCACCGTGTGCGCCGCGTGACTGCCGTACATTCGCCGGCGCGGGTCGGAAAGTTACAGCCCACCGGCGGTGCGGGCCGCATTCCCTATTCCTGCGCCCGAATCACCTGTGGCGTGTAACCTTTCCGGCCGTTCGATCGAATAGGGTGAAGGAGGACGGCGTGTCCTCGTGTATCCTCGAGAGACCCCGGAGCCAACTCCATGCTGAGCCGCCGTTCGAGCCCCGCCGCCTTTGCACCGGTCGCGGTGGCGCTGCCGGACTGCGTGCCCGGGTCCGCTGCCAAGTGAGCCCGGCGCGTGCGCTACAATCCGGTGCGAACCCGAAGTGGTCGTTCATCCATTCCATGCGCAAACCGGCCGAGGCGGCCGGCTGAGGAGAGACTCGCTTGGCGGACGATCATTGGCGCGCACTGATGATGGCCGCCCAGACGGGTGATGCCACAGCCTATCGCCGCCTGCTCGTCGAGGTGGGGTCGTGGCTGCAATCGTATTATTCGAGACGGCTGCCGTCCTCGATGGTCGAGGACGCCGCGCAAGAGGTGCTCCTGTCACTGCACACCAAGCGTCACACCTACGATCCGGCGAAGCCGTTCGGTCCGTGGCTCGCGGCGATCGCGCGCTACAAGTGGATCGACCGGCTGCGCGCGATGAAGGACTCTGCGACCGAGGAGCTCCCGGAGGAGATTCCCGTACGCGATCCCGGCGAAGCGCTGCACAGCGCCCGCTCGCTCGAGGCCCTGCTCGAGAGAATCAAGCCCGCCCAGGCCAACGCCATTCGCCTGGTCAAGCTCGAGGGATTGAGCATCAAGGAAGCCGCCGAGCGCCTGGACCAAACCATCGCCCTGGTCAAGGTGAACATTCACAGAGGCCTGCGGCAACTGAGCGAACTCGCACAGGAGGAAAGCCGTGAAGCTTGACTTCCTGATCGATCAGCTCGCCGCAGATCTCGCGCCCGTGCGGCCCCGGCGTTTCTGGGTGGATGCCTCGATCATGGCGCTGGTTGCCGTGATCGAACTGGTGTTGCTCTTCGCCACCGGCTTTGCGCACCTCGATATCTACCGCATGATGACGCAGCCGACCATGGGCTGGCGGATCGTCAGCCTGGGCGTGATCTCTCTGGTGAGCGGCTCTCTGGCGGTCCGCTCGTTCGATCCGGTGTATTCTGCGCGGGGCGCGCTGCGCTGGCTCGCGCTGATCATTGCGATCTGCCTGGCATCCGGGATCGTCATGGCCGGCTTGCCCGCGGGCGCGGCGAGCCTGATGCAGAGGCTCGACTGGAGAAGCGGCGTGCAGTGCGCCGCCAAGATCGTCCTGCTGTCGATGCCGCCGCTGCTCGCCCTGGCGGTGCTCGGACGGCGCGGCGCGCCGACGGATATGCGCCGGACCCCCCTGCTGATCGGCCTGGCGGCTGCGACGTGGGGCGCATTCGTGTTCATTTTCGCCTGTCCGTTCAACGATCCGCTGTACATCGTGGTGTGGTACGGGGTCGGCTGCGCCATCGTCACGCTCGCCTGCCGCTTCCTGCTGCCGCGCATCGCGCGCTGGTGATCGGGGACGCAGTCGTCGATGGAGTCTCTGCCGCGACTGAGGCATCGGTACGCTAGTCCGAGGAGGTAGGATCATGGCCATTCGTATCCCGCGCATTGCGCCGTCGCAGATCACCCCGCCGGAGGTCTTCTTCAACCGCCGCGCGTTCCTCGCAGGGGCGCTCGCCGCGGGCGCAGGCGGTGCGCTCGGCCGGGCGGGCGCGGCGGTGCTGCCGGCGGCCGCCGGGGCGCCCCTGAAGTACTCCTACGACGCGGCCGACTCGGTCGGCGCCCTGGTGCACGTTCCGGGGCAGGACGAGAAGCCCAACACCTGGGAGCAGATCACCCACTACAACAACTACTACGAGTTCGGCACCGGCAAGAGCGACCCGGCCGAGTATGCCGGGCAGCTGCAGACGCGCCCGTGGAGCGTCGCGGTGGGCGGGGAGGCGGAGGTCACCGGGAGCTTTCCCCTCGAGACGTTTCTCAAGCCCTACGCGCTCGAGGAGCGTATCTACCGCTTCCGCTGCGTGGAGGCCTGGTCGATGGTCATCCCGTGGGTGGGCTTCCCCCTGGCCCAGGTGCTGAAGCAGTTCAAGCCCACCTCGCGCGCCAAGTACGTCGCCTTCGAGACGCTCTATCGGCCGAGCCAGATGCCCGGCCAGCGCGTGCCCATACTGCGCTGGCCGTACCGCGAGGGGCTGCGCATCGATGAGGCAATGAACCCGCTCGCCTTCATGGTCGTGGGGCTCTACGGGCGCGTGCTGCCGAACCAGGACGGCGCGCCGCTGCGCCTGATCGTGCCGTGGAAGTACGGCTTCAAGAGCATCAAGGCCATCGTTCGCATCGTCTTCACCGAGCAGCAGCCCGAGACCACCTGGAGCGAGGCGGCGCCGAACGAGTACGGTTTCTATGCCAACGTCAACCCGCACGTGCCGCATCCGCGCTGGAGCCAGGCCACCGAGCGGCGCATCGGCGCGTCGCTGTTTCACGAGCGGCAGCCGACGCTGATGTTCAACGGCTATGCCAAAGAGGTTGCCTACCTCTACAAGGGCATGAACCTGCACGAGTACTTCTGAGCCCCGCACGCCCCATGCCGCACATCCCCCCCGCACCGCCCAAGTCCTTTCTCGGGCTGAGCGTCGATCGACGCTACCGCTTCATCTACAAGCCGCTGGTGTTCCTGGCGTGCCTGACGCCGCTCGCCTGGATGGCCGGGAGCCTCTTCGGCTGGTTCGGCTTGAGCGCCCCGGTCGACACGGTGAAATTCCTCGAGCTGCGCTGCGGCAAGACGGCGCTGAATCTCATCATGCTGACGCTGATGGTCACTCCGGTGCGCCAGCTCGCCCGGCTGCCGCATCTGCTGCGGCTGCGGCGCATGCTCGGACTCTTTGCTTTCTTCTACGCCGCGCTGCACTTCACCGTTTATCTGGTGCTCGATGTGGACCTCGACTGGCGCCAGGTTGCCGCCGACATCGTCAAGCGGCCCTACATTACGGTTGGTTTCACCGCGCTCGTGCTGCTGATTCCCCTGGCGGTCACCTCGACGCAGGGCATGATGCGCCGGCTCGGGCGGCGCTGGAGCCGCCTGCACCGGCTGATTTACCTCATCGCCGCGCTCGGGGTGTGCCATTTTTACTGGCAGGAGAAGATCGACGTGCGCGAACCGCTGGTGTACGCGGGAGTGCTGCTCGTTCTGTTCGGCTACCGCTGGGTGCGCAGCCCGGGGATGTGGGCCGTACTCGCCCCCGTGTTCGCACCTAATGCCGCACGACGCCGAACCGCTGCGCCCGGCACGGATGCCCGCGCGCCGGGGGCCCGCCCGTTGCGCCCGCCGGCCTAGGATGGACGCGGCGAACGGCGCGAGCCCTCGCCCCGAGTCGCCCGCACGGTAACTTTTCCGCTCCCGCCGGCGAATGATCCGTCAGCGAGGCCGATCGGTCCTCCCGCCGACCCGGCCGCTCCGCCGGACGAGCGGGGCGGATGACCGTTCGCGGCGCGGACATATGCTCAGCCGGCTGAGCCGGCCTGCGGCAGACGATGCCGACGTGTCGATCACCGATGAGGCGCTGCTGGTCCACGACCCGATGGGAATGCATCCGCAAGGCGTTGCGGCCGACAACCAACGCACGAGCGGCGCGCTCGTGCGATCTTCAGACAATGTCAGGAGGCAGGCATGAAGTTGACGTCTTCGCTGGCGAGACTGTGAGTCTCAGCGCTGCCGGTTCCGGCGAACTGGTTTGCGATGCCTCTGCGGCTCATCGTCGGGTTTGGCTTCAGCGCGCACGACTGCGCGAAGGCGGCGCGCGGCCCGAAGGTGTTCATTGCTATCCTCCATGCGATCGGCATGCCTTTTGCGCACGTATTGGGTTGGGCGACCATCGTGGTCGAGATCACTGGCGGATCGTCGATTCTTCTCGGCGCGTGGCTGCCCGGCGCCGCAGTGCCGATGATCGTCGTCCTCCGAGTGGCGATCGCCGTACAGCGCTGCCCCGGCGCATTTTGGCCAGCCGGCCTACGAGACCGACCTGCTGTACATGGCGGGGCTTCTCGCGCTGTGTTTCGGGGGCGCGGGCCCGGCTTCGTTGGACGGTGATTTTCGCCCGCGCCGCTCAGACTGATCGGCCCGCCTGCCTACCGATGCGCCAGCCGCTCGAGGCGCTCGATCTGCCGCTCGAGGTCCCTCTGCGCCTCGAGAAGCTCCACCGCCAGCACGGCGCCGCTGACGTTGACGCCGAGATCGCGCATCAGACGACTGGCCATGGCCAGGCGCGGCAATGCTGCAGCTGGCAGCTGCCATTCCTCAGGGGCGCCGCCCTGCGGCGAGACGAGGCCGAGGTCGGCGAGCTCGACGATCGCTTCAAGGTCGAGCCGGCACAGCCGGCAGAGTTCTGCGGCGGCGATCCAGTCGGTCTCACCGACCAGTCGAATGTCATGGATCTCCATGATTTCGTCCACAGCGTTACCTCCTCAGGTCAGCGCGCGGATCGAATGCCGCGAACATCGAGCGCATGCTCTCGTACGCTGTGCGCGCCTCGGGCGAAGAAGCGGGCGGCAGGACGACTTTGAGCTGCACATACGCATCGCCAGCCGGTCGGCCGGGCAGGCCGCGGCCCCGCAGCCGCAGCTTCTGGCCGGACTGCGCGCCGGGCGGAACCTGCATCTCGACCGTACCTCCCAGCGTCGGCACGGTAACCGTCGCCCCAAGCGCTGCTTCCCATGGGGCGACCGGTAACGTCAGAGTAACGTCGCGCCCATCCAGCTGATACGAGGGGTGGGGGCGGACATGCACTTCCAGATACAAATCGCCGGCGCGGCCGCCGCCCGGGGCCCCCTCGCCCTGCCCGGCGAGCCGGATCAGCTGACCATCGGTGACGCCCGCGGGGATCGTGACGCGCACCGTGTGAGTGCGAAGCTCCAGCGTTCCGTCCGCCTTCAGCTCCGGGCGCTTCAGCTCGAGTGTCCGGGTCCCGCCACCGAATGCCTCCTCGAGATCGATGTCGATGCGGGCGTGATGGTCGCGCCCGCCCTGCGGCGGCGGCCGTCCGGCCGCCGCGAACGGACTCGCGCCGCCGAAGAGGGACGAGAAGAAGTCGCTGAAGCCTTCCTCCTCGAACACATGGGCGCCGCGGGCGCCCCCTGGGCGGTTGCCGCCGCTGAACTCGAAGCCGCTCGCCCAGTCGGGCGGCGGTCGGAACTGCTGCCCCGAGGTCCAGCCGCTGCCGAGCTGATCGTAGGCAGCGCGCTTCTCCGGGTCCTTCAGAACCTCATAGGCCTCCTGGACCTCCTTGAAGTTCTGCTCCGCGTCCTTCTCCTTGCTGACGTCCGGATGGTACTTGCGGGCGAGCCGCCGGTAGGACTTCTTGATCTCCTCGGCCGTGGCCGTCCGGGCCACGCCCAGAACCTTGTAGTAATCGCGGTATTCCATGAGCGACGCTGCCCTTGCGGAAAAAGGTTGACGAACCGCCGCAGGATGACATGGGGGCGCACGCCGGGAAGCCAAGCCCCGGGGTCGCTTGAATCGGGCGGGCCCAGCCCCATACATCGGGCATGAACGCCGAAACCCCTGCCGCCGCCGTGGTAGCGGCCTGCCCGAAGTGCCACTCGCTGGTGCGCGTGCCCGAGGCACGGGCGCTCGAGCATCCCAAGTGCCCGCGCTGCAAGGCGCCGATTCTGACCGGCGAGCCGGTCCCGCTGGACAGCGCGTCCTTCGCCGCGCATGTCGAGCGCACCACGCTTCCGGTGCTCGTGGATTTCTGGGCGCCGTGGTGCGGACCGTGCCGCATGATGGCCCCCGTGCTCGATCGCCTCGCGGCCGAGCGCGCGACGGAGCTGCGTGTGGCGAAAGTCAACACCGACGAGCAGCAGCAGCTCGCCGGCCGTTTCGGCATCCGCAGCATCCCGACCCTGATTCTCTTCCGCGAGGGACGCGAGCTGGCACGACAGTCGGGCGCGGTGGACGCGGCCACCCTGTCGCGCTGGCTGGACCGCGCCCTGAGCTGAGCGCCGGCCGTCGGGCGGTGTTGCGCGAGCCAGGAGAGGGCCGCAGCCGGAGCAGTCCCCCTGGGGCTCCCGGCGAGAGCCAAGGGATCGCCTCGCCTCACGGTGAGACACGGCCCCGGGGGCGTGCGAGCCTCAGGACACGCTCTCGGCGCTGTAGCGAGCCAGCAGTCCGGTGCGCACGGCGTAGCGGAATACCCGACTGAAGAAGTACCCGGCGAACACGACGTCGAGCATCGCCAGCGCCGCGCCGATCGCGAGGCTGCCCCCCGAGAGGGCGTGGCCCGCGAGCAGGGTGCGCATGCCCTGAAACACATACGAGGGTGGCAGCAGCCGGCCGACGTCCTGCATCCAGCGCGGCAGCGTTGCAAGCGGATAGAAAACCCCGACGAACGGCGACAGCAGCGCCGGCATGGGCCACACCAGCCACTCTGAAGCCGGACCGAGACGCAGCACCAGAGCGCTGGCGAGAATGCCAAGGGCGATGCCGAAGCTGAACAGCACGAGCAGGAAGGGAATCAGCATCAGTCCGAGCGAGAAGAACGACAAGCCGAACACGGCCGTGGCCAGCACCAGCATCACGACGAGGCCCACCACGCTGGTGCCGATGCTCGTGATCACCAGTCCGGTGATGTACTCCGGGGTGGTGAGCGGCGTGGCGAAGAGATTGAGGAAGTTCCTCGACCACACGTCCTCCAGGAACGCCGTGCTCACGCCCTGCATGATCCGGGTGAAGAAGTCCCACAGCAGCACCGCCCCGAGCAGGCTCGGCACGTAGTTGAACCGCCCGGCGCTCATCGAGTTCAGATATCGGGTGATGAAGCCCCACACCACGATATCGATCGCCACCCAGGCGAACATCGGCAGCGCGCGCACCGGGCTGCCGCGGATCAGGTAGAACTGGCGCAGCAGAATGCCTGCGACGGGACGGGCTCTCACCCGGCGCGCTCCAGAGGCTCGGCGAGCGGCTCGCGCGCCAGCCGGATGAACAACTCCTCGAGCGTGGCCGCGCCGTGCTCGGACGGCAGCCGCCGCGGGTCGCCTTCGAGCAGGATTTTCCCCCGGGACAGGAACAGCACGCGGTCGCAGACCTCCTCGACTTCGTACATGTTGTGAGACGTCCAGAGAATGCCGCAGTCGCCCTCGGTCGCCAGCCGGCGGATGCGCGCGCGGACGGTCTGCGCGGCGGACGGGTCGAGCGAGGCGGTCGGCTCATCGAGCAGCAGCAGCTGGGGCTCATTGAGTATCGCCTTGGCGAGCGCCACCCGAGTCTGCTCCCCCGAGGACAGCACGCCGCACTTGGTGTTCTTCAGTTGCTCGAGGTCGAACTGCTCGATGAGCGTGCCCACCCGCTGCGTGAGGCGCGGGATGCCATAGACGAGCCCGAAGAACCTGAGGTTCTGCCGGACGGTGAGATTGCCAGGAAGGGCCGCGTAGACGGCAGCGAAATTTGCGCGGGCCAGTGCACGGGCGCGATGCCGCGCCAGATCGATTCCGGCGATGCGGATGCGTCCCGCGCTGGGGCTGAGCACCCCCAGGATCATGTTGATGGTCGTGGTCTTGCCGGCGCCGTTCGGGCCCAGGAGGCCGACTACCTCGCGGCGGCCGACGTCGAAGGAGATCCGATCGACGGCCACGATCTCCGCATAGCTCTTACGCAGTTCGGTGACGCTGAGCACCACGTCCGGATCGGACTCGGCCGCCGATTCGTCACCGGGGCTGCTCTGATGCCCGAAGAGACTGTCTGGGAGAACGCGCATCGGCGGGCACGATAACAGTATGAGCCGCCGCGCGGGAAGGCGGGAGCGTCAGGATCGTCGTCGCAATAACTCGGGCCAGCCTGCAACTTTGGCCGGCCGGAGGTGTTCTTGAGGCATCACACAGGAGATTTCACCATGAGTGCCTTGCGAAAACTGATTGCCGCCGCGCTTGCACTGATCCTGACCCTCGCGAGCACCGCGCTCGTCTTCGCGCCCGTCGCGTTTGCCCATACGGGGCCGGTCGCGGCCGCGAGCCAGCCCTGGAACGCGGCCGGATTGCACCGTGCCACCGGTGGACAGCTCGTGTACAGCCGGGACTGACCGGACGCTTCGATGCGCCGTGCGCGGGGCCATGCGGTAACCGTTGCGCGCGCAGCGCGGGGGGGGAGGGATTCACGCAGGATGTTCAGGAACCGCCTGCCCGCGCTTCTCCCGGGCATCGCAGGGCGTCCTCTCCCCCGGCGCGCGAGCGCTCCGCCCGCCACGGGCCGCGTGCCGCCATGGAATCCTGCGGTGTTTCCTCACTCCGGCAGCGCCACACCCGATCCGCCCATCTCGGCCGGCAGGTCCTGCATCTTCGGTTGCCCGTCGTGAATACGCAGCACCGTCTCCTGATAGTGCACGTGCACGGCGGGGCGGAACGCGAGTGTCGGCAGCAGCGCCGCGTACACATCGATGAGACCAAAGCCGGGGTGATCGGTGAACAGATGACCGCCGCACTCGGTGCACCACTTGCGGTGACTGTGCGGCGTCTTGTGGTAGCTGCCGATCGCCTCGGCGCCGCGCGTGATCCTGAGCGCATCGGGCTTCCACAGCGTGAATGCGTTGACGGGGCCTGCGGACCAGTGGCGGCAGGAGTCGCAGTGACAGTAGCCCATGGCCACGGGCTCGCCCGTGACTTGGAACTGGACCCGGCCGCAGAAGCAGCGACCCTCATGCACCGTTGCGCTCATCGGCACTCTCCGTGATATTCCATTCTCGGGAGCATAAGTCCGCTGTTGGCATGGGTCAACGCGCGCGCGGCGGCGATGTCCGCTCGTGCAATCGGGCGCCGAGCCATCACCCGCAACGCCGGGCGCTCCCTGCGCTCCAATTTTGACTCACGCCGCACACTCCGCCCGCCTCAGGGCGTCTGACCCGGCGCGGTCTCTATGGGCGCAATCGCGCGCGGGCCTCACAACTTCTGATGGGCGCCATCGCACATCGGCTTGTGCGCCGAATGCTTGCACCCGCAGAAGTACACGGTTCCACTCTTCTGCGCCTTGTGCTCGAGCGGGGTGAACTCGCTGCCCTTGTGGGACCCATCGCAGAACGGCTGGTTCTTGCTGCGGCCGCAGGCGCACCACCAGTAGCTCTTGCCCGCCTCGACTTCGACGGCATAGGGGCCTTTCTGGGCAATCGTCGCTTCGCTCATGATCTCGCTCCTGATCGTGCAGAAGTGTCGGTTTTTCCTGCCGTCTCGCGCAGCCGGCAGCGTGTGGGGCGCACTGTAGCTCAGCGCGGCTCACTGAACCAGATGAAGTCTTGTCCAACGAGGTATGAGCCTGGAGCAGGGGGCGTGATTCCAGCGAGGTGTGAGCCTGGGGCTGCCGAGGACGGCGGTCGGTCTTGGGGATGGGGTGGATCGATCATCATGCGGGATGGT
>JAKAXA010000049.1 GCA_021816775.1 Pseudomonadota bacterium
AACAAAATCTCTTGCTGTCTGAGCGTAAGCGGTAATTCCGCGGCGTCTGGCCTACGCGGCGAGGGTATGCAAAGCTGAGCTCAGCGGGTTGCCCGCGAAGTGCTGCTTCCAGAGCCGAGGGGTGAGTTCGGCGACCCGCGAGGCGGGGTGCTGGCCGACCCGCTGCAGCACGTCGACGAGGTATGTGTACACGTCGATCTCGTGCAACCGACAGGTGGTGATCAGGCTCTGCACGATGCCGACCTGCTTGGCGCCGAGTTCGGTCCAGCAAAAGTTCCAGTTTTTCCTGCCCATGGGAATTACCCGCAGCGCGCGCTCGAGGTGGTTCGTGTCGATCGGCACGTCCGGGTCGTCCAGGAACACCTGCAGCTCCAGCCTGCGGTCACGGATGTACTTCAGCGCCTTGATAAAGGGCGTGGCCGGGGCGAGCCCGTGCTGCCCGAGCCTCTGGTCCACCCAGTCGAGGAATGCCTCCACGTGCGGCTTGCTGTGCGTCAGGCGATGCAGTCGCTTGATCTCGCCGGTGAGGTTTTTGTCCCGGATCTCATCCTCCACGGCGTAGATCGCAGCGATGCGCGTGAGCCCCTCGCGCACCCCCTCGGGATCGGCCGCTTCGGCCTCGAATAGCTCGCGCCTCGAATGACTCCAACACTGTGCGTGGGTGAGACCGAACTGCTTGGCGTAGCTGGCGTACACCCCGTAACCATCGGTCAGCAACACCGAGCCTGGCGCATGCGTCTTTCCCAGGATACGCACAACATTCTCCCCCTCCCGAGAGGGGAAGAACGGGAAGCAGATCTCGTCGTGCTGGCCGTAAACGGGCCAGAAATAGGCGGTCTTCATCCGCCCGTGCGCGTTGCGGCCGGCCTTGATCGGGGTCTCATCCATCGTCTTTACGCGGTCGGCGAGGATCGACTCGAACTGTGCGTCATAGATGGGCTCGAGCAGCCCGATCGACTGTTGGCTCAACTGCGTCAGCCAAGGACGGCTGACATTGATCCCGCAATCGATCAGGCGCCGGTGCTGGCGGTAAAGAGGTTGGTGGTAGTCGAACTTGTCCCGCAGGAGACCGGCCAGGAAGCTCACATCCGCCCGGCTGCCCTCGATCACCCCCTGTGGAGCGGCGGCGGCACTGATCGCCTGTGTGTCGCGCCGCTTGATCACCGGGCGGACGTACTTCAAGATCACGTAGCTGCCCGGGCGCTGCGCCACGCGATAGCTGACCTTCTCGCCGATGACCTCGTATTGGCCCTCATCCAAGCCAGCGGCCACCTCCGGGTGAGGGACTTGGATCGTCTCGATCGGCACACGGCTCTCATCGAAGAACGGGATGCTTTCCGCTTCCCCCACGGCGGCCGCATCGCGCTGCCGTTCGCGGCGCTTATGCGCGGCAACCACGCGCTCCTTGCGCGGTGCCAGCGTCTCGGGTGGGGCCAATATCTCACCGAGCGGCAACTGCTTCTCGTTCTCCAGCACCCGCAGCCGCTCGCTCTTGGTGCCGAACATCTGACGCTTGAACCACTCGAGCTGATGAGTGAGGGCGGCAAGCCGCTGCGTGAGCGTCTCGATCGTCTGCGCCTGCGAGCGTACGAGCCCGATCAGCTCCGCGCAAGACAGTGCCGCGATATCAGCGGCGGCGGGAGGTTTGCTCTGCAGAGCCTGATCCATCGGAATATTATAACCGAGCGTCGTTGTTAGGAGAAGTGTTTGGAGGAGAATTTTGCAGCATCGCGGGCAGAGAATACCGCTTGCGCTGCCTGCCGGGCTCGATGCCCTCCAACAGCAACTTCAATCCCGTCCAATCCATCTGCCGCGTGCGCACCTGCGACCAGTCCCCGATAAAACGCCCCGCCTCGAGCCGCTTCGCCCACACGCAAAATCCCGAGCGGTCGAAGTACAAAACGCGCATCTGCGTCGCGCGCCTACTGATGAAGCAGTAGAGCGATCCGTCGCACGGGTCGGCTCGCAGCTCATGACGCACCAGCGCCTGCAGCCCATCGAAGGACTTCCTCATGTCGCAAGGCTGCCCGTACAGATGCACCCGGATCTGCCCTTCGGGGAAGAACATCAGCCGCGCACCACCTGCAGCACCACCCCGCCACCGAGATCCAGGCGGATCTCGCACCGCGATGAGTTGCCGCCCAGCGCCCCCAGATCGATGAACCCCGACCTCGGTTCCGGCTCGGGCGATCCGCCCACCGCAGCAGTCTCGGCCGTCGCCGTCCTCCCGCGCAGCCGCGACCTCCAGCCGTAGAACGTCCACGTATTGAGCCGCTCCTGCTGGCAGAAAGCCTGCACCGAGAGCCCGCTACGGACCTGCCGCGCCACCAGCTCGCGCCAGGTCTTCACGCTTCGCCGCCGAATCACCTTGTGCATCGTTCGCTCCAGTCAGGGGGTGCTGGAGCGCCATTCTCGGCATCTACGCGCGAGAGGGAAGAACGCCAACTGGTTACCGCTTACGGTGCGACGGCCGAAGGGCGTCGGGCCGATATCGGCGGTGCGCAATAAGCCGAGCGTGGCGAAGGTCGTACCCAGCGCGCGGTTCATCGAGCTGAAGGCGCCGGTGGTATCCGGCGGGCCGCTCGAGGGGGAGGCGGTGGTGGAGGTTCTCGGAGCCGACGGGACGCGGATCACGCTGCGACTGAAGGACTCGAGCCCAGCGCTGCCGGCGGTGATTACGGCACTTCGGGGGCGGTCGTGATCCAGATCACCCCGCAGATGCGAGTGCTGGCGGCGATTGAGCCGGTGGATTTCCGCCAGGGGATTGATGGGCTGAGCCAGGTGTGTCGTGCAGTGCTATCGGAGAACCCCCTCGGTGGCACGATGTTTGTTTTCCGCTCTCGCTCAGCGAAGTCAATAAAGCTGTTGGTTTACGACGGGCAGGGGTTCTGGCTCGCGCAAAAGCGTATGTCGACGGGCCGTTTTCGCCACTGGCCGACGGCGGCGGACGCGGCTCACTGCGAGCTGCTGGCGCACGAGTTCACGACCCTGATCTGGGGCGGCAACCCGCAAGCCACCCAGGCGGCGCCGATGTGGCGGCGGATTCCCCTCGACCCGAGAGGCGCAAGACCCACCTGACTCAAAGGTCCGGGGCCGCCTCTTTACGCGGGCGGGTCCGGGCCATTGTCCAACCGCGCGAGCGTCGCGCGATACTCCCAGGGCATCCACTCGCCGGGACGTTCGGCGACCTCCCTCGGGTGGCGCAGCAGCATCACCAGATAGTCGAACGCGTTCACGCCCGCGAGTTCCGCGGTGTAGATAAGACTCATGAAGATGTCGCCGACCCGAGCACCGTTGAGCGTTTTGTAGAACAACGCGCTTTTCCGATGCAGGATCGCCCGCTTCAGTGCCCGCTCGGCGATGTTGTTATCCAACGGCGCTCCCGCCGTACGCAGGAACTGAGTCAGGCCATCCCAGTGATTTTCCATGTACCGGATCCCTTTCCCGAGGCCCGAGTTCGGCTCAACTTTGCGCTCGGCGAGGAGCGAGAGCATCCATTCCCTGAGTTTCTCCATCAGTGGCGCACTTTCCTTGCGGTGCAACCGCAGGCGCTCCTCGGGACTTAAGCCATCCCTGCGTGCGAGCGCATCGATCTTGTACACCTCCTTGAGCGTCAGCAGTACGAAGCGCACTTCCTCGGGAAAATTCGCGGCAACATCTACAAACATACGGCGGCCGTGAGCCAGGCATCGGCACAGCAGCGTCTCGAACTCCTTCGGAAGGTTGTGCCCGAGGCCATCGCACATCTGGATCGGCACGGGCAAGTCTTGTGAGCGGCGCTTCAGAACATCCCCGAGGTTCTCTCCCGCATGGCGCACGCCGGTGAAGAACAACGCGATCCGGTGCTCCGCGCCCACCGACACGATCCCAGAGGTGAACACCCCGGTCCGTTCCCCTTTGACATCATCGCTCAAGGCGGCTGCTCGTTGCTGCGGCGTCAGCCGCAGTATCCTCATCGTGGTATCGTCATTGTGGATGATCCTGCCCTGTGCCGCTTGAAGGATGTACTGCACGTAGACAGGCACGAGCGTCGGTGTCGCGCCCCTCACCAGATCCCATTGGGTCGCCGCGGGCAGCGGCACCCCATAGCTCTCCTGCAGCCTCTCGAGCCGGTTGAACGGGAAGCCACTGCCGTATTTCAGCATCCCTACCGTCGCCGCGGCGCTCTCATCGTACTTCGCCTCGCCCACACCCTCGGGGGTGGGCGCGGTGAACACCTGACCACAGAGCGCGCAGCGCAGGCGTGTGCACTCGTACACCGTCGCTCGAAGCGGCGCCATCCCGTGGAAGCGCACTCGAACCGCATCCTCAAGCGTACACACCTTGCCCCGTGCACACGCCGGACAGCTCTCCCCGTGGTGCAGCGACGGATGTCGGATCTTGACCTTCTGCGCCCCGGGGTAATCGGCCGCGCCGTTACGGCCATGGCCTTTGCGCTTGCTTCCGCCGTCTGCGCGATCTGGCTCCGCGCCGGTCTCTTCATCGCTCGCAGATTCCTCCTCCGTGCCGTTCTCCCCGAGCACCGCACGGGTCTTCTCCGTGCTCGCTCCGAAGAGCATGCGCTTCAGCCGCTCGATCGAGGTCTTCTTCGATCCGAGCTCTTCCTGCAACAGCGCGAGTGTATGGATCGCCGCCTTCAGCTTCGCGTATTGCTCCGGCTCGATCGCTCCCTCTCGGGCTTGCTCGACGATCGCCACCAGATCCTCGATCGGCAGCTGCGGCACCGGCGGCTTCTTCCCGGTCATGCCGACAGCAGTCGCTCGCGAAAGTCCGCCACCAGGGGAAAGCCCAACACGTCCTTGAGAGTACGGTTCGGCCTGTGCGCCAGGTCATTCTTTCCCCGCCCCTGAGTGCGTCCGAGCATCACCCAGTTCGCCGCCCGGTAGCAGGTCCCCCGGTGGCGCGTGGTGTCGACGAAGGTCTCGGCGAAGTACACCGGATGTCCGTAGACCTTCTGCCACTCGGCGCAGAGCATCCTCGTCATCCTCGAGAGCAGGTGCGAGGCCAGATGCGGCACGGCCACCCACGGCAGGACGAGAAAGCGGGTGTTGTACGCGAGGAAGTGAATGTTCCGCTGGCGTACCTGCGGGTGCCACCCAAGGTACCGATCCCGGGGGGAAAGGTGCCGCGCCGCCGAACTCCAGGCAAATAGCGCCACCGGCCGCTGCCCGGCGTACACCATGAACTTCAGCTGCTCGCCGACCGGTTGACTGTAGCCGAGGTAATGATGGCTCTCGAGAAGACCGTTGAAGCAGCGCTCCTCGCTCGTGCGTCGCACTTGCCGGAAGACCAGTTCCCCAAGCTCTCGCAGCTTCCCCGATATCGGCGTGTGCGCAACCTCGATCGATCCCGGCCGCGCCCGCACGGTGAGCGGGTTTGGCGGTCGCCACTTCACCGCCGGCAGCTCGATGTGCCCGGCGCGCGAGAGCGCCAGCATCAGCCCGCGCGCCACCATATCCCGCAGCGCGCCATTGGCCTGCCGCCACCCCCATGCCTCGCACAGCCGCTGCGAGAGCCGCCGCCGGCTCTCCCCGGGGTGCGCGGCAATCAGCTCGCGAATCTGCTGGATCTCGCTCGCCGTGACCGGCCGGCCCCGATAGCGAAGCAGCGTCTCCATGCTCCGCACGATAGCGAAAGTCGAAATGGAACGCAAGCCCCCCTTTTCTCGGGGACCTCCGGCCCGCGTCAGGTCACGTTACGCATGCTCACCGGAAGGACACCATTGATTTGCGCCGGCAAGCTGCGGGCGAACGCGTCGAGATAGCGGGCAATTTCAGCCTTGTACTCGTCGAGTGACGACGGAGTGTTCATGCGAACAGGGTCTCCGATATTTTAGTGCCGCGCTAATGAATCACTCGGCCCCCTGCGCGCTATCGGGATCGGCGGGCGCCTCACGGCGACGGCCGAGGGCCTCCCATACGACGCCAGCAGCGGCGCTGAGGATGAACAAGGCGTTCTGGCGGCTGAAGACTTCCGCGGGGTTGCCGGGCTCTTCGTGGTGCGCGGGGTTTGCGAAGTGGTGTACCGCCATGCGCACGAGTTCGGTGCGTTGACCGAGGGGCATCTTTCTGCGCGTTTCCTCGGGCCCGGCGAAGGCGCTCCTGATGGCCCTTGCCGTGGCGTCTTCCGTGAAGGGGTGCAGGCTTTCCATCGCCTTGCGGCATACGCCGACCGCGTCTGTATACCGCCCGGCAATGAGGTGTTGATGCGCGCCACGCACGTGCTGCACGGCTTTGCGCATCTGCTCCGGGGCGTCGATCGGTAGCTCCAGGGCGATGATGAGTTGATCGAGATAGCCGATCTGGCGCAGGATTTCTGCCCAGTCACTTTCGTTCACGTGAAACCGGGCATCGTCCCGTCCCGAGTGGATGGCGGCGCCGTAGTGGGTCTGCAGGTGCAGGTTGACGTGAAACTCGAGCCGCTGTCCGGCGCGGCGCCGTTCGAGGGCCTCGATCTGCTCGCCGGAGAGATCCAGCCAGAGTTCGAATGGATGCGAATGGGGCTGTTCTATGGTGCGGACGGCCCAGCTCGCGTGCGGCTGCGCTCGCCCGAGCGACAGGGGTGGGCGCCCCGGGACGGTGACGGTGATGTCAGCAAGAAACTGGGTGAGATAGGCCGGAGGCTTATCCAGGGCCTCGAGCCGCAGGGTCATCGGGAACTTCAGCCACGTGAAGCCGAGGCCGGGCGCGGCAAAGGGACGACCGGCGGCCTGGATGTCGCCGATGGCGAGGGTGCCGAGGGCGCGGTCATTGATAGCGATGCTCATCGGCAGCTCTCCCGGGGAGTTTTACGGTTGCGCTCAAACCGGCCGCGTTCTGTGCCGGGGTGTCCTCCCCCAGGCGCAGCGCCTGATCAGTGGACATTACCGGACGCACTTCTGGCCAAGGATGGGCGCTGAGCGCGGCCGGCCGGATCGGCTATCGCCCTCGCCGGCGCAGCAGCCCTTCGACGGCATGATCCTCGAAGCGCCCGGCATCGTCCACGTACTCGCGCAGCACTTCGAGCGACTTGTGACGCGATTGCGCGCGGCGGAGGTCAAAAAGCCCCTGCGCAGGCCATGGCCGGCGTATGCCTCGGCGGCTTTGAGACCGGCTTGGGAGGCGCGCGGCTTGACAGAACGAGACGCTCTGTGCGGTGAGCCGCGCGCCCACGCGATCCCCGCGGTGCAGCCGGCGCAGCAGGGGTCTGGTGGTGATGTCGGCGGCGACCTGCCAGTCGAGCACCACCTGTACGGGGCAGTAGGGCGAATCGGGTACGCGGGGAACGGCAATAATGTCCCCTTTTCCCCTCCTGATTGGTCTTCGAGCGCGCGATTCGCACCTCGAGGCCCTCCGGGCGCTCTGTGCGGTCCTCGACATCGAGCGTGACGAGCTCCACGTCTTCATCATGAGGACACTCCCTGGAGTTTGCCAGGGTGGGAGAGGTCAGGCCGACAGTCTCGCCGTGGGCTGTGGCGCATGCAGCTTCGCGACCGCTTCGCGACCTTGGTTGGGCGCCAAGTGAGCGTATCGTAGAGTCATTGCAAGACTGCCGTGCCCCAGGAGCTCTCGAATTGTATTTAATGGAACGCCCACCTGGGCGAGACGAGAGGCGAAGTGGTGCCGAAGATCGTGCCACCGGAAGTGGGAGATGCTGGCGCGCTTCAAAAGTGATCGCCACGCTGTCTTGAAGCTCGTCCGCACAGGGAAGACGTTTTCCGTACCCGGCGCCTGCTCTTTCCATTTTTCAAGTACATCGAGCGCCTCCTCATTCAGCGGAATGTGGCGGGTGTCGCCGCTCTTCGCCAGTCCGCCGTCGACAGTCAAGAGCTTCTCGCGGAAATTGATATCCGCCCATCGGAGCGAAAGCAGCTCCCCGCGACGCAAGCCCGTGTTCATAGAAAGAAGCACGGCAGGGGCAAGGTGGTCCGCGTAGTGTGGCAGCGTTGGGAGCCGATCGTGCCCTCGCTGGCGCCGCCACTCGTTCGCGTTCGACCGCTCGGTTTGGCCCTCGTGGTCCCGCTCACCAAGCGCGGCGCGTAGCCGTGCCTCTTCTTCGTCGCTTAGATATCTTACCTTCGGTCGGCGGTCGACTCTCGGCTTGTCAACATTTCGGATCGGATTGCTTTCAAGCTTGCGCGTCTTTACGGCTCGCGTCATAACAGCCGATAGGGATGCAATGTCGCGCAGGACGGTCGTCGCAGCGCGGCCGTCCTTCAGGCGGCCGGTTTTCCAGTCTTCCACAAGTTCCGCGGTGATCTCCTTTAGAGGGCGTACGTACCAGGCATCGAAGCACCTTTCAAGGCGGTCCAGTGAAGCCGCCGCAGTTTTCGGGCGGTTCGCGTGTACCCATTGCTTGTAGGTCTTCTCGATGAACCCACCGAGCGTCGCCTCTGAATCGGGAGCGAGACCCGCCAGCGGAGGAAGATGATGAGCAACGTTTCCGAGGATCTTCTGGGCACGTTCACGCGCTTCCATCGGTGTCATATGACCTACTGCGCCGATCGTCACCCTTCGACCACGCGCAATCTGGACAACGTAGGATTTCGCTCCGGATGGCTGTACTCGAAGCAAAAACCCGCGGAGGTCGCGGTCGGTGATCTCGAACGGCTTTTGGGCCGGGCGAACTGTGGCGCTGGCCAGGAGGCGCGCGCTGATTACGGCTTTCATCAGTTCTGGCCTTGGATTCAGACGGCGGTGAGATGACTCACATATAGGTTACGCTCCGCACACTTATAAGTGCAAGTGACGGTGAAGGGCGGGTTAGGCGGGCGAACTGTGGCGTATTCCAGAGTTCAGCAGAAATAGCGGGAAAATAAGGGAAACGGCCACAAAATATCCCAGAGACTTGAATTGATTGTAAACGCTAAAGCCGGGCATTTTGGCTCTCATAATGCCGGGGTCGAGGGTTCGAGTCCCTCCCTTTCCACCAGCATTTCTTGGCCTCATGAATCGGTCTGCCGAAGAGTCGATTCCCGAGGCGGATTGGCGCGGCGCTAGGGGAGGCTTGATAGCTGCTGGAGACGCTCCAGGATAACCGGGAGACGTGCTTGGTTCTGGGCATCACCGGGAAGGTGGCCTGGCAGTGCTTCGACAAAGCGCGGATTCTGCAGCAAGTCGCTGAATCGCCCGCTGAGATAGTGGCGTACCTCAGGTGAAGCTGCCACGACCTCATTGATGAGTTGGGAGCGTCCATCCACGACGGTCGTGATGTCCTCGAGATCGTGGCTGGCAAGGAAGTCGCCCTCGCCGCGATCGGCGAATGCTTCCAGTTTTGTTGCAATGAAGACAGGGGCAGAGATCAGGCGAATGACTGTGCCGCTCGGCAATGGCCAAATTGAGGCCGTGCGGATTGCTTCGTCGTACCAGCGATTGCCGAAACCCAAGACCGCCCTGTCTGTCGGCATGACATCCAGAAGTGCGCCACCGGCTCTCCAGCGGCAAACGGGCGCATCTGGAGTCTGATCATGTCGCAGTCCGGCATTTTGGAGCTGGCGCTCCAGGGCGTGGTACTCGCCGAGCGATACGACTTGTACAATGGCATCGACGTCACGAGTCGCACGCACGGCGGGGGTTGCCGCGTCGGTTATGAGGAGACCTGTAACGCAGCCGCCGACGAATACGAATTGCGGAGACAGCGGACCTAGCGCGGCGACAACGGACTCAAGAAGCGCCAGGTTTAGATCGTGGCTTCTCATTTGAAGCGCTCCTCCAACAGCTTTGCGGCGATGTTGCGCTCACGTGCGGCGCCCCCGCGCAGCGCGTCAAATAGAGCGAGTGTCTCGTATAGCAGTGGATCCTGACGGGCGGCCTGAGGCACCGTTGGATATAGGGGATAAAAGCTGATCCCCCGCTCTTCTCCGTCGGGGCTGGGCCAGACTGGCATTTCGGTATTCGAGTGCACGATCACGGCGGATAGCGGCGGAGCAGCGTAGGCAGTCGGCATGCCGCGCGTTGGAACACCGAAAGTCGCAGGAAATGCATATTTTGCTCCGTGCAGCACGAATTCCTTCAGTGCGGCTTTGGAGACCCTGAGTTGGCTGTCTACCTGGTAAGCCAGTCGGGCCGCGATCGCTCGCTTCACGCTTCCGTGGACTTCTGAGGCGGACATCGACAGCTCCGCCGCCAGTACGGCGAAGCTACGCCGCTGATCGCCCAGGAGCAGCAGCTTCAGAAGGACGACGAGATCCTGGGGCTTGAGGACGATCTGTGAGTTAATCGAGCGTTTCATGGACATTCGTTATTCGAGATTCGCGAACAGCGAATGTACTCGCATTCCAGGTCCGGCTCAACCGAGGATCAGCGCGACGTCGCTGTCAGTCTTGCGGGAGATTTGCGGGAATCAATCGTGCTCAGTTGTGCTTCGTCGTGACAAATGCAACGGACGTCACGCGGATAAATCATTGAATGGAAATGCTATTTCGAGCTGAGCAGCAGGCTCATAATGCCGGGGTCGAGGGTTCGAGTCCCTCCCTTTCCACCAGTTTGCCAGAGTCGCGCGCAGTAGAGGTAGAGGGCGTTTCGCCGAAAATTCCGGCGAAAGGTGTCCTTCCGGCAGGGATGCTTGAGCGGGGGCCGGTGGGTGCGATATGGGCGCGAAGAGCGGCTAAGATCAGCGGCTCGGATTTCAGCCCGGGTGATGAGCCGTGGACGATCAGAGCGAGCCGGAGCGCAAGCTGCGGACGGTGGAACTGACCCCGCGAGAGGTGCGGCTGCTGCTCAAGTACGGCTATCCCTGGCCGGAGGATGAGGAGAATCTGCGTGCCAGCCGCGCCGTCGGGGGCGTGCACCGGGTGCGCATCAATGCGTACTGGATCGAGATGATGATCGCGGACGTCATCCGGTCTGCCAAGACGATCCGCTCAGCCGCGCTGCTCGAGGAGCTCGACGCGCTGTGCTACGCCCTGGAGTACGCCTTGGCCGACGGCGCGTAGCGCGCGCCGATGCCTATGCCGGCGGACCCGGTCCGGAGGTGATTCGGTCGAGGGTACTGTGGTAGTTCCAGGGCATCCAGTCCGCGGGATGCTCGGCGGCATCGGAACTGTGGCGCTGCAGGGCGACGAGGTACTCGAACGGGGCGACGCCGTTGAGCTCTGCGGTGTAGATCAGGCTCATAAAGATGTCGCCGACGTGCGCGCCGTTGAGCGTCTTGTAGAACAGGGCGTTCTTGCGATGCACGATCGCCTTCTTCAGCGCCCGCTCTGTGATGTTGTTGTCCAGTGGCCAGTGGCACCCCGGGCACACGCAAGAACAGGGTGAGCGCATCCCACTGCTTGCATGTAGCGCATAGCCTGTCCGAGTCCGGAGTTGGGCTCGACGCGCCGCTCATCGAACTGGGTGCGCATCCATTGCTCGATCGCGGCCATCCGCGGGCCGCTCTTCTCCTGGTGTAATTGCAGCCGTTGCTCGGGAGGAAGTCCCTTCGAGCGCGCCTCGGCGTCGATCTTGTAGACCTCGCCCAGCTGCTCGAGCACGAAGCGCACCTCCTCGGGGAAGTGCGCGGCGACCTCGACGTATTTGCGTCTCGCGTGAGCGTTGCAATTTGACAGCAGCGTCTGGAAGTCTCCGGCCGTATTGCTGGAGAGCCCGTCGCACATCTGGATCGGAGCAGGGAGTTCCTCGGCGCGCTGCTCGAGCACGGCGGCCAAGTTCTCTCCGGCATGCCGTACCCCGGTGAAGAACAGCGCGATGCGGTGGCCGGCGCCCGTGGCCACGATCCCGGAGGTGAACACCCCAGTGCGGCCCTCATCAGCATCCTCCCCGCCCTCGCATATGAGCGCCAATTTCGTGGTCACGAGCATGTTGATCTGCGTCATCACTCGACTATCTCTGGTCGCTACGACCAGGATATGGACCGAGTAGCGGCTTGTCGGCTTGCGGCCATGTGCGGTCAGTCAGGCACGCTGTTTGGATGTTCCAAAGCTGCCATTCGATTCAGTTGCGCGCACTATCCATGTTCAGAAGGACGCACTACGACTCCAGGGTTGCTCCATGGGCGCGCAACAGCTCCAGCAGCGTCGCATTACGAGCACGCGCTTCATCGAGCAATGCCTCGGTCGCCTGCGCTCGTAGCGCAAATAGGGCCGCCCCGACCTCGTGGGCCACGTGCGCGAACAACTCGCGTTCATCAGCCACGTAGTGTTCGTCAGATCGCGGTCCGACTGCCAAGATGCCGAGCAGCCTGCCACGGGCGCGCAGTGGGAAGGCATAACCCTCCCGGCCCAGTCTGCTCGGGGTGCCATTGAGGTCGACCTCCGTAGCGTGCGCGCGCAGCTTCACGAGCGCCAGATCATCAAGATCCAGCTGCGCAGGCAGCTCGCGGCTGCCCCGCTGACGGGTGCGGGCAAACCCTTCCGGCGTGTATTCGTACAAGGCGACCCACGGAGCGTCGGTGTGTAGACGGATCTGGTCTACGGTCAGGTCGAGCAAGTTATCGGGTTGGGTGACGAAGGCACATTCGCGGGCAAATCCTCGAAGGGCGGTATCCTCCCGGTATTGGCGACGGAAGAGGAACTGCTCGACCGTACTCTCTATGCGTCGGTGCACGGTGCTCAGAGCCGCACCCAAACCCACAGGCACGGCGAGTTCAAGCACAAGGCTCGCCCCACGGCTGAGGGTCGTACGTTCGATCAGGCTTTCGAGCAGTGCGAGCAGCCCGAGGAGGAGACTGGTGGTCGCGGCGTACACCAATGCGCGGTTGAGAACCACCGCAACATCCACGACCCGATGCCGAAGGATCGCGTACAGGAAACCACCAACCGCCAGAGCACTCGTGAAACGCTGGGCTATGGTTGAAGTGATAAAGCCGAGTATCGGTGTGTTGCTCAGGAATATTCCCGCGGAGAACAAAGCACTGCTCCCGAGCATCCAGCGCAAACGCAGCCGCTGCGCGGCCTGAGCGCGGCGGTAGCTCACGAATAGAAGCGCTACCGGGACAAGGTAGGAGGCCGAGAGGGCAACCCCATATGCGGGCCGGATGAGTTCCGCCCAGCCCGTGGCGACAAAGGCAAGCGGTCCACCCAGCGCATGGATCGCGCCGAGCCCAAGCAGCAGGACGAAACCTGCGCGCCACCACATCCGCGCCTGCGGGCTCAACGCGGCGCCCACCATGGACTCTGCCATCACGTAAAAGCCGACGCGCGCGAGGAGAATGAGGCTCATTGCTCCAAGCAGGAGACCGAGCCCCACCACCCCATGGGACGGTACGAAGCCCGCGTTGTACGCGGCCAGAAAGGCGGCTGCCCAGAGCGCCAGGCCCGCGGCCGCCCGATCTCGCCCGCGCCACAGGGTGAGCAGCGCAACCGCGGCGAGGAGCAAATTGAAACCGAGAGTGCTCCAATAAAATGCCCGAACACTCGAGGCGGCGTTCAACCTTACAGGCTTGATGGGAATGGTGGTGTTCGCACCGCCGCGGCGGATCACGAACAGATAAGTTTGCCGCGCGGAAAGGGTGGATAAGCCGTTAGTGATGATGATTGCGATGCGAGTCGCCGGCGGCTGTGCGGCCAGATCGATCTGATCGCCCGCGCGCAAGGCCGACGGCAATGGAATGCCGGGAATCGGCTCGATGACCGCAGTACGGGCGTCGACGACATGGATTGAAAACGGCAGTCCGGGTCTTTGACTTATCGTAAGAATGAGATGCGTGCTGGCGAGGGCGATGAAAGCCGTGAGCAGGATCAAGAGGCTGGAACGGCGATGCATGGCAATTCCCCGTCAGGTTGGTCAGACTCTCGACGCAGTACCGAGTGCGCGCAGTGCATCCAGCAACGTCGACTCACGCACGCGCGCCTCATCGAGCAGCGCCTTACTCGCCTGGACCTGCGCGTGCGCCTGACTCAGCCGTGCCCCGCTGGCTTCGATTTCCGCGCGTGCTGAGATCAATTGCTCCTCCGTGTCCTGCGCCCGCAGCGCGAACAGCGACGCGCCCACCGCGTGCGCCACATGCGCGATCAGCTCGCGCTCTTCGGCGGCGTAGCGTTCTCCGGGACGCGGCCCGACGAGCAGCACCCCGAGCAGGTGGCCGCGCGCCCGCAAGGGAAAGGCGTAGCCGTCCCGGCCCAGGCCACTCGGCGCCTCGTGCAGATCGACCTCGCTGTCATGGGCGCGCAACCTCACCAGCGCCAGGTCATCGGTCGCCACACTCAGGGGCAGATCCTGCTCGCCACGCTGGCGCACCCGGGTGTAGCCGTCCGGGGTGTATTCATAAAATGCGACCCACGGTGCGCCGACATGCAGCCGGAGCTGGTCCACGGTCAGATCGAGCAGCGTCTCTGGCCGGGTGACAAAGCCACTCTCGCTCGCAAAGCGGCGCAACGCCACTTCCTCCCGGTACTGGCGCCGGAAGATCAGGCGATCGACCGTGTCATCGATGCGCCTGTGTACGGTACTCAGCGACACCCCGAGGCCGAGCGGCACGGCGAGCTCCAGCGCCAGGCTGGTGTCATGACCGAGCGCGGCGCGCTCAATCAGACTCTCCAACAGAGCGAAGAGGCCCAGCACGAGGCTGGTGGTTACCGCGTAGACCAGCGTCCGGCTGAAGAGTATCCTGACGTCTACCACTCGGTGGCGCAGGATCGCGTAAAGGAATCCCACGAGTGCAAAGGCGACCGTGAATGCCGTTGCAGCCCGCGTGGCCGGCGGTGCCAGGACCTGCGTGTTGCTCAGTGCGATGCCCACGACGAGCATCGCTCCGCTCCACACCATCCAGCGCAATCGTAGCCGCTGGGTGGCCTCGGCGCGGTGATAGCTCACGAACAGCAACGCTACCGGCACCAGGTAACTTGCCGTTACGACTATGCCGTATTGGGGGCGCAGCAGTTCCGCCCATCCGGTGGCGAAGTAAATAAACGGGCCGCCCAGCGCGTTTATCGCTGCGGCACCGAGCAGCAGGAGAAAGCTCCCACGCCAGTACAGACGTGCCCGCGAGCTGAGCGCAGCGTCCACCATCGACTCCGCCATGCCATACAGGCCGACACGCGCCAGTAGGAAGAGCGTCCATGCGCCCAAGAGTGCTGCGAGCCCGACAGCTCCCTTGGACGGCGTAGTTGTCGCGGCCAAGGCCACCAGAAACGCGATCGAAAAGAGCGCGAGACCCGCGGCCGCCCGGTCGCGGCCGCGCCACACGGCCGCCAGCGCGATCGCACCGCTGAACAGACCCTCAAAAATCCGCAGCCACGCCACCAATCCAAGCCCCGGCGCCGCTTTCCAGCTGATGCTCCTGACAGGGACGGCACGAAGCGCGATGCCACGGCGGATCGTGAACGTGTATACCTGCCCCAGAGGCAATAGCTGACCACTGCTATGTAGCTGTGCAATGGCGATCCGGGTCGCTGGCGATTGTTTCGTCAGATCGATGTGCTCGCCCGCCTGCATGCCCTTGGGCAGTGCCAGACCGGGTACCGGCACGAGGACCCCGGTGTGGGCATTAACAACCCGCACTGCAAGAGGCAGTCCGGACACATTGAAGGCCATGAAGCCCAAGTAAGTCGCGGCCATCACGATGATGGCCGTCAGCAGGATCAACAGTCCGTAGCGGCGATGCATCTGGAATCTCCCCCGATCGTGTTTCGGTGCATGGCGCGCGAGTCATGACTTCTCGTTCGGCTCGGTCCGCGCTCAGCCGACCACCGCGCCGGGCCGGGCGTCGTGATTGTCGGTAGGTAGTTGCATGTTCCCGCGCTTCGTATCCCGGCGATATCTCGACCTATGCGGCGCTGCTCGCGAGCCGACCGCCCGTGAACACCCGCCAATCGACGATCAGATCGGCGATCAAGAGCGCAACGATGGCGACGGCGAGCAGGAAGTAACTGCCGGCTTCCAGGCTCATGTTGTTGAAGATCGGCAGCGGAATCCGCGGTATGACGAAGGTCGCTGTCATGGCGTAGCTTCTCGCCATCCAGCGGCGATGCTGCTCGAACCGCCTATTGTGCGCTGCGAGGAACGCAGCGACGGTATTGGTCAGCCACAGGATCGCGTTGATGGTGACGCTGTACGGCAGGAACGCCGGGTAGTGCCGGGCCATCAGCACCGCGGGGATGGCTGCGACGAGGACGCCGGCGATATAGCACTTCCCGAGGAGGCGATGCCGGGCGGGGTTGCGCTGGCGCATGGACCGCGAGAACTGCAATGGTCCGAGGATGAGCACGGTGAGGCCACCTGCGATGTGAGGAAAAAGCAGCCATCTCTGCGAGTAGAGCAGGGCGTGCATCGGATTGGTAGGCTTGAGGATAGGAAGGGAAGTGAAGAAGAAGGCGGAAAGAGCGAGGAGCCCGAATGCAAACCAGGCAATTCGCTTAAGGATAGAGCGATTTGACGGTGCGAAAACGCGCCCCGGCTGCACATCGACGGAAGGGGATAAAGACATGGTGAGCTCTCTGTGACCCTCTGGGCGATACTTATGGTGATAGGAGGTCGAAAGATTTTCTTTGCTCGGAATTAAAGGCGATGCGACGAAACGCTATCCGAGGCGCTCAAGTTGCGCTCCGCGCGACAATCCGGCTCTGCAGCAGATGCACAGCTGCACTGCCGGCGGCCAAGGCCGAAAGGCCGGTGATTTCGACAGGCGAGGCCACGGCGATGAGCAACAGCATGGTGCCCACGCCCAGCCCCATCGCCACTCGGAGCCAGCGGAAATTGAGCGGCACACCCGCGAGCGCGACGTTGCGGCGTGCGAGCAACCACGCCGCAACGGAGGCAGCGATGTACAATCCCGCAGACGCGGGGGGTTGAGAGCACGGCGAGCTCCACAAACGATCCCGTGAGCGCGAGGACTGCGGCAAGCGCCGCACAGGCGAGGATCGCTACGGGCGGCGTGCTGGTCTTCGGATGAACGCGGCCGAGTGCCCGTGGAAGCAGGCCATGGCGAGCGAAAGCGAACAATACTCCAGGGCGGCCTCGGTGTAGCCAAACATTCCGCCGCTCGTCGGCACGCGGCTTCCTCCCTCGGCGCAGCAAATGCCGACCGCCCCGATCCCCAGGGCGCAGGCGAGGAATGCCAGGGGTGCGTCGGATCCGACGGAGGCGGCGAGCGCGCGGGGCGCCACGAAAATGTCGGGCACCGACCATCACGCTGACGATGCTGGCCGCGAGGCCAATGGTCCCAGTTCCCGGACGAGCCCGGCGTCGCGTTGAATCTGCATGACCCACCCCTGAACTGTCGTTTGCCGACCGGTCGCGTGCTCGATCACCAGCCGCACGTCTTATGCGGGCATTCGAATAGGCTTTGCCCTTTCGTATCCAGCCTTCGCCAGTCAGCCGCTCGAAAGGCTACCCTCACCGGATGGCCGGCGGGCGAACGACTCGAACTGGACGACCGGCGCGAATAGAATACACTCGTCCCGCTACTACTACTATTCCAAGAGCATCCGGGGTGCCATGAGAGCGATCGAAGCGGCCGCGGCGCCTCAGAGCGGCCGCTTTCGGGCGGCGTTCCCGGATCGTCGTCGGCTAGGTCAGTGACTTCGTTCTCATCTCGATACTGGGTAATTACGACTATCCCTCTCCGCGCCGAGAGGCGTATCCGATGGCTGATGATACACAACATCCCGACAAGCTCAGTCGGCGGGAACTGATTCGGGCCGCGGCATCGGCAAGTGCTGCGGTTGCTCTGGGTGTCCGTACGTCACCCGCCTGGAGCGGATCTCCGAGCGCGCCGGCGCAAGAGCCGCCCGTTTCCGCCGCGCCGTCCCGGAGCTCCCCACCGGAGTGGACCGGCCGGAATATTAAACTCGAGAAATACCGGATTGTCGCCGGCTAGCCGCCCTACGAGCCGCATCCGCGCTATCTGGGCGAGCTGACCGGCTCCTGGCACCACATCGGGAAGCAATATGGCGAGCGTGCCGGGGATCTTATTAAAGTCGATTGTCTCGACCCCGCGCAAAGCGACCACGTAGTCCGCTATCCACAGCTGAAGAGCTGAAGATGATGTTCTCCAATCCCCATGAACAATGATTTACCTGACGACGGCTCTGTGGTCGCGAACGAACGAGGATGGATTTTTGGCCTCCTCATCGCACCCTACGGCGTGCTGTTGCAAGGCATCGTTCAGGGAGGCGTCCTCGGCTACCTGCTGAGCCGCCAGGGCGCCGGCAGCGTCACGCAAGCGCACCTGATCGGCCTGCTGTCACTTCCGACCAGCCTGTATTTCCTATGGAGCCCCATCACGGATTTCTTCGTGCGTAGGCGCACCTGGCTTGTCGTCAGCGCACTCATCGCCGCGTTTCTGATGTGGTTGAACTTCGAGCAGCCGCGGCTCTCCTCGACCGGGGCGGTGACGCTCGCGTTCCTCGCCGCATGTTGCAGTCAGCTCATCGTCTCGAGCGCCGGCGGGATGATGGGAGCGCTGCACTCCGAACGGACGCGGCGCGTTGCGAGCAGCCTGCTTCAGGCCGGTGCAATGGGTTTCGGCGCATTATCCGCGTGGGTGCTCATTTATCTCAGCGCACGCTCGAGCCGTAACTCGCTGGCGCTGACGGCCGCTGCCCTGATTGCCGTACCCGCGCTCGCGGTATTGTGTGTTTCCGGTCAGGATGCGTAAGGCGACCGGAGGTCGACGGCCTGCGGGGCTTGCGTTCCGTTTCGGGTTCCGCTATCGTTGCGCGGCATGGAGACAGTGCTTCGATACCGCGGCCGAGCGGTCACGACGGTCGACGCTCAGTTCATTCGCGAGCTGATTGCGGCGCATTCCCGTGAGAGTCGTCGTCGGCTCTCGCAGCGGCTGTGCGAGGCCTGGGATTGGCGACAGGCCAATGGTTCACTGCGGGACATGGTGGCGCGGGGGTTGATGCTGGCGCTGCACCGTGGCGGGCACATCGAGCTGCCGGCGGTGCGCCGCCGGTTGCACAATCCGCTGGCGGCGCGGCAAGTGGCACGTCGGCGACCGCATCCGGTGGAGGTCGATCGCACGCCGTTGCGTACGAGCCTGCGGGAACTGGGGCCGCTTACGTTCTGTCAGGTTCGGCGTACACCGCAGGAGGCGCTGTTCAACTGGTTGATCGAGAGCGAGCACTATCTGGGCTATACCCGGGCAGTCGGGGAGCATCTGAAGTTCATGGTGTACGCGGGGGTTCGACCGGTGGCCCTCTTCGCCTGGAGCTCGGCGGCGCGGCACCTGGGGCCTCGTGATCGGCATCTTGGATGGTCGCTCGAAGCGCGGCGGCAGAATATTCGGTTCCTGGCCTACAACACGCGCTACCTGATTCCGAGCTGGATTCAGGTGCCGCATCTGGCCTCGCATCTGCTCTCGCGCATGACGCGGATGCTGTCGGCGGAGTGGGAGAAGGTATACGGCCATCCGGTGTATTTCGCCGAGACGTTTGTCGATACCACGCGCCATCGCGGCACCTGCTACCGAGCGGCCAACTGGCAGTTTCTCGGGCGCACCCAGGGGCGGGGCAAGGACGATCTGACGCACCGAGCGAACCGCACGGTGAAGGACGTGCTGGGTCTTGCGTTGGTGGCGGACTTTCGTGGGCGGCTGCTCTGATGAGTCGCAAGGGAGGAAAGTCGCGCCGGCGCGCCCCGGTCGGTGCGCCGCCGATGGAGGTGAACCTCGAGGAGCTCGCGGGCGTGCTCGAGCGCGCCAAGGGCGCGTTGAGTGCCGAGGATCACGCGAAGCTGACGACGGCGATGGCCGCGCTTGCCTCGACGACGCAGATCGTGGCCGAGCTGATCGCACAGCTGCAAGGGAAGAAGACCTCCCTCGAGCGGCTGCGCCGGATGCTCTTTGGATCGCCGACGGAGAAGACCGAACAGGTGCTGGGCGAGGAACGCGCCGGTGCGGGTCGGCAGGATGCAGCGGCGAGCGCATCGGCCGAGGGCGCGGCGGCCCGCAAAAAGGCTCCTGGTCACGGGCGCAATGCCGCGAGCGCCTACGCCGGGGCCGAACACATCCGGGTAGCGCACGCGGATCTTTCCCGGGGCGATGCCTGCCCCGGGTGCCCCCATGGCAAGGTCTATCCGCTCGAGCCCCCAGCGGTGCTGGTGCGCATCACGGGGATGGCGCCGCTTGGGGCGCGGGTATACGCGTGCGATCGGCTGCGCTGCAATCTGTGCGGGGAGGTGTACACCGCCGCCGCGCGCCCCGGGGTTGGGCGCGAGAAGTACGATGCGAGCGCCACCGCCATGGTGGGGATGCTGCGCTACGGCACCGGGCTACCGTTCAATCGCATCGAACAACTGCAGAAAGCGATGCGTGTGCCGCTGCCGGCGGCCACGCAGTGGGATCTGGTCAACAAGGCCCTCCCGAAGCTCGTTGCCGCCCACGAGCAGATGATCGATCAGGCCGCCCAAGGCACCGTGGTGCACAATGACGATACGTGCATGAAGCTGCTCGAG